>NZ_NPDX01000006.1 GCF_002811945.1 Leptospira harrisiae | reverse complement strand
TTCAAAGCAAGGTTTTTTGTATTTCATGTAGTACTTTGTTAGGTGAAAAAGACAAAGAACGGGACTGTTGACTTGTATTGTCAATTTTTCCTTGCTATTTTTCATTTTGTTAGTATTGTTTTTTTTAGCAAATGTCCATCAATCGTTTTGATTTACTCGCCATCGGGGGCGGTCCTGCCGCACAAAAAGCTGCTATCCAAGCAAGCAAAATGGGAAAAAAAGCAGCCATTATTGAAAAAGACCCTTACTTGGGTGGAGGTTGTGTCCACTACGGTACCATCCCTTCCAAATCCTTACAAGAAACGAGTCGCTTCTATCGAAATTTAAAATTGTCCAATCTCCACGGTTTGCAATCGCCACAACCGGCAATGCTTACCTTACAGGAACTTATGTTTCGTGCGGGGACTGTGATTGAAAAAGAAGAAGACGTCACTCGGGAACAAATGATCCAAAACCGAGTCACAACTCTTACCGGTTGGGGAAAAATCGTGGATGCCAATCATGTAGAAGTCACAGACTCCGCAGGTAGAAAAAAAGTCTATGAAACCGAGAACATTCTTATTGCAACAGGTAGTAGTCCTCGTCGCCCCACAAACGAAAACATCCCTTTTGAAGATGGGTTAATCTACGACAGTGATGGTCTTTTTGCGATGAAAAAGATGCCCGCTTCATTGGCAGTGGTGGGTGCAGGAATCATTGGATCTGAATACGCCACAATTTTTGCCCATATCGGAGTGCGGGTCCATCTTTTTGATTCCCAAAGTCGCATCCTTGGTTTTTTAGATGAAGATGTATCGAGTGAAATGTCTCGTATCATGCAACAATCGGGAATTTCCATCCATGTGGATTCATCCATTACTAAATACAATAAACTTCCAAATGAAGAAGGATTCGAACTCACAACTAACAAAGGTGAAGTGGTACGAGTCAACCAAGTTCTCATCTCACGTGGTCGATTGGGGAATGTAGAAAATTTAGGATTAGAATCCGTTGGAATCGTTCCAAATGATCGAAAACAAATTTTGGTGAATGAAAACTATCAAACCAGTGTTCCAAATATTTATGCCTGTGGAGATGTCATTGGATTTCCTAGTTTAGCATCTGTTTCCATGTACCAAGGAGCTTATGTCGCAAAACATATGTTTGGCCATCCTTCTGTTCCTGTAGATGCCGAAGAATTTCCAATTGGAATTTATACTCTTCCAGAGATTGCAACCATTGGCCCAACAGAAGAAGCTCTCAAAGCTCGCGGAGTTTCTTATGGAGTGGGAATGGCAAAGTTTGACACCATCACACGTGCCCAAATCAGTGGGGACCAAGTCGGACTATTAAAAATTATTTTTGATAAAAAGTCCAGACGAGTTTTGGGAGTTCATATCATTTCCGATAAAGCCACTGAACTAATTGCTCTTGGACAATGTGTTGTAAATCTCAAAGCGCCCATTGAGTATTTCACCGAACACATTTTTAACTACCCGACTATGATTGGTGCTTATAAAAATGCTGCGAATGATGCCCTTTTAAGGGAAAAATAATCTGCTAACTTGAGAATCTGACCTGTCCCGTTTGTTTACTTTTATAGAGAGGAACGGGATTTTACTTGTCAGAGACTCGGTTTTACCAACACATACAAGATTGTGTCAGACAAAACTGTCTCTATGAGTCAAATCTACGAAAGAAGCCATAAACGTATTTATGACTTCCTTTACAAGTACACTCAAAATGCGGACACAGCAATGGATTTGATGCAAGACAGTTTCTTAAGTTTTCACAAACACTATGGAAATGCTGGCCTTTCGGAAGAGAAGTCCGTCATGGTTTTGTACACGATTGCTCGCAATTTATCTATCAATTATGCTAAAAAGTTTTCTACAACAAGAGAGATTGTCTCCGATGAGATCGAGTTTCATAGCCACAATCCAAAACTCGAAATCAAAGCCGAATACCAAGATTTAGAGGATAGACTCTATTCTTTTTTGGGAGAATTGTCGGAAGAAGAACGCTCTGCCTTGTTACTCAAAAATGTGGAAGGATTTCAGTTGGTGCAGATCGCTGAGGTCTTAGGTGTTTCGGTTTCTACCGCTTCTCGTTTGGTCATAAGAGCCACTGAGAAGGTGTTGGCCATAGCGAAAAGAGAAAATCTGGTACCGGATTAGAACCAATGAACGAATTTGATAAGCAACATACATTCGCTAAATGGGAAGAACTCCTAAGAAAACCCGCCAAAAAGACGGAATCTGTGGATTTTCCTTCCTGGGAGACTGTATCGAAACGTACCATCCGATTCGAATACACTCCAGAGCCAAAATCTTCCAACAATGTAATTTCTTTTTTCCGTAAACCTTTGGGACTTGCTTTCGTAGGAGGCTCTGTTTTATCATTAGCGGCAGCTCTTTTATTTGTATTTTTACTTAGCCCCAAAAAACAAAACCAATTGGAAGTGGCAGTCCCTTCCGCCAAAGAGTCCAAACCGATGGTCTCTCCTTTGAAAGTGCTTGTCTCTTCCGTAAAAGGAAAGGTTACCGTAATACCACAAGGAAGTTCCAGTCCTGTACCTCTTGTCAAACATTACCAATTGGCATCGGGAGACATTGTCATTACCGAAGGTACCTCTCAGATTGATTTGGATTTTGAAACTGGTTCTTGGATGCGGATTACTCCTAATTCAGAAGTAGCAATGGATGTGATTGAAAAAACAAACGATTCTCAATCTCAAAAATTCTCTGTGAAAAAAGGGAAGATCTTCGCTTCTGTTTCCAAACTTTCAAAAGATAGTCATTTTGTTGTCCAAGCAGGAGAACATCTTACGCAAGTTAGAGGGACCATTTTCAGTGTTCAGTTCGATGGACAGTCTGAAATCGTCGCCGTTCGGGAAGGATCTGTGGCAGTGGGAGATCTCATTCTTACTTCCAAACAACAAACAGTTGTCAAACTAGGAGAAACTTTTCCGGCCACAACTTCAACATTGTCTATGAAAGAAGATAAGGAACTCAAGGCATTCCAAACACAAACCATACTTGCTCGTGAGTCTATGCTATACGAAGAACATGCTCGATTAGAACTTGTACGATTGGAAGATGGAACAGAATACCGAGGAGTGATCCTTGGGCAATCAGAAACTCATCTTCACTTCCAAGGACTGGAAGGACTTATCGAAATCCCGATCCAAAAGATCTTAGAAACAGAAAAAATTCGTTAATTTCTATAAGTTTTTGACAATATTATCTTTTTCTGAGAAGGTCTTCCCTAACACCCTAGGGGAACACCTGAAGTAAGCCATGTCTCAAAATCACAAAAAGACCTTTCGTTTTCACTATCTTATCGATAAGGAATTTCAATTAAAGTTTTTAGCTCATTATTCTCTCTTATTTATATCTGGAGTACTTGTGACTTTGGGTTTTCTCTATTGGTTGAACCAAGCGAAATATGATGGAGGTGCTGTTTTTCGTCTTCGACAAGACGCTCAAACTGTTTTTTGGAAAGTGGAAAACGAGGATCCAGCTCCTGGTGAATCAAAAGAAAAATTTGTTCCTCGAGAGATTTATCTTCCGAACTACGACCACCAACTGAATATGTATACCATTCAATTTGATGCTGTAGTCACACTTTCCATTCTATATTTATTACTCATCACTGTATTTTCTGTATTTAAATCTCATAAAATGGCAGGACCCGTTTTTAGTATCAAACGATCCTTACAACGTATGGCATCTGGAGATCCCATTGAGACCATTCGCATTCGAAAAGGCGATGAATTCCAAGAACTCGTTGAAGTACTGAACGAAGTCATTCAAAAACGAGTGGGTAGTCCTGTTAAAAAGTAATATTGCTTAAATTATGTCTTATGATGCCCAAAGAGCCCACCTAAATGTGGATAGACTCGTGGGTTTTTCACACGCATATGTGATAGCAAATCCTAATTTGTAATTCTTTGTTTTGCTTCGTTCCCATTTCTAGTAGATCATTACGTGATGCATTGAGGCACTTCCGATAATATAGATTATGTCGCATAACAAACGATGGCTGGTTGTATAGAAAGGCACATAGGTAACACTTTAGATCACGCACATGGGTTACACATTATTTTCGAAATGGAATCACAGAATTCCATTGTTGTTGGCACATCCGGCAGTACCCACAGATAGAAAATTGGCTATTGATGCACAAGCAATACGATTTGTTCCATCGGCTACGAGTGCTTTGTAAGTGCTCGTACTACTAGAAGGTTTGTTTACACCAGAAGCGTATCATTGTTGTCTTTACCCTTTCCGCAAGTAACTCTGCACAAAATGTATAAGTGTGGTATACCACAAGAGAACAAACCAGATAATCTAAATCGGCTCGTTCGCATGTTTGATAAGACTGATTTGTTTTTGTGCATTGGCTCACAAAAAAACAATCAAATAGAAAAATATAAATCGAAGTATCACCACTGGTTCCTAGACAGACAATGTAAGTTTTTTCTTTTCTTTGAGGTATCATGTATGGCAAAGCAAGTCAATCAAAGTAACAGCCTACAATCATGATAATCCACATATTATTATGGAGTTAATCTCCTAAATTATTTCACAAAAGAATCATAAGAATTCAACTATCGTTTGCTTTTTCTGATTCAGGGTGGTAAGATACAGCATGGTATACTACTTAATTCTCACAACCATTCCTTTAGCAATCATCTCCGGCTTTTGTATTCATTGGTATACGATCCAAGGAGAGACAAATCCACTCAATCGATTAGAACATTCCAGAGGGGTTTATCTCGGATTTTCCTTTCAAATTCTGCTTTTTGCATGGTTATTATTTCAATTGGGTCATGCACGGTTTTCTTATCCTTTGTATGCGATTGGGTTTTCATTTTTAGGTGATTGGTTTAACCTCCAGTTCCCAATGGCCAAAAAGCAAATGGAAGATCCGGTCCTCGGTGGAATCTTTAGTTTTGCCATTGCTCAAGTTTTCTTTTTGTTATCCTTTTGGAAATTAACCACATGGAATGAAATCTACAATGGTGTTTTACCTTATGCCATCACTATCGTTTTATTAATTCTACCAGCGTTGATTTTTTATTTCCGAGTTTATAACCCCAATCGTTCCAAATGGGTAATGACTTCTGCCTTTGTATATGGGCTGGTTTTGTGTTTTTTTGTTTCCCTCTGTATTAACGCCTATTTGGTATTTGGTGGAGTTTGGATGTATTTAGCCATTGGTGCTGGTTTTTTCCTTCTTTCCGATGCTGTGATGGGAGAAACCACGATCAATGGTACAAGACACCCCAAATGGGAGTTCCAAGTTCCTTGGGTCACTTACCTCATAGCCCAAAGTTTTTTACTGGTAGGATTCTTTTTAGTCTCTCACACAAGACATTTGGCGTAAAACCAATATAAGGATCCATTTGATTTTTAAGAATATAATTTAAGTCGTTACGGCAATTCATTGTTTGGTGAAACAAGTTTAGACTGTTCCCAAGCAATGATCATTCGTTTCCGATTTGGATCCCACCTGTAGCCACCAAACAAACCTGAAGATTGGATTACACGATGGCATGGGATTAAATAAGCAATGGGATTCTTACCGATTGCCGTTCCCACTGCCCTTTGTGCAGACGTTTGTCCTATGGACTCCGCAATGTCTCCATAAGTACAAAGATTTCCCATTGGTATTTTTAATAAAGATTTCCAAACTTTAAATTGGAATTCGGTTCCATAAAGATAAAGTGGGATGGGCGTTTCTGGAATCACAAAATTTTGAAAGTAGTCTTTTAATTTTTGGTGTTCCTTTGATCCTCCTTCTTTCCAAATTGCATTCGGAAATTCTTTTTTTATATCAACAATCCCTTGGTCCAAGGAATCAATAAATTGAAGGGACTGGATTCCTCGTTCAGAAGAAACTAATAGAATTTCTCCAAACAAAGAAGTAAATACTTCGTATTGTAATACAATTCCTTCCCCTCCTTTTTTGAATTCACCAGGAGTCATGGCTTCCAATTTGACAAATAAATCATGTAATCGTCCAGTACTTGATAATCCGAGAGAATAGGTAGTGTCCAAAAGATTTTCCTCTTTTAGCAGTTGTTTGGCGTGAGATACAGTAACAAACTGTAAAAATTCTTTAGGTGATACGCCGGCCCAGGTCCGAAATACTTTTTGGAAATGAAAAGGACTTAAAGAAACTCTTTCTGCCAAAACTTCTAAATTCGGTTGTTCTTCAAAATGCTCCAGAACATATTCGATGGAGTTTTTAATGATTTCGTAGTGTTTGTGATTGGAATCCACAAGGAAATCTTAACGAATTCGATGGATGTTGGAAACCCGATTCTTGCGATTTCTTAAAATAAATTACAAATTGTTTGATTTTTTCATAAGGAAATCAACCCTCTTCTATAAGAATAAAAGTGTCACAACCTTTGGATCCATTCCCCGTACTCACCGCCTTACAATCTATTGTCGATTCGATCCAAACAAATCCGGTCACCATCCTGGATGCTCCTCCTGGTACAGGGAAAACCACAGCTCTCCCAACAGAACTTCTAAAAGCTGGCGTTTCCTCCGGGAAAAAAATTTGTATCTTAGAGCCTAGGAGAATTGCAGCTAAAAATGCCGCAAAAAGGATTAGCCAAACATTAAACGAAGACTTGGGAAATACGGTGGGATACCGAGTTCGTTTTGATTCTAAAATTGGGAAAAATACAAAAATTGAATTTGTGACCGATGGGATTTTAACAAAAATTTTATTGGCAGACCCTGAACTACAAGAATATGGACTGATTGTCTTTGATGAATTTCACGAAAGACGGATGGATTCTGATTTATGTTTTGCATTAGCCCGCCGAACCCAAGAGGTCTTTCGTAGTGATTTAAAACTACTTGTTATGTCTGCAACCCTGGAAGGTCAAAATTTTGATTCCATAGGGATCAAATCTAAACCCATTCATGTCAATGCCAACCCACATCCATTAGAAATTTTCTATATGGGTGATTCAAAAAAAAGACTAACAGAACGACTATTTGATTTAGTTCCCAAAGCCGTTGAACAAACAGAGGGTGATATTTTGGTTTTTTTATCTGGAAAAAAAGAAATCCAAAATCTTAGGAACCAATTGGAATCCATTCCTGGAATCAAATCAAACGCTGTTGTTTACGGTTTGTTTGGTGATATGGATTTATCAGACCAAGAAAAAATATTTTTACCTGCGCCTATTGGGAAAAAGAAAATCATTCTTTCTACAAATATAGCAGAGTCTTCTGTCACCATTCCTGGCGTTCGCGTTGTTTTTGATTCAGGTTATCACAAACATATTATTTTTGATTCAGAATCAGGTGTGTCCCATTTAGTCAAAGATCGGATTAGTTTGAGTAGCGCCAAACAACGAGCAGGTCGTGCTGCCAGAGAAGGAAAAGGTTTAGTATATCGGCTTTGGTTCCAAGAAGAGGAAAGTTCGTTTTTAGATCGAACCAAACCTGAAATTCTTTCTGGCGACATTGATCGTTTAGTTCTAGAAATTAAAGCTTGGGGAGAAGAAATCCATCAATTACCATTTTTGGATTCGCCAAACAAAGGATCAGTGATCCAAAGTACCAATCGATTAAAACTCCTAGGTTGTTTGGATAAAAATTCAAACCTTACCAATTTAGGAAAAGAATGTTTACGATACCCTCTCCCAATTCGATTAGGAAAAATTTTGGCAATTCTACCGAAAGACAAAGAAAATATCATTTCCGATATAGTCTCGTTAGTTGGGAAAGAAAGTTCAAGTATAGAAGGAAAAATTTTCCCTGATGAAAATTTACCTTCACTATTCCCTTTTGAATTACGTGGCGTTTATAATCAAATTTTGCGTATTTACAGGGAAAAAACGGATTTTTCTTCCCTTTCATTAGGACAAAATCGACTTTTTTATTTGGCATCTGGATTTCCGGATCGCATTGCAAAAGCAAAAGTTCCAGGGGAAAAAGATTTTAAACTTTCAAATGGTAAATTGGGAATTCTGAATACAACATCCATTCAAATACCAGAATATATTTTGGTGTTGGATACATTCTCATTCGGACAAGACCTTTACATAACTAACTATCTACCTCTGGACCTAAACCAAATTGAGAAATACTTTTTGGAACAAATACACACTAAAATTGTTTCGGGAAAACAGACCAACCAAAGAGGGGAATCTTTTCTTTTGGTGAAAGAAGAAAGAAGTCTTGGGGAATTGGTTTTGGATTCCAGAGAATCAAAAGAAGCGAATCCAACTTTACTCAGCTTGGCACTGGAAGAATACATTTCAAAGTCCAATGGGGAAGAAGATTGGTTCAAAGATTCTGAATTAAAACAATTTTATCACCGCGTGCGATTTTTGGTGAATTTTGGAGTTTTAGATCTCAATTTGGATCCATTCTATCTAAAACAAACCGCAAAGGAATGGTTGTTTCCTTTTATCAATTTTAATTCAGGAAAATTGGCCTTAGATAAACTCCCTTTTTATGAAGCATTTAAGGCCTATGTTGGTTATGAAAGATTGAGTTTGGTCAATTCCCAGGCACCCGTATCCATCAAAGTTCCTTCTGGTTCTCAAATCCAATTGAATTATGATGGTATTGAACCCGAACTACATGTCAAATTACAAGAGTTATTTGGTCTAAAGTCTCTACCGAAACTGGCCAACGGAAAAGTAAATATTCTCATTCATTTACTTTCTCCAGCACGCAGGCCTGTACAAATTACAAAAGATTTGGAAAGTTTTTGGAATCATGGTTACCATGAAGTCAAAAAAGAATTAAAAGGTAGATATCCAAAACATCCTTGGCCTGACAAACCATGGGAAGCGATTCCTACGAAACATTTGAATCACACCAAACGTTCGTAAGTGGAGACCCATCCTTTTTTATTTACAAAAAATTTGATCTGGCAATTAGGACAAAGATAATCCCCTGCTAATTTCCAACGCAGGAGTGTTTGGCATTCCGGACAGTGAACGGTTTTTTCCTCCGCTTTGGGAGTGAGTTCATTTGCAGGGGTTTCACTCATCATCTGGGATTCTAAAAAATGAATACAATCGGGTTCTGTGGAATGGAGAGGCAGTAAAACTGAGTTTTCATCTGATATGGCGAAAGACAGCCCAAACCCTGCCACTTTAGAGCCTGTTTCTTTGCAACGACCTACAATCTTTCTTAAAAATTCCCAACCTACTTCTGTGACCTCATCGACTTCCGAAAAATCAAGGCAAAAAAGAGAGGGGGAAAGAGTTTCCTCCTTCAATTTTAAATAAAGTTCAGAGCCAATTTCCGCAGAAAATGTTCCCGCTAGCCGGAAAAGAAGTGATTTCAAACAGGTTTTTCCTCTTTTCTATTCTTCGGAAAAGATTCTGTATTTACAAGGAATTTTGTTCCAAATACCCTTATTTATCAGATATGAAATCGATCCCGAGACGATACTGGGTTTTTCCTGTAGACATACTCTTTATGTTTTTGTCGTATTTTCTCGCACACCTAGTGCGTTTTGAAAACCTACGATTTTTAGATAGTTATCCTGACTTTTGGGTGTGTACTACCATCGTTGTTGTCTCAAGGAGCATCGTATTTTTGTTTTCGGGGATTTACCGGTCGTTATGGTCTTACGCCTCGTTACACGATCTTCTTTCCATCATCAAAGCCACAGTCCTTTCTTCCCTTGTTTCGACTCTCGCCCTTCTCTTCTACAATCGGTTCCACCAATTGTCTCGGATGGTACCCATTCTAGATACACTCATCCTCCTAGGATTTTTGTGTCTCAGAAGTTTGAGTTGGAGAATGCTTCGGGAACAAATTTTTAATTCTGACAAATCCAAACGAGGGACCCCCATTTTACTAGTCGGCGCAGGGAAATTAGGAAGTTCCTTCTTAACAGAGATTAGACGAAACGTTGACTTAGATTATCAACCCATTGGCTTTTTAGATGACAACCTATCGAAAAAAGGTGGTTACATCCAAGGAGTTCCGATCCTTGGTGCCACAGATGAGATTGGTAAAATTTTAGTTCGTTATGCTGTAAAAATAGTAATTATGACTGTCCCTCAACCTGATGGACGAGTTGTCAGCAAACTCATGAAAGAATGCGAAAGTGCCGGTGTGGATTTTAAAATCCTACCTACGTTTGGCGAATATCTTTCAGGCAAACCCAATATCACCCAACTCCGCGAAGTACAAGTAGAAGACCTTTTGGGAAGACCCACAGTGGATTTGGAAATTGAATCCATTCGTTCTTATTTAGAAAAAAAAGTAATCCTTGTAACGGGAGCTGGTGGTTCCATTGGTTCCGAAATTTGTCGTCAAGTGGCACTTTTTAAACCAAGTGTATTAGTGATTTTAGATGCCGCAGAAACTCCGTTATACGAGATAGATTACGAACTTAGAAAAAGTTTTTCAGATCTCAACATTGACATTCGACCAGTGATTGCCGATGTCAAAAATCTTTCACGGATTTCTGCTATTTTTGAAGAACATAGGCCATCTGTTGTATTCCATTCTGCGGCTTACAAACACGTTCCTATGATGGAAATCAATCCTTCTGAAGCTGTGTTAAATAATGTAATGGGAACTAAAAACGTTGCTGACGTTTGTCGCCTTATTGGTGTAGAACGATTTGTTTTGATTTCCACTGACAAAGCGGTAAACCCTGTCAATGTGATGGGTGCGTCCAAACGAGCTGCAGAAATTTACCTCCAACATATTTCGCAAAATTCACGAACAAAATTCATTACCGTTCGATTTGGTAACGTTCTTGGATCCAACGGGAGTGTCATCCCTCGTTTCCGAGAGCAAATCAAACGCGGTGGGCCCGTCACTGTTACACATCCCGATGTCATTCGTTACTTCATGACAATACCAGAAGCCACACAACTCGTGTTACAAGCAGGAAGTATGGGCGAACACGGCGAAATTTTTATTTTGGATATGGGAGAACCAGTCAAAATTCTTTCCCTTGCCGAAGAGATGATTCGTTTATCAGGTTACACCCCGCACAAAGACATCAAAATAGAATTTTCTGGATTACGCCCAGGGGAAAAGTTATATGAAGAACTCCTTCTCAACCAAGAAGGAATCAAAAAAACCCACCATCCAAAAATTCGAATTGCTGCTCCTTTAGAAAATTATAATCTTCTCCTATTTCAAAATAAGTTAAACCGATTGTTCTCTCTTGCAAAAGCTAACAAAAATAGAGAACTTTTCGCAGCTTTTAAAGAAATTATACCAGAATACAAAATCCACGATGAATACATCGAGTGGGAAACTTCACATGGCAAAAGGAATTTATGAGCGAAAAACTCACCGAGGAAGAAATCACAACATTACGTGAGTTTAAAAGAGATTTATTCAATCTCTATTGGGAAAGATTTGGTGTATTTTACATTCATGTAATGCCACATCCTAAATTAGAAATTGGCAAACGTGGATTACTCAATGCAGAAAAAGAATCTGGCATCGTACTTGTATTTGGTGACAAAGCGGTAAAAGTATTAGATAGCAAACCAGATTATTTATTTGCTGAACTTCAGTTTGGATCTGCTTGGGAACCTACGATGATACCTTGGGATGCTGTGTTTCGTATTTACGATAAATTTCAAAATTCGGCAACACAACTTCGATTTTTACAAGTAGAAACAACTGCAACGCAAGAAGAGAATGTTTCGAAACCCAAGGTAACCAAACCTGAAGTGAGTGGAGATGGGAATGTGATTCGGGTTGATTTTGGAGGGAAACGGAACGAATGAATTTTTTTACCATCACAAGAGGTGATTTAGACGGATTTTTTGGTCTCATGGTAGACAACCTCATCCAACTTTTAGTACTTTCTGCCCTTTGTTTGGGAGTATGTGGTTTCCCTCTCGCTTTTATCACTGCTGTGGTTTTACCAGGTGCCGCAGTATCTCTGTTAGTTGGGAATGTATTTTACGCCTGGCAGGCCTGGAAATTGGGCCAAAAAACCCACCGCACAGACGTTACAGCAATTCCTTACGGAATTAATACCGTTTCTCTTTTTGCATTTGTATTTTTTGTGATGTTTCCTACTTACCAAGCGACTGGGAATTATGTAGCCGCCTGGAAAGCAGGTCTTTTAGTTTCTTTCATATCGGGTTGTATTGAAGTCATTGGTTCTTTTGTAGCCGCAAAAATTCGCTTATACACTCCCAGGGCGGCCTTACTTTCTGCTTTAGCAGGGATCGCGATCACTTTTATTTCAATGGATTTTTTACTCCGCACTTTTGAAAGACCCATTATCGCCTTTATTCCGCTAGGTATCATTTTATTACAATACTTTGGGAAGGTACGTTTCCCATTTGGAATCCCAGGAGGTCTTACTTCAGTATTACTTGGGATTTTGTTATCATATCTTTCCTCTTTTTGGGGAGATCCCATTTACCAACCTGGTGCGATTGAAAATGGATTACAAACAATAGGATTTTATTTCCCACAACTTTCTATTAGTCCTCTCATCGAAACATTAACTTACGCCAATATCAAAGCCTATTTTTCTGTGATCCTACCTATGGGAATTTTTAATGTCATTGGTTCATTACAAAACATTGAATCGGCAGAAGCATCTGGTGATAGTTTTGATACAAAAACTTCCTTACTTGTGAATGGACTTGGAACCCTTGCTGGTACCGCATTCGGTTCTCCTTTTCCCACAACCATTTACATTGGTCATCCTGGCTGGAAAGCACTTGGCGCAAAACATAGTTATTCTGTACTGTCTGGAATTTTTATGACTGTGGTGAGTTTGTTTGGACTTATGGGACTCATCCAAGCACTCATTCCTGTGGAAGCAGGAATGGCTATCGTACTTTGGATTGGAATTGTAATTACAAGCCAAGCCTTCCAAGCGATTCCCCGACATCATTCTCCTGCAGTTGTGGTTGGGTTATTACCGGCGTTTGCCGGTTGGGCAGTCCTTATCATTCAAAATGTGTTTATCTTTTTGGATGGAAAATTACAAACCACCTTGCAGGAATTAGGTGTAAAGCAAGTGGTTCATTTTTCATTATCTGACCTCCCTCCTCATCTGAACTTTCTCCCGTATGCTTTGAGTGGAGTGCTTTCATTATCACAAGGATTTCTCATCACTTCAATGATCTGGTCGGCGATGGTTGTATTTATCCTAGAAAGAGAATGGAATAAAGCAGCAATTTGGGCGGGCGTTGCCACTGTCCTTTCTGCCATTGGATGGATTCATTCTTACGAACTACAAGGGAATGCCATTTTAAATCGGTTCACCGAACTTGCGAGTTGGGATTTTCCAATAGCTTATTTATCCCTTGCGACCCTATTTTTACTCGTCCAGTTCCTTGGTCCCAAAGAAAAACAAACAAAATGAAAGCATTAATTTGCTTGTAATCTCAAACCTAAACAAGTACTGTTTTAGTCTAATGAACAGGTTCCCTGAGAACCTTAAGGAGAACAATTTCCTATGACTTGGATCAAACGAATCGGTTTTTTCCTGTTAACCAATATTTTGATTATGACTACGATCTCTATCGTAACCACCTTACTTGGTTCGATGGGATTTAGTATCCGTGCTTATGGTTTAGATCTAACGCGTCTCATTGTATTCTGTTTGATGTGGGGTATGGCGGGATCATTCATTTCGCTTTTACTTTCTAAAATGATGGCGAAGTGGACGATGGGTGTCAAAATCATCGATCCTAAAAAAGCTTCTGCACCTGAGATGGATGTTTATCGCAGAGTACAATCTTTGGCACAAAGAGCACACCTTCCCATGCCGGAAGTTGGTATTTACGAATCTCCTGAAGTGAATGCTTTCGCAACAGGACCAAGTAAATCCAGCGCACTCGTTGCTGTTTCCACTGGTCTTCTCAATCGAATGAATGCACAAGAGTTGGATGGTGTACTCGCTCACGAACTAACACATGTTGCCAACGGTGATATGGTGACTCTTACCCTCATCCAAGGGGTTGTGAACTCATTTGCGATGTTTATCTCTCGTATCATTGCCTACTTGGCAGCCAATGCAGTAAAAGAAGAGATGGCACATATCGTAAGAATTGTTGTGACAATCGTTCTAGACATTGCATTCTCGATTCTTGGTTCAATGGCTGTTGCTTATTTCTCACGCCAACGTGAGTTCCGAGCAGATGCTGGTGGTGCCAAACTTGCGGGTAGAGAATCTATGATTTCTGCTTTAGAATCATTGCGACAAATGGTAGAGATGCCAGAAGATCCGAGAGGCGAAGCTTTGGCTTCCTTTAAGATCTCTTCCAACAAAGGTGGATTTCTTTCCCTATTTGCAACCCACCCTGCATTAGAAGAAAGAATTTTGGCTCTCAAACAAATGAGATAAAATCTTTTAGATACAGTATTTACGGTATCAAAGAAGGAAAGGTCGGCATAAACGCCGGCCTTTTTTTATTGCAATGCTCTAGTCTTCTTTGGTTTCATCCTATTATGTCCATTGTTAAATCAAAGATTCGTACCATTCCCGATTATCCAAAACCAGGAATTCTATTTCGCGATATTACTTCCCTTCTCATTGATCCGGAAGGATTCCAACTCACCATTGGGATGTTTGTAGAACGATACCAAAATGCTAAACTGAATAAAATTGCGGCCATTGATGCGAGGGGTTTTATCCCTGGGGCGGCATTGGCTTTCCAACTCGGCGTTGGATTTGTGCCCATCCGAAAAAAAGGGAAATTGCCAGGCACCACTATTTCCGAGTCTTATGCATTGGAGTATGGAGTGGACCATGTAGAAATCCATACTGACGCCATTAGCCCTGGGGACCGTGTTTTGATTATGGATGATTTGATTGCTACCGGCGGAACTCTGGAAGCATCCATCAAACTCATCCAAAATTTAAAAGGTGTGATTCATGAATGTTCCACAATTATCAACTTACCCGATTTAGGTGGTGCGAAACGAATTAAAGATACATACGGAATTGATGTATTTTCTATTTGTGAATTTGAAGGACACTGATTCTACAAAATAAAAAATAAACTAAAAACAAAGAGTTTTGGTTAGGTTGCGGATTTCCAATCAGAATTCTTTGTTTTGTCGACTCGGATGCTCACTTCATTCCCAAGAAAATTCCAACGAACCACAAAGAGTTTTTTCAGAATATGAATCCCTCTTCCGCCTGTTACTAATTTTCTGTCCGACTCGATGGGACTGGGAATTTTGCGTGGATTGAATCCCTTTCCACTATCAATCACATAAACATCAATGAACTTACGTGATTCAAATACATGTACCGTAATAATATCATCTTCTCTTTTACCCCCATGTTCTAAGGCATTGTCTAAGGTTTCATCCACAAGTATCTGAAACCAAAAACTATCCATAATATGACGCCAATTTCTTTTGTCATACAAACTCCAAAGTTTTTCTTTGATGAGTCTGGAATTGGATCTTGTGGCAGGGATTTGTTCTTCAAAAATTTTTGTAGACCGCTCAAAAATAGAAGAAAACGGATGAGTTAAATAGTCCTCTGTAAAGGAATAATGGAATAAAAAAACGGCAAAACAAAAGAGAAACAAAAGGTTCATAAATAGAAATGAATGCAAAAAATATTTGGTTGTTAGCGGGATCCAATCTGAGAAAAAACAAAGAATCAAAAAAAAGACACAGGCAAAGAAAGTAGCAAAATAAATATACTCCATAAACTTCTGAATTGCTGGGAAATTGAATCGTAATTTGGCAATGATCAAATAAGAAAACGCAAAAAAAGCCAACGCATAATATGTATTATAATAATATTTCAATAAAATGAGACTTGCATTGGGATATACTTCATTGAGTAACCCCAAGTCCACAAATAAAAGCATAATCCCCATTCCCAATACAAAAGAACAAATGACTACCAAACGAGAAAAGTTACGAAAGAATGTAGGAAATTGTAATCCAAAGAATAAAAGGATAAATGATTCGAAAACTAAATAGGTAGAGATGATATGGGGTTGGTTTAAGATTTGGTTTTCTAAGAACAAAGTATCACAAAGGATTGTCAAATCTCCGATACAGAAAAAAGCAGCGAGGATTGAAAAACTTGTTTTCATTCTTGTTCGCGGATTCTTTCTAAATGAAACGATGCCCGCAATCAGCGAAAAAAAGGCGGTAACTCCAAATATGGTGGATTCAAACAAACTCATGCAAAAACAAAAAAAAATTCTCATCTCCCCATTTTACTTTGCGAGTACTATTTTATTTTTAATCAGTTTATTCCTAATTCCTCTCACTGCGAAAGAATCCAGTCAATCCATTGACGAAATTAAGAAATCTGTAGTCCAAATCCGAGTTTTTTCACAAGCAAAAGACCCCTTTTCCCCTTGGATGTCGTCTGGAATTTCAGCTTCTACCGGATCAGGATTTTTAATTTCCAAAAACCGTATCCTAACCAATGCCCATGTTGTTTCAAATGCTAAATTTATGGAAACCCAAAGAAACAACCAAACGGAATGGTATGAATTAAAAGTATTGTTCATCGCCCATGATTGTGATTTGGCATTACTTGAAGTTTCTGATCCAAAATTTTATGAAGATAGTAATTATTTAGAATTAGGTAGTTTGCCAGAACTTGCAAGCCCAGTTGACATCATTGGATACCCCATAGGTGGTAGCAAAATTTCTGTTAGTCGAGGAATAGTATCTAGAATAGAACAATCCACTTATGCACATTCACAAATTGATAGCCATTTGGTTGTCCAAGTGGATGCAGCGATTAATCCAGGGAACTCTGGGGGACCTGCCCTGCAAGATGGAAAAGTGGTTGGAGTTGCATTCCAAGCTTCAACTAAAGGAGAAAACATTGGTTATATCATTCCAACAGCAGTCATTCAACATTTTTTGAAAGACATTGAAGACGGTATTTATCATGGATATGTGGAGTTAGGAATCCAAACACAACCATCTTATTCTGAATCACATCGACAATATTATGGAATTCCCAATGGAGAAGAAGGAGTTTTTGTTACTAAGGTTTTAAAAGCAGGTTCTGCCGATGGATTTTTAAAAGCTGGAGATTATTTAACTGCCATTGATGGACGTAAAATTGGTAGAAACGGAAACTTATTAGAAACAAACTCAATCGATTTTTTGGAAGTGGTAGATAATAAATTTGCGGGAGATGAGATCCGATTTGATCTTATCCGAGATAAGAAAAAAATAAACGTAAAGTTTCCTGCTAAAAAAATGATTCAAATGGAAAACCAAAGAGCCAGGTATGGAATCAATTACGATTATCTTATGTTTGGTGGTCTTTTATTTCAAACAGTCAATCGAGATCTATTAGAAGCTTGGAGTAAAAATGGACAAACGCAAGGTGGAAGTCTTTTAGTTTATCGATTCTATGATGCCACAACTCTTTCCGACGGGCAATCAGAGGACGTTGTATTATATCGAAAGTTACCTCACCCAATTAATTCCAATTCTGATTTTTATTTGAATATGGTAGTAGAATTTGTTAATGGAACGAAGGTAAAAAACCTAAATCATTTAAAAGAGCTTCTGCAAACTTCCACAGACAAAACAATTCGTATCCAATTTTACGGAATCCAACTGCCTATGATTTTGGATCGCGAAGAATCAGAAAAAGTAGATCTAGAAATTAAAAAATCATACCACCTAACAGGAAATTAAGATCATGAATTTATTGAGCCAAATTTTTCGACACGTTTTCATTTTCTCTTTTTTTCTTTTTGCAGGACAGGTTCATTCCAAATCAATTCCAGTTGGTATGACAGATGCATCTATCCTCCAAGTGAAGGTGACGGTCCAGTATCCTCATTTCATCCAACCTTGGAGGTTTAAAAATCCAGAGATCCGACAATCAACGGGGATTTACATTGGTGATAACAGAGTTTTAATTCCTGCGCAGGCAGTTTATTTTTACACAAGTATCGAAATTAAAAAACCAGATGCACTTAAAGTTTTCACCGCGGACTTAGAAAGAATGGATCCAGACTTAGGACTTGCGATTTTAAAATTTAGTGATCCCAATGCATCCAAAGATCTAAAAGCAGTTACTTTTTCCAACGAGATCTTTTTGCCTGGGACTGGTCTTGTGATGGAAAGTAAAGACCAAAGGAACCTTGAAGAAAAAAAAATCAGAATGATCCGATTGGATATGGAATCTTATTCAAGTGGTTATGTAGAACTTCCCTTTATTGAAATACAATCTGAAGAAAAATTAGATGGTGTGGGAGAACTTATCGTTGATGTAAGTTCCAGAATTCCACAAGGAATTTTATACCAATTTAAAGAAAACAATACGGGAAGAGTGATCCCTACTTTTTCGATAAAACACTTTATTGAAGGGAAAAATTTTCCGTTCAAAGGATTTCGATTCAAACCGTTAATTGACAGTGCCACTAGAAATTATTATGGATTGAGAAAGGACGATTTAGGTGTTCTAGTTGCAGAAATTTACCCTGGTTCCCCTGCTGAAGGAATTTTACAATTGGAAGATGTTTTATTAGAAGTTTCTAATTTTAGGATTGATCCAAAAGGTTATTTTGATCACCCAAAGTTTGGGAAACTCAATGTTTCCTATTTGTTTCATAACACAAATGATTCTGATTCCCCTTCTGGTAAAAAAATCAAACTTAAAGTGTTTCGAAACAAAAAACCTGTTTCTCTTGAATTAGATTTAAAACCAATTTCTGAATCCTCCATTCGAATTCCTTATGGAAATTCTAGATTCCAAACACCCAAATATCTAATGTTAGCCGGAATGATCTTCCAAGAACTATCGGAACAGTATTTAACAGAACATGGAAATCAATGGAGAAATCGAGTTAGTAAAGAACTTCTGTATTTAAATGATTTTTATCGTATCAAAAGAAATTCAAACGAAGGAAAAGTAGTTTTTTTATCACAAGTATTACCACTATCAGGAAATAAAGCTTACCATACAGCTCAGCAGATGATCCTAAAAACAGTTAATGGAAATCAGATCCAATCTTTGGAACAATTACAATCTTTAATCAAAGGAACGACTACTCCTTTCATTCACTTTGTGATGTCAGACGGGTTTGAATTGATCTTTAAAAAAGAAGAAATCCAATCATTAAACGCAGAGGCAAAACAAAGTTTTCAAATTCCAAAGGATTCTAATTTTTAGAATCCGACTTGGTAACCTAATTGTTTTGAGACCAGTAGCACCTTTACAAAAAACAAGCCAAGAATAAACAAAGTTACTAAAATATATTCTTGGTTTCGAACTGTTTTATCTGCATTGATCAACAATAACAAAATCGGAATAGAAAGCGTAAACATTCGAGATACATTTTCATATACTGACCAAAAATGATAATACCCAGCTGTCCCCACCATAAACATAATCAGTAAAAATGAAATTCGAAATTCCCATCCTTTTCGAATTTGCCCAGTAAATGGCAAAAACAATCCTAGAAAAAATAATACTACCAATGGGAAACGAGATAACAACCGAGCCAAATCTTTCCAATTGGTCCCGCTGGTTATCAACCGCCAAATGGATTCCATATAAGAAATTAAACCTTCCAAAGGTAAAATAAAATCAGTTAGGCGACCCGGTCGCCAGTTTGGGAAACGATATGCCAAATACAAATGCCAACAAACAGGAATGACAAGGACCAATCCAACTACTATGATCCGTTTCCAATCTCTGCGAAATACTGCAGCAAGACCCAAGGGGAATAACAAAAACAAAGCAGGTTCTTTCGTAAGGATTGCTAAACTAGATAGAAGTACAAAAGGGATAAAATTTTCTTTTACATAGTAGTAATAAGCAATGATTAATATGGAAACCATTACAGAATCACTAACTAAAACATAATAACTCCCCAATGCAAATGGGCTTAAGAGGTACAAAATTGCATATGGTTTTGTTTCTTCATTGAGAAGTTTACGTAAATAAAAATAAGAAACTAAAGTAAGGCAAATATTCCAAAAATACATCCCAAAGATTGCGGCAGATTTTCCAAAAAAACCGAATAGAGCAATTAACAAAGGATAACCTATTCTTGGTGCGCGGTATGATTCATCAAAACCCTTTGGCCAATTCAGATGAAACTCAGAAAGTGGTCTTGAAAAATAATAAAAAATTTGACCATCGTAACCTGCACCCAAATCTCCTGATTCCCCTTTGAATAAGATGGCCTTCTCTGGAGTTTCTTTTTGGTTTTGCAATGCAAACTCATAACCAAAATTTACCATAGAACTAGGATTCCATTCGTATTTTTTCCAGTAAGCGAACGTACTCAATCCCCAAATCAAAACGAAAGACAAAACTGTAAGCCATTGTCTTGAATTAAAAAATAAAAAAATCGGGGTGAATCGTTTTAAAAGCATCTGTAAACTCCAGACTAAGGATTTAATTTCGAAATCTTTGACTCTAATGAATTGGAAAAAATATTACTATAGAATTGAGCACCTTCGTAAGTTAGATGGTGTGGATCAAAAAAGAATCTAACATCATTTACAGCTTCTGTGTGATCAATCAAAGTCTGGCCTCGACCTTCTAAATGAGATTTTAAATTGGAAATCCAATCTTTTCTCCATTGCGAATTTTTATAAAATGCAAATTCAATTGGGTTCTCAGGACTCAAAATCAAAACAAAAGGGATTTTATTTTGATAGAAATAATCAGATAACGCAAGGATTCGATTGAATTCCAACCAAGGCTCAAATGAAACTTTGTTAACATTTTTTTTGGCTTCACGAACTTTATGCAATCTCCATAGTTCATTTCTGGATTCAGCATGGTGAATCATTCTCTCAAAATAATCAGCTTTGAATTCTTCGACAGACATTTTCAAATATCTGGCTTCATCCCAATAATCCCCGCGAGAATAAGATCTATTTTCAATCTTTTGCGGCCTGCAGAAAAAATGAGCTAATCGGACACCAACAAGTTCATCCTTCCCATAACGAATTAAATTTACTTCTTTTGCTGTAGGTAACGGAGCTATTACTTGAATTTGTACATCGCTCCATTGTTTCGATTGATCAATTAGCGAATCCCAATGTAGATCGTTCCATCCAGATTGTTGAAATGTCTTCTCTACTTCATACGTAGGGACTTGATTCATAGGTGAATTTTTACGATCGAAAAACCGAAATATTATTTTTGTGTTTGGTTTTTCGAAATAAATAGACTCTTTATTCTTTTTTTCTGAGCAAGTTATTGTCGCTGTCTCTTTCGTCCATCCTTTCGACCAAATACCTTCTCTAGGTTTCTCTCCCTGATAAATATGGTATTTTCTTCCACTTCTAAAATGATTATCTACATAGACTAGTATCGGATCCCAAAAGAAAACTCGAAATCTACTTGCATAAAACAAAGATTTGGTGGCTAGTTTAGAAATTATCTTTCTAGGCAACTTGGTCCAATAATCTTTTAAATAATCTTTAGGATAGATAGTTTTCGCTGGATATCTATCCCCATACTGTAATATCCAAATATCTTCATTAAATTGAAATTTGCCATCTTTGGGTTCTAAATATTCCCACTGTAAGTCAGCAAAATTATGTAAATATACAACTAAATCTGGATGAGACTCGCGGAGGTTTTCCTTATAATAAAAAAGATCTGTGGGAGTCATTGCCACATGCGAAAAAAAAGAATATTTTGTTTTCGAACGATCATTTATATTGAGTTTATCGGGCAAAACAGAATATAACGCCACCGAACTTCCAGTGATGATGGTTCTATGTTTGTCTTTTGTAGACTGTAACTCTTTTGTTTTGTGTATAAAGTTGTACCAAGGAGAAGAGTCCCATTCCGTCTCATTGGGAAACATAAAATATAGGTCAAAAAAGAAAATGCGATCTAATAAAAAAATCCCACCAAGCAAACTACAGGTGATAAGAAAAACTCTCCATTTCAAACCGAAACGAGATTGGTTTACGGATATTGAGGGATCAGTTTCCATTTTCGTAACAAAAGTTTTTTTGCAAATTGGATGGCTAGTTTCAAAACTTTACGGTTAAAACTGCTATTGGAAAAAACATAACGGATGGACAATTCCTGAATGGATCCATCATTGTTGGCAACGATTGAAAGAGCTTCCATATGGAAATCAAAAGCTACAGATTCCAAAGGGTAATCTGCAATTTTTTGAACCATCGGTTTTGAATACCTTCTGTAGCCACTTGTGCAGTCTCGTAAGTTTGCACCAAAAAGATTGAAGATTCCCTTGGATAAACAATAGTTCATCACTTTCGCAGCTAACCAGGATATGAACTTACGATACATTGGTACATTTACGGTAGAAGTTCTGGAACCAATGACTAAATCACAATTTGGGAAAGATTGGAAATCTTTCAAATATCCCGCATCATGCGAAAGACCGGCATCCATTGTAATCACCCAATCATACCCTTTTTGTACAGCATACTTCATGCCATCTTGGATTCCTTTTGGGATATGAGTATTTTTTTCATGGCGAATGACATGAAGGCGTTTGCCAAATTCCTTTTGTAATTTTGCCAAAATGGCGGGTGTCGCATCTTTACTAGCATCATCCGTGACAGAAACATCTGCATATACGATTGCACCCCGAACCACTTCTTCAATGGTATCGGCTTCATTGTATGCAGGAATGATGACTAAGGTTTTATTTGTCATTTTACTTCCCAGTAATATTGAATACGTCCTTGTTTGCTTCAATCCATTTGAGAAGTCGCGTGACACCTTCCTTTGGTAGAATTTTTGGATTAAATCCGAATTTTTTTGCTTCTTTGATGTCGCAAATAAAATAACGCATGTCTCCCGGTCTTTCCACTTCAAAAAGAATTTCCTGTTTTTTACCCAGAATTTCTCCAATCAAATGAATACATTCTAAAAGGGAAATTTTATGCGGGCTAGCACCACCAATATTATATACGCCGGGAATCGGATTTTTAAAAAATTCTAAATATGATTTAGCACCATCTTCTGCATGTAAAATATCTCGAGTTTGTTTCCCTGTTCCGAAAATACGAAGTGGCAATCCAAAAACAGAACGAATAGCAAAGTTTGCCACCCAACCATGATCTTCACCACCAAACTGACGTTCGCCGTAAATTCCAGTAAAACGAAAGCTAGCTGCCTTTACGCCGTACATATCAGTATAAGAACGTACATAGTGTTCAGCACTCATCTTCGAAGCGTGAAGGGGAGAAATTTGGCCCACCATAGTTGGTTGTTCTACAGAAATCTCTACAGGATTTCTTTCGTAAGAGGTTTTTCCTTCCGTTAAACTATCATTAATAGAATTTCCATACACATGGATGGAAGAAGTATTCACAACAGGAATTTTATGTTTACGAGCAGCTTCCATCACATTAAACGTTCCGATCACATTGGTTGAAAAATCAAGTTCAGGATCTTCCCAAGAGATAGTCATGGCAGGTTGTGCAGCTGTGTGGATGATATAATCGCAATCCGCAGAACGATCGATCAGATGTTCTAAATTCCGAATGTCACCTCTTACCATTGTGACACCTAGAGACTTTAAATAATTCCAGTTATAATCACGAGTGGCGTCCGATCCATAACCTGTCCGTTTTAATTCATATTTTGTCATGTTGTCAAAACTAACAACATCCCAACCTTCTTTACGAAATAATTCACAAACATGGGATCCTAAAAATCCGCATCCGCCTGTTACCAATACTTTATTCGCCATCGCGATCTTCTCCTAGGTAAAACTTTTTAGATAAAATTAATTTCATAATATGGATTGAATCAGAAATCATATCACGTAACCGGTATTCCACCTGACCTACTGGTTTAAAATATGATACGGGAATTTCAATACAACGCATATGAGACCTTACAATATCGATCATCAGTTCTACAATGAACTTACGATCTTCAACAACAAGTTGTGGTTTAACTCTTTCATACGATTCGCGCCAAACAGAGAAAAACTGGCAATCTACATCAGTAAATCTTGGTTCTTGTCCCCACCAAAATACTTCTACCAGTTTTCCCATTAGCAGATTTACCAAACGATAGAGTGGTTTTAAATTAGAACCCTGTTCGATCATCTGTCTTGTGGTACGAGTTCCAATCACCATATCCGAATCTTTCATATATTCCAGTAGTTTTGGGAAGTCTTTGGACCGGAATGATCCATCAGGCGAAACAACAACAATGATATCACCTGTTGCGTATTCAATTCCTCTTCTTACTTGTTCCCCTAACCTTGTAGAATCCCCTTCACCAGGAAAAGTATAAGTTTTCACTTTTTCTTTTTTGCTGAGAGCCAAAGTTTCATCAGTGGACTCATTATCAATGACGATGATTTCATTGAATTTGTCTTTAAAGTCAACAATCACATCGGTGATTGATCGTTCATTGTTGTTGGTTGGGATCACCAAACTTGTTTTAAACTTATGAAATAAATCATTTCTCACTTCATAAACTGCATGATAATAATCTTGCATGGAATTGATGTTGAAGTATTCACAACTAAGCATCGTTGCATACACTCCACCTTTGGACTCTTTTGCCATTTTATCAATGACGTCGGTAATTTCAATAACACCTGACTTGGGTGAGGCGGGGGTTTTTTTAAAAAATTCAAAATACTCTGGAGTAAAAAAATAACTTCCTAAACCTAAAAGTTCATTAGGCGGGTTTTCTGGTTTTTCAACTAAATTTAGAATTTTATCATTCTCTAATACTACAGAGTAGTTTTTGCGGATTCTTGAGAGTAATGATGTTTTGACTATCCCTATGGATGCAGCCATATTGGGGTGTTTTTTTAAAACTTTTAAGAAGATATCGTGATCGGTTCGGTAATAAAACTCATCCCCAAGGATTGTTAAAAACGGTTCATGAATTGTTTTTTCAAGACTTGCTACATCAGAGGCCAGACCTCTCTCTGTCCAGTCCACTGGTTCAATGACAACTTTGGGTAATACGGATCGAATGTGGTCAATCTCCGCAATGATTTGTTCTTTGAGATGGCCAACGAGTACATAGACCTTTTCAATTCCAAAGGTCTTGACCATCAGTTCCACATTCCGGTGGAGGATGGATTTTCCTTCAATGACGAAGAGGGGTTTTGGAATGAAGCTGGTTCGGGGATATGCTCGGGTTCCTTTTCCGGCAGCCGCAATGACCCCAATTCTGATCTTTTTCAATGTAAAAGGAAAGTCCCTGGAATGGACTAGTGGGTCAATTAGAAAAGGTTCGTTTCCATCGGTAGAATTGTAATCCGGGTCGAGAACTGTATCCTTGGAATGGCTCCCAAACCCGCTTAGAAGGATTCCAGGACTTCTCTGGGTTTCCACCCATTCCGTTCAAATGGAAGCCCCAAATCCCTTCCGAAGTGATCTCTGGAGCATCAAAACGGACTGCCACTGGACTGCCAGGCTGATGGTCCAAAACATAGGGCAAAGGTACCTCCTTCCAAGTCCCGAGTAAGGACTCAGAAAGAACCAGAGAACCAGAACCCTGAGGCCCTAGGCGAAACTCCAAATGGTCACAATCAAATCGCCGCAACAGTGCCATTTTTTTCCCCCAGGTCTCTGTGGCTCGGATTTGGCAAGCTTCCGGTACGAGAATGAGATCCTGGCCTTCGCGAGTCACTTTTCCTACAAACAAAGCCTCTTCCCATCCTCGGGATTTTTGGAACCGGAGTTCCTGGGCGTTATAAAAAGAGTTTCCCTTTTCCGTAAAAATTTCTATTCCTATGATTAGGTAGCCATTCTCCGTCGGAAGCCTTTCGGAAAAATATAAACCATCTAGTGACTTTGCAAAGTTTGGATTCGTCCAAAAGAAAGTCAGGGAAAAAAGGCCCAAAATTAGGAATTTATGCATTTGAAACGATTGATCCTTTTTCCTTTCTTCCTATTAACATCATTTACATTCTATTGCAATCTGGTTAATCCACAAGTTCAAAAAAATAACGATCTCGTTTTACTCCTGGGAGCTTATGCGCTGGCAGGGAGTAATTGTGTGAATGGTCCTGATCTTTGGGCAAGAGACCTAACCACTCAAACCAGTGTTTGTGTAGGCGTTGATTTGGTTAGTTCAGGTACCTATGTTGAAGTTTACAAAGAAAGGTCTTTGTCGGTTAATTACGACTTATTAAAGTTTGCTCGTGACTTTGATACAATCACCTACCCGACTCTCATCAACACATTTGGTACACCAAGTGATGTGGACGGAGATGGTAAAGTAAAAATCCTGGTGATGGACATAAAGGATGGAGCCACAGCAAACAGCGCTTATGTGGCAGGATATTTCGATCCAATTAATTATTTCCCTGACAATTTATTTTCAAGGGTTAGATCCAATTATGCTGAAGTCTTGTATATGGATGGGAAAGAACTAATTGTAGCTCTTAATCATGATCCAAATGCGTTTGCTTCCACAGCTGCTCATGAATTTCAACATTTACTCCGTTATCCACGAATGCGAGCAGCAAACCAAACCGACGAACTTTGGATTAACGAAGGCACAAGCGAAGTAGCAAGTGATATTGCAGGTTATGGGCCTCAAACCAGTCGGTTGGATTGTTATTCAGGAGTGAATGATTCTCGTTGTTTAGATGGGATCAACGGGGTTTCACTTTTAGATTGGGACAGCAGTAATTCCGATATTCTAAAACAGTATTCTTTTGCTTATGTATTTATGCGTTATCTCTATGATATCTCTGGTACCAATGACCCACAGAGACAATCCTTCTTTCGAGAAACCGTAATCGGAGGATCTGGGACAAGAGCAAATTCTACAGGGAATCTCATGAGTATATTCAGAAATACAACGTTTGCACCCAATTTTGATGCCACCTTACTCGGGAATCAAAACTCAGACGTATTCTTTAGAATTTTTACTCTTCTTACGGCACAAAGTTTCCAACTTAGTGACCTCAGCTCCGTCCAACAGGTAACCAGTGATGGTGCAGCACCCACTAACATTAATTTATCGACCGCATTGGCGAGGTACCCTCTTTCCACAAGTCTAAACAGGATCACTACAAATCCTGTTGCACCCACAAGCTTTCGTAGTTCTATCAAACAAGGTTCTGCAAACTTTTATACATCGGCATGGGGAACCCCTTCCATTCCAGCTAATTCCAGAAAGAACTATGGGCGAGTGGTGGCTGCTAATACAAAAGGTGTTTTCTTTTGGGCAGACTCACCTTCAGGTCTCAGTGCCAGTGTGAAGTATGTTCAAACTAATGAAGAAGGAACAAGTCTCACAATACCTAAAAAACCAAGATCCCTCAAATCAGTGATTGAATCTTCCTCTGGGCCTATTCCCATTTGCGGGATTGAGTTTACAGATGATTTGGTTCGTACTTCCGAAAGTATTCCAATAGAATAGAACGCATCAAACTTCTGTAACAATCTTTTGCTACGTGGCCACCATCCGCAAACGCATTACAAGTGTAAGATGGATCATTTTTCAGTTTCAGTATTGAAAAATTTCGACTTTTTGTGATTTGGTCGATCTCTTTTTCCCAAGTTTTGACTAAAGCTTCTTTTTCCATCAAGGCTTCAAAATCAGGAGAAGAAAGAGGCCAGATAATCACGGTTTTGATTTTTTCTTCTTTTAAACGGTCCAAAATTTTTTCATAAAACCCAAATTGCATTGGGCTACGAACATAAGATGCAAATAACCAATCCAAAGTTCTATGGCTTGTCATCTGAAGTGAATTTGAATCTTTCTCCATATAATTATCAATCGGAGAAAGTCCATTTCCATTGTGGGTTAGAATATAATCATAAGTTGCCTGGTGCATTCCGATGGCATTGTCCAAATATGGATTTTTATAATTTTTCCACATTTGGTCTATATAGGGTTTATAAGTTCCTACTGCAAAAAGTTTGCGCCCTAAATAAAATGATACATGGTCTTTTCCAAACAAACTCAGATTTGAAAGTACATAGGATAAATCAAAACTATAGGTCAGATTTGAACTTTTGAATACAGAATTTTGATTAAACTGGTTTGGGTCAGTTTCCATTACCACCAAATCTGGTTTGATCCCTGCATCCAAAACTTTCGTGAGTTGAAAATCATAATAGGCAGGAGTTGTCACTGCTGAAGAAAGATTATAAATATCCCAATCTGGATAAAAAGAAACAAGCTCATCATGATCAAAATATAAAAGGCGAGAAGAACCCAAAATGATCATGATTTTTTTTGTTTTTGGAGTGTTTACTCCCGGTTTCTCGACAATTAGTTTTTCTAAAAAGTCTGATTTAGCTTTGTAATTAACTGCTGTTAAATCAATCTTGGCGATTGTCTGGATATAGGGGATTCTAAATATGGAATCTACCAAAAACAAAAATAGTAAAAGGATAACCGGGTAAAAAAGAAACCGTGCCTTGAGCATATCTGAAAGGAGAAAGGAAACGGATTTAATTGTAAAGCGAATTGAGACAACTCCCCCAAGCTTTCAGTCGAGGGAGAGGAAAGTTTAAGCGACTTGTGTACGAGCGAGTTTGCGTTTCTTTTTCAGATTGATAAACCAATCATCCGCATTACGAACATGGCTCACCAATTTCTTAACATATTCCCTGTTTTCAGGATTCAAAATCTCACGTGCTTCTTGAATGATTTCTTCCACAGTTTTTACATGAAAGGTAAAATAACTGGTAAAGAGTTCATAATACTCTCTATCTGTATTCTCCCAGTCCTTTGACTGAATGTCTGCATAAAATTCAGATAACTGTGGTATGTCGATCTCAGGTGTCGCATCAAAATGATTGTTCATCATTGCGATCCGGTCAGTTATATCAGTTAATTTCTGGAAATACGTTTCCAATTCGGGATATTCCATCTTCCAGCCCTCCTTAACAACCCTACTTTTACCAGGATTTTAGAAAGGCCTTAGAGATCAAGATTTTTTAAAAAACTTTGTGATGTCTGGATTTTGTTTTAAGAAGTCTTTTAAGTGTAAAGCTTGTCCATCCCATGCCTCTTTGGCACCTTCTAGCCATACATCAGAACTTTCTCCATCAGGGAATCCTCCGTTAACAATTGTTAATTGGGATGATTTATCACCTTTAGATTCAAATAATAATTGTAAATAAATGGCACCGGTTGGGTCAGCTGGATGATCTTTCCATTCCATCACCAATTCACGTAATGGTTCTATTTTTTTGTATATGCCATGTGTGGTGAAATCACCTTCTAAACCTAATTTCCAAGTCCAAGAGAAATCCCCACCCACCTTTGGCCTTCCTCTTACCTCATCTGCTAACCAATGGACTAACACTTCATAGACGGTAACACCCGACCACAATCGTTCTATTGGTTCATCAAAGGTAAATACGGACTTAGTTTCTCTCATAGACAGAGTAGTAAAGAGATGGGTTTTCCTTGGCAAGATGTTTTTTGGAAGGAACTACCGACAGGTTTCCCAATCGGTAGTCAGGTTTTGTACGAATTTAGAGATTTAGGTTATTGGGTCTAACATAAACAGATTGGACTACACTAATGTTTCGCATCTGAAAAGCAGCAGCACAATAAGCCAAATAATATCTCCATTTTCTGATAAAGGTTTCGCTATACCCTTGGTTTCTAACTTCTGTCAAATTTTCTTCAAAGGCTTTCAACCATAACCGAAGAGTCTTCGCATAACTTAAGCCCATGTCTTCCAAATGGAATAAATACATATCACCTGTACGATTGATGGCTTGGTTCATACGACCAATAGAAGGTAACAAAGAACCAGGGAAGATATGTTTTTGAATGAAATCAATTCCATTTTTGAAAGAAGTAAATCTAGAGTCAGGGCAGGTGATGACTTGTAAGGCCATAATCCCGTCTCTTGTCAAAAGGTCTTGGCACTTTTGAAAGAAAGTTTCATAATAAGCATCACCTACCGCTTCTAACATTTCAACGGAAACAATTTTTGTAAATTGCCCTTCAATCTTTCGATAGTCTTCAATTCGAATTTCTATTTTGTCAGAAAGGCCTTCTTTTGCGATCCTTTCTTTGGCATAGGCATATTGTTCTTCAGACAGTGTAACGGTAGTCACACGACATCCATAGTTTTTTGCGGCATGGATGGATAAAAAACCCCAACCACTTCCAATTTCCAACAGGTGATCCGCAGGATTTAGTTTTAACTTTTGGCAAAGTTTGTCCACTTTTCTAGTTTGTGCTTCTTCCAAACTATCTTCCAATGATTCAAAATAAGCAGAACTATAAGTCATCGATGGATCGAGAAATAATTTATAAAATTTATTTCCTAAATCATAATGTTCTACTATATTTTTTTTACTTCCGGTTAGGGTGTTTTTCCTCAGGAAATGCAGGAATTTATTGCCTAAATTGAATAAATCTAAGTGAAAAAGTTTCTTTTTTGCACCAGAAAGACTTGGGCTATCATCCACATTCAATATAAACCATGAAATAACATTTTCAATGGAATCGGTTTCCCAATCTCCTGTTAAATAGGATTCGGAAAATCCAATATCACCATATAACACTGATTTCTTGAAGAATGCAGGTTTTTTTACATGGATCAGTGCAGAATGAAATTTTGAATCCACTACTGCACTCGGATCTCCTAACGTTATCTGTTCTCCATTCGGGAGGATCATCCGAAGGGATCCCCGTTTCATGGAACTCATGGCTTTAAAAAATATCTTCCTGTAAATGGGAAATTGTTCTAAGGTAGACTTGTTCTTTAATTCGGTAAAAAGTTCTGAATCAATCGTGTCTTGTAAGAGGGACTGGTTCTGTGATTTTTCCAAGGGGAACTCCTGTTTGTTTCTCTAAGTTTTGGTGTTTCGAAATGTACGGAATTTTTTTGATCCAAAGTTTGAATGCTTGCCAATGAATCAATGTTATTATTTTGACGGTGATGAATGGAAATTGGGTAAAAAGTTTTAATAAGTATTTTGATTGGAATGGAATTTTTTTTCCAAGAAAGGAAGTAGTTAAAATTCGTTTTCCATTTTCAAAAGAGTCGACACCAATCTGCAATTGATCATTTGGAATGTTCAATCGAAACTCGAATTCAGAATCCAAACTAATAAAAGGAGAGACATAAAAATTTTTAGGTTCTCTGATATAAACTTCTGGATTTGCAATGGTACCTTTTGCTTGTTTAAAATAACCCAAATAAGGTTTGATCTCACCAAAGGTATTCCCCACTTCCGCAATGGATATAAGTGGATTCCCTTCCGTATCATAACAAAAATAAAAACTCACAGGATTAAAAACATACCCCAAAACGCGGAGATTGGTGAGAAGAAATATCTTTCCAATGTTTGAAACTCCCGAAGCTTCCAAAAAGGACTTAACGTTTTCGTAAATTGTTCCTTTTTCAAATTGAATATGATCTTTGTCATAAAAGGAAAACAAATTGAAACGATTCCGAGAAAACCAAAAACTTTGGTAGGCCAACTGGTCTATCTCAGATAGATCCAAATAAAAATTAAAAATCCTGTATTTGAATTTGTTAGGTTTCGGGGCGGTACGTGTATGGAACACATCCGCCGCATACATACATGAGTTTAATTCCATGGGTCCCTTTTTAAAATGCTACGCGAAACATTGACTGCTGATAAAAACCCATCTTCATGGAATCCATATCGAAAGTAAGCACCTGCATAATAGATCGGACCATTCTCGTTTAACTCTGGCAAACGATTTTGTCCAAGAGATGCTTCCACAGAAAAGAGCGGGTGTTCATAATCTATTTTTTGAATGATTTTTTCTTTTGCCACACGACCCGGGTCGTTGATGGTCACAAAATAATTTTGTTTTTTAGAAACATTTTGCAGACGGTTCATCCAATAGATTGTGTAAGGGTTTTGTTTTCTCTTTTCATCTTCTACAATTTTATAGTTCCAACTAGACCAACAAGACGATACTTTTGGCATATCACTCTCATCTGTATGTAAGGTGGCAGTGTTGTGTTGGTATTTGTATAGAGGGAGAAGTTCACTTTCCAATTTTGTAGGATTTCCTAACAATTTCGCAGAAATATGCCCATGAGTGGCAAGTAAAACTTTATCAAAAGTTTCCTTTTTTCCTTCACCAAACACAAGTTCCACCTTCCCTTCACTCGTACGGTTTACTTGTTTGACTGGGGAATTGAGTCGAAACCTGTCTTTGATGGGAGGAATGATTCGTTTGATATATTCATGAGATCCACCATCCACTGTATACCATTGGTGTTGGGTATTCAGACCTAAAAATCCATGGTTGTAAAAAAATCGGATGAGTGATTTTGCTGGAAATTCTAACATCAAATCAGGAGGGGTCGACCAAACCGCAGAACTCATAGGGATTAAATAAAAATTTAAGATATCTTTCCCATATCCAAAAGTCTCCATGTACTTTCCCAAATCCCAGGAATCATACTTGGGATCGTCTAAAATTTTCGGAGCCGATTTGTTGAACCTGTCAATCTCAAGTAACATCTTCAAATACCGAGGGCGAATTAGATTTTTTTTCTGAGCAAATAACCCAGAAAGCCCCGATCCACAAAACTCTAGTTTGGTGGGATCATGTTGGACACTAAAAGACATATCCGATTTTTTAGTGGGAACATTTAATGTTTGGAAAAGTCTAAGTAAGTTCGGATAAGTCACATGATTAAAGACGATAAATCCAGTATCAATCGGAATTGATACCCCATCTTCTTCCACCAATACTGTATTTGTATGACCACCGATATAATCGGCACTGTCAAAAATGGTTAATTCAAAATCGTTTTTTAAAAAATATGCGGAACCAAGACCTGCGATTCCTGTACCAACGATAGCTAAAGATTCTTTCACTAGTTTCCCTTTTGGTCATTAGACCATCAGAGAAAGAGTTGGTTCATTTCTTTATGCACTTCCTCTGCTTTCTTTTGTGCAACTTGTCCGTAATTTTCTTCTACCGAACTAAGGGTGATCCCCCTAGAAGAATTAATCAAAGAACGTTTTCCCGATGCTTGGATGATGGATTGTAAGTCTCCACCTTGTGCGCCAAATCCTGGGATGAGAAAATACAATTCAGGATGACGTGCACGTAATGATTGAATCTCGGATGGATGTGTACCACCCACCACAAGGCCTACTTGGTTCGGATACTCTTCACCAAGTTTTGCCATCTGGTCACTTACCTCTTCATACAAATAAATATCCTTTCCCAATAGTTTTTGTTTTTGAAAGTCTTTTGAGCTAGGATTTGATGTGAGTCCAAGTACAAAAATATACCCACCCAAGTCGAGGTATGGAACCAAACTATCCCGGCCCATGTACGGATTGACGGTAAGGGCATCCACTCCTAGAGTATCAAAAAAATACTTCGCATACTCTTTGGAAGTATTGGCAAGGTCACCACGTTTGGCATCCATCACTATGGGTACTTCAGGTGATACTTCTTTCATCAAACGAACCATATGTTCTAAGGCAAAATACCCTTCAGCTCCTAACCTTTCAAAAAAAGCTACATTTGGTTTCCATGCCGCCGCATAGGAATGTGTATAACGAATGATAGTTTCTGTAAAATGGACAAGTGGGGCTTTCGAATCCAAACTGACTTTTGGTAACTTTTCCAATTCGGGATCGAGACCAATACAAAGTAAAGACTGCAAATCATCCCTACGCGAATTGAATTTTTGAATGAAATTGGACCTTGGGCTCACTTGGGTTCCTTAATTTGGATCTTTTGTTTTCGTTTTTCTAATTCCATGTCAATGTCTCGTTTTTTATAACGACCATAAATATGACCAGGAATGACTGCCACCGCAGTGATGGGATTGGCGACCACGTCCCCAATGGCACCTCCTACATATGTTGAGTAAGCAGGAGTGAGTAATTCATAAGATGAATCTAACTGTTCTCTGTCATTTTTTTCTGCAAAATAATTAAGAGCATCATCAGAGGCTCTTGCTTCATGATACAAAGCCCCCACTACCGGGAGTGCATAAACCGCAGCGTAGAGAGTTCTTTTTTCTCTCTGTGCAAAGTCCTTTGCATGCCCCCCTTCATGAATGACAACTGGTGGTAAATCTGAATACACATTGATTGTGTTCGTAAAAGAATTGTAATGGTCTCCACCAATCGTTCCCGCAAACAAACGTCCCGGCAAAAAAGTATAAGCAAGCAAAGAGATGGATCCAAAAAAATACCGAACTACCGGATTGATATTTTTATTTTTAGGAAGTCGTTTCCATTCTGAAAGAGGAGCATATTGGTTGAAACGAACTTTGACATCCCTTAAATTATTTTCTTTGATATAACGAATCAAATACTCTTTGGTTTCTTTCGAAATATAATGGTTGTCTGCCTTTAAATTCCAAAGGACAAGTTTGGAAGGGAGAGAAAAAATCCAATTTCCTGTTTGGTCCAAAATCCAAACCGGTTCCCCTTCTTCAAATTGAGGATCGTCCTCTGAAAATTCAGGACTCGGTAAATATGGGTTCCCGTAATTGTATGGTTTTTCTAACGAATAACAATAAGAAAGATTAAAACCCAACCAAAAGAGTATGAACAATACATGGAACTTCATAAACTATCAAGAATTTCCTTTAATTTCGGATCCACTGGCTCTTGTTTGGTCGGAATGCTTTTAGGTTTTAATGGAATTTGTTCCGGAGACGGTTCGACTGATGAACTTTGATTCAATCCCGACACAAGTTCCAACGTCGTAAAAAATTCAGTTAATGAATTTCTACCCAATTGATTTAATTGGTCCTCTCTGTTTCCTCGAAATCCATTATAAGGAACATACCATATCAAAGGAATCACCGTGATGATACTTCCTGTTAAATAACAATTAGTTACACGCGAATCGATTTCATCATAATAGGAAAAAGTTTCTTCCGGAATTCCAAGTATTTGAATCCGGGCTTTCATTCTCACAAAACTTATGTTTTTGGAACACCTGTCCAAAGAAACAAGTTGGTATTCATCAATAAAAATTTTTCCACCACGGTCGAGTAATAAAGGAAATCGATTCCCTCGAATCGAAAGTTCCTTTCGAATCAAATACGACAAAGGGCCATATTCATTGGCCAGTCCCTCTGGGTCCGCAAAGTACCCATCGTAAATACCCATCTTCATTCGATTTTCGTCTTTTACGAAAATTTCGATATGATCCATTTTTTTAACATAATCAAAGGCTGTTTCCTTAGGGAAAGGTCGATACACTCGAAGAGAAATCCCACAACCGTACCAAAAAAAAGAAACTAGAAAAAAAATGAGGTAATGGAATCTAAACCTAAAAAACATAAGTATACCCAAGATAAAAATTCGAAATCAAATAACTTCGGGAAGCGCGTTTGTCCCGACCATCTGCCTCATAAAACGCTGAACTCAAATAAAAATCTCGAACCCCTGTGATAAAAGACTCTTCATTCAAAGCACGAATCGCAGGCGCATAGGATTCATTAGCTCGCCAAATATACTGGATGATTTGAAATCCCAAATGGAATTTATGATGATCTAATGGTTGCCAGTTGGCCTGGGCCAACAAATCAATTCCAACCATAGTGGTTTGTAATGGTTTTTCAGAAAACAATGAATAGGCTTCTTCACGTACTGTGGCACCTTCTGCAAACCGTGGCACACCACCCATTTGAGTTAAGATATCCCTTCTATATTGAAGTTTACCCAAAGGAGTGAAAAACATCTCTCCACCCATTTCATAAGAAAAACCTTCTCCTAATTTATGATAAAATCGAAATCCCGTACTGGGAGCCAGATATCGCATTGAATCTCGCAGAATCCCTGTTTGTCCCAAAGTTTGGGATGTAAAAACAGAATTTGTATGGAAGGAACCAGCTCTTAATCCAAAATCCCAACTATATCCAATATTTTTGGAAAATTCTTCGTAAATTTTAAAAACTAACTTATGTTCGGCGTTATAAAGCCGATCAGAATGGAAAGCCGATTGGTTGCCACCCAAATAACCTAATGAAATAAAATCGTTTGTGGTTTGAAATTGGAAATAGATATATTCCAATCCCCATTTCGCCGAATTGTGTTTGTATGCCACTCGTGGCGAAAACGAACCGGAAACCGGGTTTTTTTCCAGTTCATATTGATAAGGAAGAGTTCGTATATTTTGATACCCAATCTGCGACCGGGGGTAATAAGGCGTTCCTGCTTGGAAAGCTACTCGACCATCGTCCATGGCCCATTCTTTCCCAGGAGAAAAAACACCACTTTGGCTTAAAACCCTAAATCCAATTTCCCAAGTTCCCTGATGGAATTCCAAGAAACCTTTATTTGCGGCAGAAATATTGGAAGTGATCGGATAAATGTTTGTTTTATAGTCTCTGTTATTGAACTGATCAGAACGAAGGCGTTTTACTTTTAACCGAAGTTCCTCGGCTTTTTTTGGATATCCTCTTTCTTCATAGGATTCCGCCTCTAATTCCAACTTTGTTGCTTTTGTTTCCTGGGCCCAAAGGAAACTGGACCCAATCTGGAAAGAAAAAATAAGAAAGAAAAAGAGAGAGGAAACTTTTTTCACAAAGTTTTAACCTTTCCGTTTGATATAAGCTTTTGCAAATTCTGGTAGAACAAAAGCCGCTTTGTGAATTTCAGGACTATAGTATTTGAGACCTTTAGGAACTCGTTTTGGATCTGGCGTTACCGAATAAGGATCTATGGCATTCGATAAAAAAGTAAAACCAATGATTCCAGAAGGATAAGTAGGAATGGTTGTGTAGTAGTAGCCATACTCAGGAAAAATTTTAGGAATAAAATCAAAGAGAGAGGAAATTACATCTCCATGATACCAAAAAGATTCTGCTTGCGTGGCAATGATTCCCGTTGGTTTTAAGGCACTTGCCATATCCCGAAAAAACGGTTCTTTGAATAAAACTTCAGCAGGACCAACAGGATCACTCGAATCCACAAGAATCACATCAAAGCGACCTTTATTGTCACGAGCAAATTTGGCTCCATCATCATAGTGGTGAATGACCTTGGGGTCTTTCATTGCATCTGCACATTCAGGAAAATATTTATAACTAATGTCCACAACTGCTTTGTCAATCTCGCATAACACAACTTCTTTGACAGAAGGGTGTTTTAAAACTTCTCGAACCGTTCCCCCATCTCCCCCACCAATCACAAGGACAGATTCTGGATTGGGATGACTCATCATAGGAATATGTGCAATCATTTCATGATAAGAATGTTCGTCTTTGTTTGTAACCATTGTTACACCATCAAGTGTAAACATTCGGCCAAAGGATTGTGTTTCAAAAATATCGATTTTTTGGAAGGGAGATTGTAGGCTTTCGATTGTTTTTGTTACCCGGTAACTGACCGCACGCCCTTTTTCTAATTCCAATTTTTCAGTATACCAAATCTCCATTAATTTCTCCTAAGGTTTCTCTCTTTAAACCAGATTTGATTTGGGAATAAGAAGGTGTAGTTTTTTTTAAAGTTTCTTTGTTTGTTGCCTATGAAAAATTCAACTTGGCGGGAACTGGGTGTTTCGGTTCCATTGCCTTGTATGCAGAAATATTCCCGTGTTTTTTACCTGCTTGGTTTTTTATCCATGCCCCTCTTCATTTTGTTACTTGTTTATGGGTATATCAAAATCAATGAAATGGTAAGTGAAGAAATCCATTGGGGCCATAACAAATCCTTTGCCTTTGGACAAGCATCTCGTGAAGGAAAACTCATCCTCCTGGCAGTTACCAAATCCCGTTGCGAAATGCTACAAGGATTGGAATGTGGCGAAGGGAAACCAGACCTTGGCACTTATGTTCTCCTCAATTACACACCAAGAGAACAAGAATTCCAAACGCTGATTTTGGATGATCGGTTTGTTTCTTTAAAAACAGAACCTCTCCCGCAATATTTCCTACTCAATTCTTCAGGAGAAATCCGTCACATGTCAAAACAACTTCCCAGTGTGGAAGAAATGCAAAAACTTCCCAAAAAGGAATGATCTTTTTCCTCACTTAAATAAAATTCTCTTGCAAGTTCCCAAATTCAATATACCCTATGGGGTATAGACCCAGCGGAGGATTTATGTTAGGACTCACCGTTCACAGAAAAAAAAGTTTTGAAGAAACAATCACCGACACAACCGAAGCCTTAAAAAAAGAAGGTTTCGGGGTTCTTACCACCATCGATGTCAAAAACACTCTCAAAGAAAAAATTGGAGTGGATTTCAAACGTTACACTATCCTCGGAGCATGTAACCCAAGTTTTGCGCACAAAGCCTTACAAACCGCAGACGAAATTGGATTATTACTTCCCTGCAACGTAGTGGTCACCGAAGAAAAAAACGGCGAGACCAAAGTTTCCATCTTTGATCCTATGACCATGACCAAACTGGTACAAAATCCTGAACTCGAAAAAATTGCCAAAGAAGTGCAAGAAAAACTAATCCAAGTCATCCACCACTTACACGAATGAATTTGTCTTTTTCGTAAATTTTACAGGCGCCTCGCCAATGGGAATTAGTTTTCACATACTTCCCATTAGGCGATCCCGCTGTCCGCTCCAATCTTTATTTACTTACAGAATGCGGGTGGATTCTGTTTAGCACTCTTAACCCGAGTATAACAGACGGTTACTCCTTCCGTCGTCATTCCAAATAAATTCAAAGTGCCACCAACCGGATATTGTGCAGTCGATGCAGGACCTTCAGACCAGTTGATATTATAATTTCCTTCGCTTTGTTTCATGAGTAATCCCTTTACAACAGTGCCGCTACTTTTGTAACAAGATTTGATATCCCGGTTGTTACTAATGATGAGCCAAGCTGTGGCACTCGGGCCAGGATTTTGAACACAATTATTCGTTAATATCCAATTCCCTTCTAAAATCGTTTTAGATTCTTCTAGAGATGTTTTATCACCCGACTGACAATAAAAAACGGTAACAGCCAAAACAAGAAAAAAAATAATTTTCTTCACAACGAACTCCTTTGTCGAAATATATTATTTCTACAAGAGGATAGTAAAGACTAGAAAACGAGAGGTTTGTCAAACAGAAATGTGAGAATTTCCATTTATTTTTGTTAGGTTTCGTTTTTGTGAGTTTCCTGTTTTCTCGGAATCAGATTTCAAACTGTAAAATTGTACAAAATTGAAAGTGAAAAATCTAAACTATTTCCTTTACAAAAAATCTTCCGGGAAACACATTTTTTTCCCCCTCTTCTGTCACAACTCTCCTTTTGGCGTGTATCCAGTATAGAGGGCAAAAATCCTCTAAGGAAACACTGATTATGTTAGAAAGTTTAAAAAGCCAAGGACAAGATTTATTAACCCTGGAAAGTCTACCGCAAACGACAGCAATCGAAATCGCCATCGTTGAATGTGCCATTGAGGATTCTGAAAAGTACCACAATATGAGGAAACAAATGTTACCTCTAATGCAAAGCCAACCAGGTTTTTTAGCTTGGCGAGCCTTCCGGTCGAAAACGAGAGAAGGGATTCTTTTGGATCTTTTATACTGGGAAAATGTAGAGGATTGCCATAAGGCTGGAGAATCACTCCAAAACAATGAAACAGGAAAAGAATTTTTCGCATTGATGAAACAGACTTTGGTCTTTGAAATGTTCGAACGGCAACCACTGTAATGAAAACAAACCAACCAGAGGAAACACAACTCATCGAAAGGGCGCGGACGGGAGACCGCCGTGCTCTCGAATCTTTACTTTCAAAGGTGCAAACTTGGATCTATAATGTCATTCGTCGTATCTTGTTGAATCCGCAAGAAGCGGAAGACCTTACTCAAGAAGTGCTGCTAAAAATTGCAACGAATCTTGCCGCATATGATCCAACTCGTGCCAGCTTTAAAACATGGGCTTACAGGATTTCCGTAAATCACGCGTTAAATGGAAAAAGAGGAATGTTGGAAGAAATAACAACAGGCTTTTCTGAATATGCAAATGAATTGGAAAAAATGCCAAATATAGATATACCGGCAAACGAACTTTCTAGTCCAGAAAACTTAGTTTTGATAGAAGAAGCAAAGGCCTCTTGTACATTGGGAATGTTATTATGTTTAGACAGAGAACAACGGATTGCCTTAATCCTTGCCGACTTAATGGGACTTAGTGATCGTGAAAGTTCGGAACTACTAGATATATCGAATGAAGCTTTTCGTAAACGATTGAGTCGAGCCAGAAAAGACCTCTACACCTTTATGGATGATAAATGCGGACTTATGAACGAAAAAAATCCCTGTCGTTGTTCCAAAAAAATGAAAAGTTTTCAAAACAATGGTTGGATCGATCCGGCAATTCCTCGTTTTTCTATGCCTCTCGTTCGCCGCCTTAAAGAACAAGTGAAGGAACTAAATTGTGAATATGAAGATTTCAATGAGCATAAGTACCAAGAGATATTTCGGGATCATCCTTATTTTACAACTCCTCCCAAAATTTTGGAAGAGTTACTGGTAAAATATAGTCCCACGATATAAGTTTTTGGTCTCTTTGGACAGAGGAGAATTCTTAAACCTTCTTCTCCTCCTCTCTTTTTCCACTCTCCGCTTGTTTTCGAAACACTTCTAAAATCGCACAAAAAAGAATCACTCCACCACCTAACCAAAGCCTATCGGGTGGTACCTCTCCTAAAAAATACCAAGCCGCCAAACTTCCGTAAATGGGGCTCAGTGTAGATAAGGTCCCTGCAGTTGTCACTGACAGATTAGATAAACTGCGAATCCAAATGGTATGAGCAAGGGATGTAAACACTCCTGCAAGAACCACCTGAAATACCAGGTATTTAGGTTCTGCGAGCATCACAAAAAGACCATCGGCAAAGGGAAGGAGGACAAGGCTTGTGGCAATGAGTTGAGTAAAAAGAATCTGGGCACTGGGATAATGCACATGCATTTCTTTGGTGAGCAAATTGCGTATGGCATAAAGAACTGCAGAGACCACTCCCCAAACCACTCCTTGGAACATTTGGTTGTCCCAAGAAAGATCTGGCACAATTAAAAAAAGCCCAAAAAAAGAGAAACAAGCGATAAAGAAGGCAAAGGGGTCAGGGCGTTTTCCACCAAACATTGGTTCTAAGATGGCAGAAAACACAGGATAGGTGAAAAGTGACAACATCCCCACTGCCACAGTAGAAACCTGAATGGAGTGAAAATACGTAACCCAATGCAGGGCAAATAAAATCCCAATCCCAAAAACAAACAAAAAGTCTTTAAAACTGCGATAGGAGACTGACTTCCCACGAATCCAAAAAAACAAACCAAGGATAAGAACGGAAAAGAGTGCGCGTCCAGAGATAATCGTGACAGCGGGAAAGGGAAGGAGTTTGGCAAACAAAGTGACGTTCCCCATAATGAGGATCGTCAAATTGAGTTCTAAAACAGATCGTATAAAAGTAGGAGAAGAAGACTTCACTTCTACTTAGGATTCAACCCCCAAAAATTTGGCGATGGATTTTCTGTCTTTTTCTAAACTATGTTTGTGAATTTCTTCAATGGCCTTTTCTACAATGGGAGAGACAAATAGAAGACCCGAAATCACATCCACATCGTAAGACCGTTTAGAGTCAGATCCTTCCGCTTCGTATTTACTTTTCCCTTTGATCACGAATACATTGTCTTTCCCTGGAGGAGAGATTTTGAATTCATGAGTGTTGGTTGTAATATCAAAAGTGGATTCTTCCAAAAGTGAAAGGTCATTTAAAGCAGCTGAAAGTACAGCGGGCATTGATCCTTCTAAACTTACCTTTCGTTTTTGGCGAATGATATTCCCCTCTTTCGTTTCCTCCAGCAGAGTTACATTTTTTAAATCAGGAAACTGATCTAGATGTTTGTATCTTTCCTCTCTAGCATGAAGAAGTTTTTCAAGGGAAACGGGAAATGAATGGGTTACTTGGTATTTCACTATTTTTTCTTACCTTTCTTTTTTGCAGGTTTTGATTTTTTAACCGCTTTCTTTACAGCTTTTTTTACTGCCTTTTTAGCGATTGTTTTCGCCGACTTCTTGTTTGCTGGTTTCGCAGTTGGTTTAGAAGTTTTTTTAGCAGAAGGTTTTGTTTTTGCTGTATTTGGTTTTGGAGCAGGTTTCGAAACTTTTGGTTTGGATGTCGTGGATTTTGTAGAACGATTGACTTGTTCCAAAAGATCATCATCTTCCCAATAGAATACTTGGTCTGCTGGAGTCGATTGTTCCATTGCCATTGCTTGAGCTTCTAACAATGAATTATTGGACTCATTAAAATTAGCCAATTTTTGAAATAACAAATTGATTTTTGGATCTTGGAATTTGTTACGAATGGTAGCGTAAAAATTACGAGCATCTTCCCCTTCCCTGATGGCTAGTTCAATTGCTTTTCTTTCGTCAGCCTTGACTTCTTCGTTTTTGTTTCGATCAAGCCTGTCCATCACTTTCTGGATGGTAGAAGAATGAAATTTTTCTATTTGAGAAAGTTGTTTTAGATTGGGAAGTTCTTTCCCTTCCGCACTTTTATAAATTTCTTTGATAAATTTAATGTGCTCATCGCCATCTAACGCAAGTTGGCTGAACAATTCTCTAATTTGCCCTTCGGGTAAACTTTCAGAAAGTTTTAGATAAAAATTGAAACATTGAACCTCATGTTCAATCGCAGCAGCAACTGCTTCAATAAAGGATGTTTTTTTTAGTGATTTCATAATCCCATTCCCCGGTTATTCAAAACCATAGATACGATACTCGTGAGTTAGAAGTGAATCAAGTATTTTTCACTGATTGTACATCCAGCTCTTCCGCCTTTGTGGCTGAGTATATGAGAACCTGAGCAATGTAATAAGTTACCATGATTCCCATGGAAGCTGTGAATCTGTCCATTTCAGGTTTGAGAAACATGGAATAAGCAATGATGGAATCAGAAAGAATGAATACAAGGGCTCCAATTAGGCCAAGATAAAATGGCTTAGACACGGAATTTCTTGCAGCAGCGCGCCAACCCATAAGACAAATCGCAGAAATATAAATTCCCACTGGAATGAGAAGCGCTCCTAATTTTGGAACAAGGACAAGAAAGAAGGAGGAACCAAACAATAAAAACGGAATGGCAAGGATCGGTTTGATTTTAGAATCCAAAGTGAAAGCATAGGAATAAATCAACTGAGCAATGAGAAAGGAACCAAGCCCAAATACAAAAAATCCTTCCTTGGGAAGTGCAAGGAAACTATCACCAAAAAGAGAAAACACAAGACCCACCGCAACCAATTTCCCACGTTTTTCCAAACTCGGGAAGTAGCGAAAAAGTGCTACGATGAGAATCAGGATCGGAATGATTTTAGAAGGGAGATAGAGGACATCCTCTTTTGTGATCGTAGCGATCGCAAACAGATGCACAATAGAATAGAGAACAAACAAAACAATTTCTTTAGCCATATTTCTTACTTTACAGGGATATCATTCTCGAGATTTCATCAGATGAAAGCCCGAGTGATCAGCCTATGAAACAAACACGACCCTTGTCCATCCTTTTCTTAATCTGTCTCCTGTGGACCCAGACATTATCCGCAAGAGAAGTTCCCTCTGGTGGTGAAATGTTGATTGATTTGCTTGTGGCTCGTCCCATGGGTCTAGCCGGCACAGTACTTGGGACTGCGGCATTCATCGTTGCTTCCCCATTCACATTATTGTCCGGAACTTTTTTACAGTCAGGAAGACGCCTAGTGGTTTATCCAGCAAAATTCACCTTCACACGTGGGTTAGGCGACTTCCCAGGGTATATGGAAGATTACCAAATCGTAGAGGAATAAATTGAACGAATTTCTATTTTCAGACTTTCCTGAAGTATCCACTGAGGATTGGAAAAACCAAATCCTAAAAGATTTAAAAGGTAACCCTTGGGACAAAGTCACTTGGGAAACAGAAGAAGGATTCAAAATCGAACCCTTCTACCGCAAAGAAGACATCACAGAACTCCCCAGAGTGTACAAACGAACCAGTGGTTGGAATGTCACAGAAACAGTAACCTCCGAATCCGAACTCACCGATCTTTCCAAAAAAGGTGCAGATGCGGTAATATTACTCTTGAAAAGGGAAAAAGAAAAATCAATTGGATTAAACATCAATACTTCAGCTGACCTAGAACGACTGGCAGCACTTACTGGAAATCTACCTTTGGTAGTTTCTTTAGAAGAAAAAACGCCTTCCTTCTCAGACTCATTAAAAAAACTCAGTTCTTCGCATAACACCGTACTTGGTGACTTTGACCCTTATGGTTTTGCTTTAAAAAACGGAGAATTAGGTACCGAAGAAAGTACAATTAACAAATCATTTGCCTCCCTTTCCGGAACCAAAGGGTTTGCTGGTGTTGGGATACACAGTTATTATTTACGTGATGCCGGAGCTTCGATTGGCCAGGAACTTGCTTATTCTCTTTCATGGGGAGTGGATTATTTAAACCGCCAGATTGATGCTGGTGTTACTATCGAGGATTCTGCCTCAAACATATGGTTTTGGATGGGAATTGGTTCTGACTACTTCACGGAAATCGCAAAATTTCGTACCATGCGAATCCTTTGGACAGAAGTCCTAAATGCCTACAAACCAGGGCTTGGGGAAACTGTCCCTGCACTCATCGTAGCTAGGTCTTCCAACTTTCAATTCACGGCTTATGATCCACATGTGAATATGTTACGAGGAACCACAGCTGCCATGTCTGCTGTGGTAGGTGGTGCTGACTTTGTTTCAATATTGCCATTTGATTCCGAATACTCCGCACAACAAGAGTTAGGCAAACGAATTGCTAGAAATTCACAACTTCTGCTACGTTATGAATCCTTCTTAGATAAAGTGGAGGATCCGGCTGCTGGATCTTATTACTTAGAAGTGCTCACGAAAAAACTCGCAGAATCCGCTTGGGCCAAATTCCAAACTTTGGAAAAAGATGGTGGGTTTGGAAAAGCACTGAAACAAGGAACCATCCAAAAAGAAATCAATGCACGTGCAGAGAAAAAAAGAAACGCACTGGCAAGCAAAAAAGAAATTTTACTTGGGACCAACCAATACCCACTGGCATCCGAAAGACATCCAGAATTGAAAACCTCTCTCGAAGAAACTTCAAAACAAATTGCAACGAAAGTACAAACCACTTATTCTCCCCTTCTACCGGTTCGTCTTTCCTATGAATTTGATAAATGGAGAAATCTCACTGATGCCCATGTGACCGCAGGTAAAAAACTTCCGAAGATTTTTTTACTCACCATTGGGGATCTGACTATGAGAAAGGCTCGCGCAGGTTTTTGTTCCAATTTCCTCGGCTGCCTTGGATATGAAATCGTAGACAATTTAGGATTTGCTTCTATCAAAGAAGGAGTAACAAAGGCCAAAGAACTGGGATGCGAAATCGTTGTCTTATGTTCGTCTGACGAAGAGTATGCGGCATACCTTACCGAATTTGTTTCGGAAATGAAATCCCAACTTCCCAACTCTTGGAAACTCCTGGCAGGATATCCAAAAGACTTAATCACCCAAGCAGAATCACTCGGAATCGACGACTTCATCCATATGAAACGAAACATCGTGGAATTTATGGAAAAAGCCCAAACCAAATGGATCGGGAAATAAACATGAAAAAACCCAATTTTGCAAATATTCCACTTTCTTTTAGCGAAGGGAAACCAGATCCCAAGTCCATCGCCCTTTGGCAAACGGCAGAAGGGATCTCCATCCAATCTCGTTATGCGAAAACGGATTTGGAAGGAATGGAACATCTAAACTATGCTGCCGGGATTCCTCCTTACTTACGTGGCCCTTATTCCACGATGTATGTGAATAAACCTTGGACCATCCGCCAATATGCTGGGTTTTCCACAGCTGAAGAATCCAATGCCTTTTATCGTAGAAACTTAGCTGCCGGACAAAAAGGACTTTCTGTGGCCTTTGACCTGGCTACTCACCGAGGTTACGACTCTGACCATGAACGAGTGGTGGGAGATGTGGGAAAGGCTGGTGTGGCCATCGATTCAGTTTTGGATATGAAAATCCTCTTCGACCAAATCCCTCTCGACCAAATGTCTGTTTCCATGACTATGAATGGTGCAGTGATCCCAGTTCTTGCCTTCTACATTGTTGCGGCAGAAGAACAAGGGGTAACACGGGACAAACTTTCCGGTACCATCCAAAATGATATTTTGAAAGAGTTTATGGTGCGTAACACTTACATTTACCCACCCAAACATTCCATGAAAATCATTGCTGATATCTTTGGTTATACTTCCAAGTATATGCCTAAGTTTAATTCGATTTCCATTTCGGGATACCATATGCAAGAAGCGGGTGCTACGGCAGACTTAGAACTTGCTTATACACTTGCCGATGGATGGGAATACATCAAAACAGGAATTGCTTCTGGACTTTCCGTGGATGAATTTGCTCCTCGCCTTTCCTTCTTCTGGGCGATTGGAATGAACCATTTTATGGAGATTGCCAAGATGCGTGCGGGAAGGCTTCTTTGGGCAAAGATTGTGAACCAGTTCCAACCTAAATCCACGAAGTCTTTGGCACTACGAACACACTGCCAAACCTCTGGTTGGTCACTCACCGAACAAGACCCTTTCAACAACGTAGGAAGGACTTGTATTGAAGCGATGGCCGCAGCCCTAGGTCACACACAATCCTTACATACTAACGCACTCGATGAAGCCATTGCCCTTCCTACTGACTTCTCAGCAAGGATTGCAAGAAATACACAAATTTATCTCCAAGAAGAAACCAATATCAACCGAGTCATCGATCCTTGGGGTGGTTCCTTCTATGTAGAAAAACTCACAAACGATTTGGTTCACAAAGCTTGGGCCCTCATCACCGAAGTACAAAAGTTAGGTGGTATGGCGGAGGCAATCGAAACGGGAATTCCTAAGATGCGGATTGAAGAAGCATCGGCAAGAAAACAAGCCCGTATCGATTCTGGGAAAGATGTGATTGTTGGGGTCAACCGGTTCCGTTTGGATAAGGAAGCTCCGCTTGATATTTTAGACATTGATAACACTGCCGTTCGGATTGCCCAAATCAAACGATTGGAGCAAATGAAAAAAGATAGGGATAGTTCTGCCGTAGAAGCCGCGTTAAATGCCATTACCAAATGTGCCGAAACCGGTGAAGGAAACCTTCTCGAACTCGCAGTGGATGCCGCTAGAAAACGTGCGTCTCTTGGTGAAATTTCTTATGCTATGGAAAAAGTATTTGGGAGGTACAAAGCTGTGATTCGTTCTATCTCTGGAGTGTATTCCTCTGAAATTTCCGAAGACAAAGGATATTTAGAAGCAAGAGACCTTGCAGATGAATTTGCCAAATTAGAAGGCCGTCGTCCACGGATCATGGTTGCCAAAATGGGCCAAGATGGACACGACCGTGGTGCCAAGGTAATTTCCACTAGTTTTGCAGATATGGGTTTTGACGTTGATATCGGGCCACTTTTCCAAACCCCTGCAGAAGTTGCCAAACAAGTAGTAGAAAATGACTGCCATATTTTGGGAGTATCTTCCCTTGCTGCTGGTCACAAAACTCTCGTCCCACAAGTGATTGAAGAGTTAAAAAAACTGGGAGCAGAAGATGTGCTCGTGGTTGTGGGAGGAGTGATTCCTGCCCAAGACTACGACTTTCTCTACAAATCAGGTGCTACGGCTATTTTTGGACCGGGAACTGTGATTTCAGAAGCTGCCAAACAAATTCTGAACATCCTTCTTGGTGAAAGAAGAGCTGCCTAAGTTCTAAATTAAACAAGGGACTTTTCCCACCAAACACCGATTTACTGAATTTACCAACAGTGGATCGGTGCCTATTAGGATCTTTCACAAAAAATCAATATGGAAACACCAAACGAGGACATTGGCAAAAAGAATCAGGATTCCAGTAATGTGAATCCAAAATCGGCACTTTCTGTTAACCCAGGTGTGGCCGATGCCCCAGCCATTTCTCCTTACATTCGTGACCAAAGAAAAACTTTAAGTCGCAAAGAAATTTCCGTGGCAGAACTTGCCGACGGAATTCTTTCGGGAAACCGCACCCACCTCTCCAAAGCCATCACACTTGTGGAAAGTAATTTAGAAGTCCATAATGACAAAGCCCAAGCCATCCTAGAACTTGTGATGCCAAAGGTGGGAAATTCCATTCGGATTGGAATCACAGGTGTTCCCGGAGTTGGTAAATCTACATTTATTGAAAGTTTTGGAAGTTACCTCCTGGAACAAAACCACAAACTTGCAGTCCTTGCCATTGACCCGAGTAGCCAAAGAACCAAAGGTTCCATCCTTGGTGACAAAACCAGAATGGAGATTCTTTCCAAATCAGAAAATGCTTTCATTCGCCCATCACCTAGCAGTGGTTCTTTGGGAGGAGTCGCTAGAAAAACTCGCGAGTCCATGTATCTCTGTGAAGCAGCAGGATTTGATACCATCATCATCGAAACCGTGGGTGTGGGACAATCCGAAACCCAAGTCCATTCCATGGTAGACTTTTTTTTGTTACTCATGCTTGCGGGTGCGGGAGATGAACTCCAGGGTATCAAACGAGGGATCATGGAGATGGCAGACCTCATCGCCATCAATAAAGCGGACGGAGCTAATGAACCTTTTGCGATGCGAGCTCGTGTTGAGTATGAATCTGCACTCCACCTTTTCCCGGCCCCAGAATCCAAATGGACACCTAGGGCCACTACTTGCAGTGGGATTGGGGGAAAAGGAATTGATGAAATTTGGAAGTTAGTTTTAGATTATATTTCGACTACAAAAACAAACGGATATTATGCGAATAATCGAGAGAACCAAACTCGGATGTGGTTTGAAGAAACACTGAGAGAAGTGGTACTCGAACAGTTTTTTTTACGTCCTGGTAAAAAAGAAGCCATTAAGGAATCGGAAAAAAAATTGATGTCAGGCCAGTCCACACTCTTAAAAGAAATCAAACGATTGGTGGAATGATTTTCCACCAAGTCCAAAATCAGAAGAAAATTTTTAACCCTGCCTGGTATTCGTTCCAATCCAATTCCTTTGTTTGGATTTGTTTGTATTTTAATTCTAATGATACATTTTCTAATAATGTCCAATTGATCTGAGAGACAAGTTCAGGGAAGTTCCCTCTATCTCCCGCAAAGTAAGACCTGTAGTCTCCTGAAAAAATCAATCCAACAGATTCATAGATACGAATGAGAAGGCCAGTACTACTCACTCCGCCTAAACGATATCCACTCCCCCAAATGGGTGATTGGTCTACCCTGAGATCCAAAAAAGAAAACATAACAAATTGATACCTAAAAAAAGGATAAAATGGCTCCCAAGCAACCCCATAACCTCCACTCGCATAACCGTAGTATTCCGTTATTGGTTTTATGTAATTTTTCTCGGTATACAATGACTTAACACCTAAATCCAAACGCCAAGAAGGTTTCCAAATTTTTTGTCCAATTGGATTTAACGATGACATTTCCAAAACATGAAACTCTTGTATGACGGTTTGTTTTGTATCTTCATAAAAACGTGCATTCATTCTTAAAAACGAAATTTGATTGTATGGAGAATAACCTAGATAAGAATCTGTAAAGTCTCGTAAGACCGGCCGATATTGGATTTCACTATAACCTCCATTCGTCGAATTTCCATGAGCGACTGTTACCTGGGATGGAGCATGGCTAAGAAGTGGATTGGACAATTTATCAATCTGGAAATAATCCGGTAACGAATTTAAAACTTGTATATCTCCTCTTTTTTGGTCCGCTTCTGCATATAACTGTTGGTCTTTGATTTCCATCTTCCCATATGCTTTAATTTTATGAATGACTAGATGATCGATATAGATATCAAAAAGAAGAGTCCTTCTATCTGAGTCTAATTCAAATGCAGAATCCATATTCCCATCTACCATTTTGTCTAAAATGGTTTTTTCTGAAGAAGTTAAATAACCATACTTGTGTCTGTATCTTTCGATGATAGAAGGTCTAAACTGAATTTGTTCAATGAGTCCTGTTTGGTTGGAAAGAATTTTCAAACTTTCAGTTGGCAGTAACATTACTGAAATTCGATCCGTAAGTTTCAGCCTTGGTCTTGCTACTTCGAGAAGAGTCAAAATGCGGAACGAACAATTTTCATCTAAAAAATAATAATCAAAATGGTTTTGTGACATCTCCCAAAGGTGACGAGTCAATTGATCCACTTCTTCTTGGTTTAAGTTGAGTTTGAATTCCCAAAGATTTCTATTTTCAAATTCATTGTATTCATGAATTTTATATAAGTATTTTTGAATTTCAAATGATCCATGAAATCCACCTGCAAGCCCATAAATCACAAATGAAATTGGATCGATGTTGCCAGGAACTGTTGCCGCATAATTCAAAATTAAATCTTCAGAAACAACTCCATTTGGTTTTTCTTCATTAAATTTAAGCATCGTATGCCCAAATAATGAAGCTGGATGTTCCGGATGGAAGGAAGCAAAAATCACCGAAACTGATTTTGCTCGCATTTGGTTTTTAAACTCAGGCCACTTCGGACATTGTTCTTCCCAAGTTGGGTCGACGGGAAATCCAAATCGTTTTCGAATCCAATGGAACCTGGCAGGGAATTTGCATTCCATTTTGATTAATTCTTCTTTCGGTTTTTGCAAGAGATCCAAATGTGCTTTTAATTCAGAGGTAGGATTGGTAAGACCGTCCGCAGATAAAAAAAAGGAAGGTCCGTCTGCCAAACTTTTATGCTTCTTTTTCCATTTGGAAGTTTGGTAGTGAAGTAGGACGAGCCAATCTCTTTCCAATGAAGCTTTTTCAATGGAATCCAAATCAGGAATGTTTGGTTGGGAAAGTATGGGTGAGGCAGAAAAACAAAAGAAGAAAAAAGTTGTAAGAAAAAAAGTATGGAGTCGGTTCAATGAAAGAGGAGAGAAGTTGGACTGAGCAACAAAAGTTGCCTCAGCCCAACAAAAAACTTACTTAACGCCAGTTGCTTGGCAAGCTTCAGTTGTAGAAATACGGCTTGTAGTGAACAATCCGTGAGTCGCAGGACCTTTTGCATCAACAACTTGAGTCACACCTTCTTTGTTTAGGTCATCTAAACAAGCAGTAACAGGAGCACCCCAAAGTGTAAAGATAGCTGGGTTCATTTGAGTAGCAGTTACTACTTCTTTTCCGCCCACTTTAGTTTTGTCGATGCTGTAACAGTTTGCAATGAAAGCTGCAACTGCTGCCATGAGTAAAATTTTCTTCATAAATTCTCCTATGAAAGTGTAGCCAAGGCTATCTTCCCATTTCCTCGGTGCAATATTTTTTCGGGGAACAGATGTTACAGAATGGTAATTTTTTAGATCGTTTGTAGGTGATTTTGCCACCTATGATCATTCTAAAATTTAAAGGACCACACTCGGTGGGCAAAAAAAATACCACCGTGGTCTCGAACACGATGGCACTTGCACCAAGCAATGGAATGTTAAATGGAAATTCTACGCTATTCGCCAGCCAGGGTAGGACAGACTGGGATTATTAGGATCATGCTAACAGAGACGAGAGTCGCTGTCTATCTACCAAATGGTATAAAAAGGAAGGAAAGGAACATTCCCAAATAGATACTTTTGTTTTTTGGATTTCTCTTTATAAAACCCAATTCATGAGAAATACAAGGGCTAAGTACACACCAAACCATAAAACAAGCCTTAGTTTGATGAGGAGAGCAGAGATCCAATGAATTGATTCTAGTCGCATTTGTTTGTATTCTGGTAAGTTGATGAGATAGTATAACCATGTTTTCAGTCAGTGTCCATTTACCAGATGGTATAAATTAGAGAGTTATTTTTCCTTTAAAAAATTCCGAATTGCCGGGCTTTTTTTAGCATTTGTACCCGAGTGTTCACCTGGAGTTTTTTATAGATGGCCTTAATTTGTTGGCGCACAGTCCCAACTGTTGTCCCAAATAAAGAAGCAATTTGAATGGGACTGTCCCCTTCTACTATAAGATCTAAAATTTGTCTTTCTCTTGATGTGAGCACCTCAACCCCTACTCCTAAAGGTTCAGAATGGATTTGAGGTTTACGAAAACTTAACAATACTTTTGCAGCAATCGAAGGTGAAATCACACTCCCTCCATCAAGTAAAGTTTGAATGGTCTCGGGTAAAGAGTCGAGTTCTGATTTCCAAATGTACCCTGAGGCTCCATTTCTCAGAGCAGAAAAAATGGCATCATCGGTTTGTAGGGATGAAATCACTAAGCTTTTTCTAGATTCCATTGTATGATAAGTTTTGAGAACATCTATTCCACTCATACCAGGAAGGCCAATGTCCAAAATTAATAAATCCAATTCCTTGGATTGTCCTTTGGCCCAAAAATCTTCGGCGGAATTCCAAGTAACCAAATTAAAATTTGAATGTTGATTTAAGACACCGCATAACGATTGTAAAAAATCAACATTATCTTCTATGATACCGATCAAAATGGATTTCATATCTGAAATAAACTCAAAGGGAGTTTGATACGAATCTGATATGGTGATTCAACAATATTAATCTCGCCATTCAGAGATTTGATTCTTTGATACAGTCCTCGTTCTCCAATACCCGACTCTATCCATACTGGTTTGTTGGATTGAGAATCAAAAATCGTTTCTTTCAATTCTGATTTTTCAGATTCGGTAACAAATTGTAAAAAAAGATTTTCTGTTTTTTTTTCAATCTTCCATTCAGATGTTCCGTTTCCATACCGCAAATCATTGGTAGTCACTTCTTTAAAAATTTGAAGGAGATGATGGGCGACTTCTGGATCTGGAATTTTTATCATCGTTTCTTCTCCTATGGACACCAAATTTAGATCAATGGCTCTACCCACAAGTTTGTATCTTTTTTTGACTAATAGTTTTAATCCGTCTAACAAAGATTCTTGGAATAATTCTCTTTGGTCTTCTTCTTGTACTTGTGTTCGCATAGATTGTAAAGCTGATTCGGAAAGTTGTTTTAGTTTTTGAAGATGATTTTCAGTAACCTCTTCTGGATTTTTTTCCAATTTTTGTGTGAGTAAAAATAAGTCAGTTAACTTAGATCCTAAACTGTCATGGATATCTTGGAAAAACGTTCTACGTTTTTCTTCTAACAACATACCTCGGTAAGCCGCAATGTATCGGGTGCGAAACCACCAATGGTTTAAAAAAAATGCGACTAAAAACAAAGGAAATATTGTCGACATCTCTCGCCATGTTTCTTCAGGAATTGCCGTTTGGTTAGCAAAATAAACTCGAAGTATATAAAGCAAAAGAACGATCGACCATTCTAAAATGTACTGCCAGACAAGGCCTGGATAAAAGAAAGAGGAAGTAGCAAGTAAAGCTGTGATAGTAAGCCAATTTCTAGGATCAAAATAGGGAATCGAAGGATCATGAAAACCGGTTTCAATTTCGACCAATACCAAAAGAAAAAAAGTCAACCTCACAATGATTGGCGCCAATGGAAATATACTTCGATAAAAAAACGAAGTACAAACAAGGATGATACTAAGGACTAATTGAATTGCGGAAAGGATACAATTGGTATTGTCTAATGCGTTCCACTCCAGATACACGCTTTGGATGTAAGCAAGGCAATAAGCGAAACCTAAAAAATACAATTTGCTGATGATTTCCGAATAAACAGCGAATAAAGAGATAGGATCTAACGGAATCCCTCGAAAAAAAACGAAGATCTTACGAATCATAAGATTGATACCTGAGCCCGAACCACTAAGGTAAAAATAAAACTTCAGATTATACTTCTAATCGGCTAATATGTTCTAATAAAAGTTTCTGATCATCATCAAACATTTGATTGAATTCAAGGCCAACTTCATAAAATGCACCTTCACCAAATTCTTCCAAACGTACCACTTTTGCTTTAGGGTACAAAACGTATTTAACATCAGGGAATCTCAATTCTAATTCCAATCGAGTTCCAAGAGGCATTGGTTCTTTTGTACGGAATAATAACCCACCTTCAGAAATGTCTTGGGAATCCCCCTCTCCTTTGTCTTTTGGTAAAAACTGAGACGAAGCTGCTCCCGATTGGATCACTCGGTAGGTGAGGTGGACTTTTTCAGAGATTCGTTTGTAGATTCGGCGTTCGCTGGACATGTAAGCAAGGGAACACCGAATTCAAAGTTTGGGCAAGTTTAAATTTATACCTAAGGATTTAAGAATTTAGAATCAATCCTCTAAATCCTCAGGGCGAATTTCAAAATCGGGTCGGAAAGCTCCCGAAATGGTTGGTGGGATTGCAAATAGAATTGTAATTGGTGTGATAGAGGATTCATATAGAGAAGCTAACACCAAATAGATGAATATGAGCGCCATTCCAAATGCAAGAACTATGTTTTGTAAAAGCTCCTTAAAGTCCTCCGATTGCCCTACAAAAGAATAGGTGATTCCAGGCGGTGGAGGGAGTTTGTCTTTTAATATCTTAGTCGCTGCCTCCGACGCAGAGGCAATGGCATCATCCACGAGAAGTCCCACGGCAGAAGCAATACTCATAAACTATTTTCTCTATTTGAGCAATTTATATTCTTGGAGACAAGCAATACCTGAACTCTCTCTGTAAGTAGACAGCAAAGTTGACTTACTACTTAAGATTTTCGTTCGATTTTCAAACTTTTCTTCTACAAAACTATCCGGGCAAACATCACTCAATAAAAGAACGGAATCAAAATCTGTCCATTCCTTCCAGCGATATTTGTTATCGTTTCTAACCATACCTTGTTTATAAGTCTTCAGTTTCATTGCTAGATCGAAATCGGAAGCTAAAACTCTACCTTTTGATCCGTATTTTTCCTCAAAATGGAATGCATTGATGAGGATGTACTTTTTATCAGGTACTATTTGTTCGGCGATCTCTCTTGCCGGTTGGAAATCGTTCCCATTCATCCCTCGATAACAAAACATCTTTGTTTCATAAAATTTTCCGGACAAAATTCCTTGAGAATACATGGAATTCGAAAATACAAAAAGAGAAGTGAGAAGGAAAACGGAAACGGATGCTAACTTTTCTATTTTTGTCTCAGCTAACTCGTACAAACGCAAAATCCAGAGAAAACTTAAAAGTCCAATGGCAGGGATAAACTGCAACACATGCCTTGGTTGTTTATTTCCTGTAGTCAGTTCTAAAATGAGAAGTTCCAAAAATAAAATCAAAGTCCCCGCAAGAAGAGGATCTCTTAATTTGGTTGGGAATTTGGTTCCCGATCGGAAAAGAAAATAAAGAAGAGATAAAACAGAAAAAATAATAAGAGTACGAAATCCCCAAATAAAATCAAAAACACCTGGAACAGAAGGATCAAGGCCGGGTTCCGTCCAAAGTGTTAAGAAAAAACTTCGTGTGTAAGCATTCACAATCATTTGGGCATCAATGAGTGCATTGACCCGATCTGGGTTCATAAATAACCATAAAAATGCCGGAAAAATTGCATAAATCCAAAGAACCACAACGGTTTTTGGAAATACTTTTTTAACTTCATCTCTTTTACGGAAAAAATAAACGGACAAATCAACAAACAAAAGAAAGGTGATCCCAAACATAAACTGTTTGAAACTTTTTTGGTTGAGATTGATTTTTGTAACCACCCTTAACACAGGCAAAGAAAAAACCATAAGCACCACAAAAACTAAATATACTAATCTCAAACCTTTTGCATAATTTTTTAACAAATAAACCAAAGCTTCTTTGTATTTAGCGGGGGACCTAAGTAACTCATAGGCAAAACATGCCATAAAAAATAAAATCCCATAAGGATACTTAGTAAAATAAAATCCAAACAAGGAAAAGAAAACAAGCCACTTCGTACCAGAATCAATTTCCGATTCTCTGTTATCGACGTCGTACAATCGATAAATGGCATATACTGAAAACAAAAGAAAAAACATGGATTGTGTTTCTAACATCGACGAAAGTGAATAAGCTGGAACTTCACCAGTTTGGATGGTAAGGATAAATATCAGTCCCGACAAAATCCCAGACCATAACAAGGATTTTGTGATACGGAAAGAAATATAAACCAGTCCAGGATACACTAAAATTAAAAAGAATAGCCCTAAAAAAGAATCACGATAGGTTTCATAAGCATCAATTGGCAGGTAAAGTGTAACAAAAGTTAGGAGTGATCGAAGGGGTGGCCAAGTGGGACTTTCCAAAAATGGGAGAATCCCTCGAAACCAACTCCCGTTCCGAAAATCTACATACTGATCCAGAACTTGATTGAGCCTGATGTTTTCATCCCAAGACAAAAAATCTTTGTTGGGACAGAGATTAAGGAAAGTCTCCCAAGATTTTGTAGCATAGAACACTACCAGAGAAACTCCGAAAATGATGAAAATAAACCCCAAAACACTGGGAAGAATGTTTTTTGCCTTCATACCAATCCTTGGAATCATTCTTTCTCCTGGGTCGGCTTGGAATCAACCGAAGTTCTTTTTCTGCAATTTTTCTCTTTGATTGCAGTCCAAGGTAGAGAATTCTGTCCGTTAGAAGGTTCCAAAAATGCAAGATTTCGTAGACCTTGGGGAAAAAATCATCTTCCTCGTTATGTTATTTGCGAGTATCCTCGCAATTGCTGTTTTTATCGAAAGGTTGATTGTTTATAAACGTAATTTTAACAAAGAATCAGAGTCACTTCTGGATTCACTCACTCTTCTCATTCGCCATAGAGATCTAAAGGGAACAGAAAAACTCCTGGAAACCCATCCTATGGAAAATTCCTACACTCGGTTCATACATTTTGTTTTGGAACGAGAAAAGGAAAACCACAAAGGCCTCGAGGAATTGATGGAAGGGAAAATTTTGAAAGAAAAATTGGGTCTGGAAGAAAGACTTCCGATTCTCAACACCCTTGGAAACAACACTCCCTTCATTGGACTTTTGGGAACCGTTCTCGGGGTCATCAAAGCTTTTTATGGCCTTGGAACTCTTGGCAACTCAGGTGCCGAAGTGGTGATGCGAAGTATCTCTACCGCCCTACTGGCAACAGCAGCGGGACTTGCAGTGGCAATCCCTGTGGTTATGGCAAATAACTACTTCACACGTAAAATGAAACTCATCATTGGTCATTTAGAAATTCTTTCTAAAGAAATCCATGCGAGTTTTATCACGAGTGGAAAACACAACCAATCCTCTAGTTCTACACCAAACATCCATCACTAGAAGATCATTCAATGAAATCATTTACCTTATACCTGCAATACAAACTAAGAAGGTTCGGGCTCTTTCGGGCCAGTCTCTTTGCTTCCGTGGGATTGCATCTATTTTGTTATTTGATTTATTTTATACTCACACTTCCCAGTGATGCTGCCTTCCAAGAAACATCGATAGAAGATATGGATGTTTCTTTTGAAGAAATTCCACCCGAACTCATCGGTGGAACTTCGAGTCCTGCCCCTGTTGAAAAACAAGAATGGGTAGAAGGTTCAAACAAAGATGCGGAAGAAAAACCAGATAACTCCGACTTAAATCCCAACCAACTTTCTGGAAATGGAACAGACAAAGATGGGTATTTATTTTCCTTCAATGGAGATCGCCCTCCTACGCCCATCATTGACTTCGATTTAAAATCCTATTTCCCTGAAGCTGCTAAGGCCGCAAATATCAGCCAAAAGACTGTTGTTGTTATGGTACAAGTTGATGAACATGGAATTCTCCAAGGAGTCAAAATCGTTTCAGGCAGAGCGGGTTATGGGTTTGATGAAGCTGCCATTCGCATCATCCAAAGAGCACGTTTTTCTCCCGGTTATGATAAAGGGAAACCTACTCGAATGGCACATAGACTCCCTATCAGTTTTGATTTAGAAGAGGACTGAAATGTTACGGAACAACAAACACCGAATTGCGATAGGAACCATTTTTATCGCTTTATCCCTTATGATTGTTGGGTTTCAATCCAAACCAATTACCGGAAAAACAGAATCCAAATCTTCACCAAGAAAATCAGGCCTAATCCCCGACCCTTTTGAACTTTACCAAAGTATCCCACCATTCCGTCCTGAACAAACAAGTTCAGACCTACCTGGAAGTTATGATTTTACTAACGACTTCCCACCTCCTTCCGACCAAGGGATCTACAAAGATAATGTTGGTTATACGGTAGGATATGGTCTGATTTCTTATTTAGAATCTAAAAAAAAAGGAATTAAGAACTTATCCACTGTTGCTCCTAGTTCTGCTAACGGACAAAAGGTTTTATATTCACCTAACTTTATTTACAACCAATTGAACAGTGGAAAAGACCAAGCAGTTTCTCTATTGGATGCCCTAGTTCTTGCCGAAAGTCGAGGTTCAGTCACTTTAGAACAAATGAACGAATCTTCTTCCAGCTTTCGGACAAGACCCAAAGCCGATATCGTAGAAGCAGGTAGAAAGGCTAGGTTACGTAGAATTTACCGAATTGAACCACACGACCTATCTACCATCAAACTAGCATTAATTGAGAAAAGGCCAGTGTTGATTAGTTATTTGGTGTATGAGAATTTTCGTGATCCAAAGCAGGATTCAGTTTTTGAATTGGGAACGGGTGAAATTTTAGGTGCCCAGTCCCTCGTCATTTTGGGTTTTAACGATAAAAAAAGAGCCTTTAAAGTTTGGAATTCTTGGGGACCCACTTGGGGAGACCAAGGTTATTTATGGGTTTCATACGATACCTTTCCTAAATACACGAAATCAGTTTATGTAGCAGATTCCGAAACCGAAAACGAACTACTGACACAAAACAAATTGAGTGATGCTTTGGAATCACTTGATTACGGTGAACACAACCTCTTTCCACCAGGAGAAGTATTTGCTTCCCGGGGAGATTTTTCTGATCGCATTCGAATCAGTTGGTCTAGGGAAAAAAGAGCTATCGGTTATGAAATATACCGAAAACGTAAAATCGATAGCAAATACCAATTGGTAGGACTTTCCAAACAAGCATTCTTTGAGGACTTCGGAATCCAAAAAAACACGGCATACAATTACCGTGTAGCAAGTTTGGACGAAAACTTCCTTTCTAAGGCGTCACTCGACTCTAACGATGGTTATGCGGTAGAGCCAACAAGACCTGCAGGGATTCTTCCTGTCACTAACCTACGAGCAACCGTGGCGCCCACAAATGACCGGATTATATTGGAATGGGATCCGCAACCTATCTCCACAACTTATACTATTTATAAATGGAATCCGATGGCGAGGATCTATCGATTTTTAGGTAAAACTGAAAAAACTTCTTATATTGATTTAAAAGCAAGTCGAAATGGGGATAGCGAAATCTACCAAGTCATCCCAGAACGGAACCAACTGATTGGAGAATCCAGTGATTATGTTTCTGCACATTTGGATCCATCAGAAGTTTTAAAACCAAGGCCAATCAACCTGACCGCATCCAAAGGATTGTATGCTGGAGCAACGATTCTGCAATGGGAAGGATCACCGAGTGCCATCACCTATCATATCTTTCGTAAAACGAATGGGGCTTGGAAAGAAATTGCGAAAACAACAGACCTTCAATACAAAGATGATACATCATCTGAAAAAGAATCTTTTTATGCCGTTGCTTCAGAATTTGATGGAAATTTGTTTAGCCTTCCTTCGGAACCCGACATTGGTTTTCCTTCTCTCGTCGCAGGAAGATCCACTGGAATCAAATCACCTGAACTAATTGTTTCAGAGAATCGAAAAACGAGCGAATTTTTATTTAGTTGGAATTTGATTCCCAAAGTTACTTCTTACAAAATTTATATGCGCAAAAAAAATGATCCTGAATGGAGTCTTGTCAAAGAAACGTCAGAATCTAATTTTAAATTACAAAACCTAACCAAAAATCAGTTTTATTTCTTTGCCATCCAATCAGTTTCCAAAGGAAACGGTGAAAGTTTATTTTCAAAACCAATCACCTCTGTGATTTCAGAAACCGTCGTTGATGTAAAAAAAGTAAAAACCTTTGGAGAATCCGCTATTCAAAAGTTTATTGGTCCTTGGACTGCGATGTATTGGGATGGGAAAAACAAAGTAAAACCTGTTCGTTTGACCATTGAAGCTGAAGATGTAGAAGGAAACATCATCATGAAATGGAATGAAAATGAAATCTTTAGAGGCAAAAACATTGTGGATTCTGACTTACTTGAAGAAAAAGGTAAGTGGAAAATTAAATTGTCACCTAACTATGATTCTTTGTCAGGTGAATTTGAAGACAGAGTTTTGGTTCCAGAAAAAAGCCAATTATCATTTATTCGAGAGTAGAACCGAAAGAATATCTGTTTTTTTCCGTTCTACTTGGATCTGAATTTAAAAAATAGTACCACTATCACAATTTTTTCGACAGGTTTTTTCTAAACCCAAACAACTTCCGACGATGGCGGTGAGATCCTGAGCACTGTATTCTGGACTGTTTGTAGCTGCCTTATAAAAGGCATCATTACGCAAAAAGCAGGCCCCCTCGATCGTTGAACATTTATTACGCTCATAACATGCAGATCGGAAGGAAAAGGGAGCGCCGCAATTGACAAATCCAAGAAGTATACAAAAAATAAAAATCTGTTTCATAAAGAAATTGTTTCGTTTTCAAATTTCGTTTTATTCAACGAAGATATCTTTTTTAAAGCACCTGATTTGTTTAGAAAAGTCACTTTCCCTTTGACAGAAATTGGCACATCAAATAAAATCGCGCCAGTCACCTTTAATTCTTCGCAATACAATAAAGATGGATATTGTTGGAATAGGTGATCAAATTGGTGAATTTTTTTATAATATGTTTCATCCAACTGTACTAAAACTTCACCAAGCCCTGTTGACTTTCTCTCCTTGGTCATCGTAAGAGAAAAATCTTCATTTAAAATATAAGCATCTGACCTACGAATCAAATAGTCCTCTGTTTTTTTCACAGGTGCAAATCGATCTCTAGGAATGATAATTCCTTTGAATTTATGAAAATTACCAACAGCACTTCCCATTGCGGTTTCCAATTGAATGACAGATTTTCCATCTACCTGTTTGGGATTCACAATGAGTGATAAGGAAAAGTTTCCCTGGTTGAATCTTTCTTTTAAAGCACGAAGATTAATCCAAAGATTGTTAGTAGAAAAAGTTCTAAATTTTCCAAGTCCACTGAATTCGTTTTCATGTTCTTTTGGTACTTGAGCAGTTTCCAAAAGTTCATACTTGATAAATTTTCCGCCGACAGTTTTGCGATAAATGGCACCACCTTTTTTGTCTGCTAACGTTTTTGGAGTCATCTCCATCGCAAAATGAATGTCTTCTTTCAAAAGATAACTGACAATATGTGGATCAACTGTAGCCCCTAAGTTATCACCATTCGAAAGGAAAGCGATTTCAAAACCTTTGGAAAGTAATTCATCCAAAATCCCTTCTTGTACCATAGTAAAATAGATATCACCGTGTCCCGGCGGGCACCAGTTTTCTTTTTCATTTTTGTTTTGAACGGGCGTAAAAGTTTCTGCATCTAACCTCGGAACTTTGTTTTGCAAAAAACTGGTTCTAAGAGTTTGTTTGAATCCGTTTTTTTCCAATTCCTCTTGCGAATCTTTTTGGGTATTATAAGAATCCATAAAAAGTAGAGGGACATCAATCCCAAACTCGGAACGAATGAATTCAATTTGTTTTGCCATGACAGCCAGAAAGGACATTGAACCTTTGATGGGGATGAGGGACTTTGCTTTGTCGAGTCCCATGCTGGTTCCAAGTCCACCATTCAATTTAATCACCACAAGTTTTGAGAGAAGATTTAGGTCTGTGGGGTAAGAGGAATGGATGGATTCTAGGGAAATTTCATCGGTTTTGGGATCCAAATCTCCCACCTCTTCCCAATTCACCATCCCGGTTTCACCGTTTCTTACAGCATCCACTTTAGCGATAAAATCGGCGATGAATGCATCTGTTAGTCCAGCGGCTTTCATTGTTTCTCTAATCAGTTGGTCTGATTTCTGTTTATCCATATCATTTCCCTTCGTGTGGTTCCCCTAGTTCGATCCGGTGGGGTTCTTCAGAAACCCCTGGATTCCATAAAAAAAATACGAGAATATTCCGGCCGTCTTCTTTTGGCACAGCTACGGTCTCTTTTCTTTCGTATTTTGGCATAAAAACTTCAAAATTGTACATCCAGTACTTTCCCTTTTTACGTGTCACTTGTCGAATCCCCTGTTTCAAAGGATCCTTTTTGATGAGTTTGCCGTATGGGAGGGGGTATTTGGTTTCCCAAATCTGGGGCAAAAGCTTCGCTGCCTCATCATAATTCCCAGGTTCTGCCAATAGAACTGCAGGAAAAAACCCAAAAAGAAAAATGATTAAGAAACTATGACGCATACGATTCTAAAAGGCAATCCTAAGCAAGTACGGTTATCGGTCAATTCAGGAATTCTTCTCGAGCTGAATTGATTTTCATAGACAAGAATTGAGTCAGACAGAATCATTTAATTCATGTTTCGATTCATAGAATATCTGGAACGTTTTTGGGCGTTGTTGTCATTTTATCTTCCCAGTCATTTGTTTGTGGAGAATAATAAGGATAAAAACATATTGATCGTTCCTGGGTTTCGGGCCGGGCGTTCCTATTATTCAAGACTCAAATCCAATTTAGACAATTTAGGATTCAAAGTCGGAATTCTTTCGACTCTCCGTGACCCACTTTCTTTGGAAGAAGCGGTTCAGTATTTGGCTGGCCAAATCTTAACAGCACCTAACGAAGTTACTTTGATTGCGCACAATACAGGTGGACTCCTAGTTTTGATTTTACCCGATGAAGCCAGACGCAAAGTAAAAAGACTCATCACTTTAGGAACTCCCTTTCATGGTTCGGACCGGTTTACGAACACGAGACAATCCTATTGGGGTTATGAATCTGATTGGGTAAAAACAAATTACAAAAATGCACTTTTTTTTCCTCTCTTCCAACCTCTTTCTGCCATTGAAGATTTTTCCTTTCCTCCTCAAGAAAGTACAGAGTTCGGCCAAGGCAGAGACCTATGGTTTGACATCCCTGGAAATTATAACTTAGTTAGAAGAAACGAAAACATACGTACACTCAGAGAATTTTTAGGTACACCAAAAGACAGCATTGCGATGCAACCTTCGCCAAAAGCAAATCCAGAGTTTGCAGTACCAAAAAAGATTGAAGTGGATTTTTCTAAATATGAGCCATCAGTTTATAAAAAGAACCAAAAACAATTAGCTTCAAAAAAGAAATCAGCAGTAAAAAAAGCCAAACCGAGTCAAAAAACAAAACCAGTAGCAAAACCGAAAGCCAAGAAAAAGGCTAAAAAACGGTAGATTCAACCTATAGTAAACAACTGCCCGCTAAACAGCGGACAGTTGAGTATCTTACAATTCAAAATTTCAATTGAATTGACCGATTAAACTTTTTTCAATTCCTTCACACAAGCAAGGCAACTGTCTCGACATTCTTTACAGATTGTATGATGGTTTGCATGTTTGTCACATTCTTTTGCGCAAGCTTCACAAACCTCAATACATAAGTTGGCTAACTTCTTTGTATATGGAGAAGATTGGCTTGCAAGTTTCACAAAAGATTCACATAAGGCAATGACTTCTCTCGTACTAGAAGCACAAGCCGCCATGGACTTATCCCCTTTTCCAAGCTCTGTGAGACAATGACTTAGGCAATCCTCTGCAGAAAGTTGGCAGTGCATTGCTGCCATCATTGCTTTGGAATATTTGGATTTTCCACTAGTGGAAGCTGTCATGGTAGAGTGGTCATGGTCTTCTGCGGAAAGTGTAGATAAAATTCCAGAAACAGCAACGGCCATCCCTGCTTTTTGTAATAATTCTTTGCGATTCATATCGTATAACCTCTGTTAAGTTTTAAAAATGTTTTGAAATCGGAATGTGTTCACCGACACCAAATCGGTGTGGCCATTTCAAATCAGAAGTCGGACAGTTTGGGTAGGAAAATAGGAAGGTGAATTCCGAATCCCAGAATCCAACCACTTTACGGATGGATTGTAACGGACCTGAGGTTTTGAAACGGTAAACCCGTTCCAAACCACCAATTTCACCTGCTTCCCAATAAGGAAATCAGTGCCACTGGAAGTTTGTAGTTCTTCATGTGTGATGGGGCATTCACAAGAGTTAGTTTCTTTGTCTTTCGATTCAGAAGTTTGGTGGCAAGGTGGAACAGAAGACCGTTCCACAAACTTTTCTGCAGAAGTACAAAAACCAAATACCGAGGATTTACACCCCAGATAGGCCAGAAAAATTAGAATGAATCCAATTGTAAATTTCCGTTTCATACTCTATTTGCTTCAGTGGTTAGACGATCCAATCTTACTTCTTAAAATAAATTCTTCAAGCCTTTTCCTGCTACAATAAAAGTACCAATGGTCGATCCGAATTGTGGAAGGAAAAAAACTAGGAAAATATGAAGGACTCGATTTTTCCAAAACCCTGCGAATGATTCCGAATCTTCTGCAATGTGTTCAAAGTCTTCCACAAGTGGTTTGCGCAAATAGGATTCGGATAGAGCACTGACCCAACCTGCTTTAAAAATGGGAACAAAGGTTCCAATCGGAGCAGTAATAAAGGCAAGTAAAATCGAAATGGGATGGGCCCAAGCGATGAGAGCACCAAGGGCAGCAAGTCCCCCTTTGATATAAATGAGTTTTGAAAAAAGATCCATCCCTGCCTCCCCACCTTGGCTCCAAGTAGTATAACCAATCAGGCCAGCAAAAAAAGTTGGATATAGAATGATACTAATGTTATCCCACCATTTACGTTTAGGTACTTCATCTAACACGGTTAAGTCGTTTGTTGATTGAATATTCCTTTCGATTCCCGCTAAATGACCAGCACCCACAACAGCCAAAACCTTTTTGGCAGACTTTCCTTCAGCAGCTTGACGAATTTTTTCAGCCAAGTAAACATCTCTTTCATCAATAATGACATGTTTGACAGATTCATATTTTTTTGGGATTTGAGAGAATAAGTCTTTTAGGATATCATCTGACTTCATCTCTTCAATTTTGTCATCCGACACATCTTCCCGGACAAGAAGAGATGCAAGTAATGCGCTAAATAGATACATCTTTGAAAAAAATCCAACATTCCCCCAAGACCTCTTGAGTGTGGTTTGGATTTCGCGGTCTACTGCCAACACCGGTTTTTTTAATTTTCTTCCCATCGTGATTGCCTTTCGCATTTCATCACCAGGTTTGATGTCTTTATTTCCGATTTTTTTCTGAAAGGAAGAAAGAATGAGACTGGATAAAAGTAACCACATCTTTCTTTCTTTAAAAACTTTGAATATATCTAATTTTTTGAGATAATCAGGGTCTTCCACTGACTTCATTCGAGATTCACATAACTCTACACAAATGACATCAGGTTTTAATATTTGGATCATTTTTTCAACTTCATCTACACTTTGTTTGGAAACATGTGCTGTTCCAAGGATGTGGACTTCCGTTTTTCCGATGGTTTGGAAGAGATAAGGTTCCGTTGTTTTGAAACCTTTTTTGGTAGATTTTCTTGGGGGAGTTGATTTTTTGATTGAACGCATAAGGAAAGCTTACTATCTATAATACCTAAGTAACGGTTCCACTCTCTAGAAACAAGTAGAATGTCTATAAAATCCAAAATCATCAATGTGGGAATTGCCGACATCAAGGTCGGAAAAGATACGGACGTGCTCCGAACTACATTGGGTTCGTGCATTGGAATCGTTTTGTATGATCCGGAACAGAAAGTGGGAGCTATTTCCCACATCATGCTTGCCAAAGATCCAACAGGCAAAGATGCCACTAAGTTTCCTCACAAGTATGGGGAAACTGCTCTACCCATCCTCATTGAGATGATGAAACAACAAGGTTCTAATATTGGACATTATTCTTGTCGTATGTTCGGTGGGGCTTCCATGTTTAAAGGAATCAATTCCCAATTCCTACAAAACATCGGGGAACAGAATATTGCTATTGTCAAAAAATTTATGGAAGAGAATAAAATCCCTGTCATAGTGGAAGATGTGGCAGGGAACGAAGGAAGAACGATCAGTCTTTATTGTGACGACGGGCGTGTGTTGTTAAAAAAAGCTGGTATGGAAAAATACCTTTATAAGGTGCGTTAGGCGAATATGCTAAAATCAAAGGTTGATGAAATACTACAAGACGTAAATAAACTGCCTGCCATTTCGGCTGTTGTGTCTAAGGTATTGGAAAAACTCCAAAAGCCAGACGTAAATATTGCCGACCTAGCGCAAGAAATCTCAAAAGATCCAGCAATTACTGCAAACGTAATCAAACTTTCTAATTCTGCTTACTACAGAGCTTCCAAACCCATTCGTACAGTTCAGGAAGCTCTTATGACTCTTGGGATCAAAACAGTAAAAGAAATTGTTCTTCTTACTGCTGCCAAAGGGATCCTATCACAAGATTTAAACAGTTATCAGTTGGATGCAGCCCAACTCTGGACTTCCTCTTTGCTTGTGGCAGAACTTTCTAGCAAAATCGTACAACATAAAAAACTAAAAATCGATAAAGACCTTGCATTCACTTCTGGACTACTCTGTAGCGTTGGCAAAATTGTACTCGCTCAGTTCTTTAGCCCAGTGATGATGCAAATCAAAACGGACCTAAAGGACAACCAAGAACCCTTTCCTAACTTAGAAAAAAAATACTTCGGATACACCCATATGGAAGTATCTGAAAACCTATTAAAACGTTGGAATTTCCCGCAGGAATTAACGGATGTGGTGGCCAATTACCTCACACCCGAAAATTCAAAAAACAATCCCGTCCTCACCTCCGTAGTGCATATTGCAAGTATTCTCATTGTAGTTTCTGGAATCGGTATCGACATCGGTGGCGAATCTGTCCCCATTTCTCCTTTTGCACTTAGCCAAACAGGTGTTACAGAGGCAGATATTGAAACCTACTTTGTACATATTCCTGATTTACAAGCGGGACTTGCCGATTTGTTAAACGTATAATTGTTTTTGTATTAGCCGAAAAAATTTTAATCAAATTTTATGAACATTATCTTTATTGGAGCAAGAGGGGCAGGGAAATCCAAAGTCTCAAGAACTCTTTCCAAACAAACCGATTTCCCTGTTGTTTCCACAGATTCCATTTCAGTGTATGAAGCTGGCGGAACTCCAATTCCTAAATTTGTGGAAAAATACGGATGGAACAAGTTTCGCGAATTGGAATATTCAATTTTACAAAAGCTACAAAACTCTGATGGAATTATACTGGATTGTGGGGGCGGAATTTTGTTTGATTTGGACGAGTCAGGAAATGAAATTCCAAGCCAACGAAAACTAGACATCTTAAGAAACATCGGACGAATAGTCTATTTGGAACGTGGGATTGAGGAACTTGTGGAAAAGGTTAAGGGTGATTCCACAAGGCCAGATCTCTCCAAAGTGACATCTTATCGCTCTATTTTAGAAAAAAGATTACCGGTGTATCAAGAAGCTGCTCATTTTAAATTAAACTTATCCAAACTAACCAAGGAAGAAGCCGCCGAACGAATCTTAGACTGGTTAGGGATCAAATCTAAATAAACAGATTCTTTTCGAACTAAAAAAAGCCAGATTGGGAAGAGAAAAGGTAGTTCAGACATTCTCCGAAACGATACCGCAAAATTCCTCTGGCCTGCCCTAAAAACGAACCAAAACCCGCTGCAAGAATTCTCCCAAAGATACGTTGGGATTTAAACAATTTACCTATGGAACTTGCAGTTCGCTTGTTTCTTGTACTCTAAGATTTTTTAGACCATATCCGATCATGTTCAAATAAAAGGCTTAATGACCATAAGATAATCCGATTGTACCAATAATGTGCATTTTCGAGTGTTTGATTTTGCCTAAAAATAAATCATTTTGCTGAAAACAAAATAATTGGACAGTACACCCAAATTCAAAAACAAGGTACAGTAATTGCTTTAGAGTAGGGTACGTATGTCAAAATCTAACCAACCACCCATCCTTCCGCCACTCGGCCCACAGGCCCAAGGTATGTATGATCCTGCCATGGACAAAGATTCCTGTGGTGTTGGTTTTATCGCAAATTATAAAGGCAAACGTTCCCGTGACATCGTCGACAAGGGAATTCGCCTCATGTGTAATTTAGAACACAGGGGTGCCGAAGGGGCCGATCCAAAAACCGGTGACGGTGCTGGGATCATGATTAATATCCCTGATGCATTTTTTAGAAAGGTTCTCCCCTTCACTTTGCCAAAAGAAGGTGACTATGCTGTGGGATTTTTATTCCTTCCACAAAATGCAGAAGCCCGGACTGCCGTTGAAAACGTAATCGAAAAAATCATCGTGGACGAAGGGGAAGAGTTTCTTGGATTCCGCGATGTTCCCATTAACAAAGAATATGCGGGAGTCGTTGCATCAAAAACCATTCCTGTTTTCAAACAAGTATTCATTGGTAAAAAATCCAAAAAAAACAAAACTTCTGACGACTTCGAAAGAAAACTATTTCTCATCCGTCGCCTCATCGACAGACGAATCCGTGCAGAGATGAAACTGGATCGTTCCCAGTACTACGTACCAAGTTTTTCATCCCGTACGATTGTATACAAAGGGATGTTACTTGGTGACCAAGTTAAAAAATTCTACGAAGATTTAAAGTCACCTGACTTAACTTCTGCGTTTTGTTTGACTCACACAAGATTTTCGACGAACACCTTCCCTACTTGGGATTTGGCTCACCCTTATCGTCAAATTGCCCACAACGGAGAGATCAACACTCTACGTGGGAACATGAACTGGATGGCCGCTCGCCAAATGGTAATGCAGTCTCCACTTTATGGTGATGAACTGCGCCGTATGCTTCCGATTGTCATGGAAGGCCAATCCGATACTGCTACTTTTGATACTGTCCTTGAATTACTTGTAATGGGAGGAAGATCTCTTCCCCACTCAGTGATGATGATGATTCCAGAAGCTTGGTCAAAAAACAAAGCTATGGATGCCGACAGACGAGCGTTCTACGAATACCATGCAACTTTTATGGAACCTTGGGATGGACCTGCTGCCATTGCGTTTACTGATGGTAGAATCATTGGAGCAACTCTTGATCGTAACGGACTCAGACCTGCGCGTTTCATTGTCACGAAAGATGATGAAGTGATCATGTCTTCCGAAGCAGGAGTTCTCAACCTTCCCCCAGAAGAAGTATTAATCCAAGATCGACTTCGTCCAGGCCGTATGCTTCTGATCGATATGGAAAAAGGCCAAATCCTAGATGATGAAGAAATCAAAAAACAAATCGCTACCCAAAAACCTTATCGCAAATGGGTAGAAGACAATATGATTCGTCTCGGATCTTTGCCAGACCCTGAGAACGTAAAACAACCGCAGCATGAAACTATTTTAGAACGCCAAAGGGCTTTTGGTTACACTCATGAAGATGTATTTACCATCATCAAACCGATGGGTGTTTCTGGCGAAGAACCAATTGGTTCTATGGGTGTGGACTCCTCTCTTGCCGTTTTAAGTGAAAAACCACAACCTCTATTTCGGTATTTCAAACAAAACTTTGCGCAAGTAACCAATCCACCGATTGATCCAATCCGAGAAGAACTTGTGATGGAACTCACAACTTACATTGGTCCTGAAGGAAACCTTCTTTCGGAAGAACCGGAACATGCACATCGTTTGGAATTAGAACACCCAATTCTTACGAACGAAGATTTTGAAAAGATCAAACAAATCAGCGAAGGCCATTTCAAAGCAAAAACTTTTGAAATCCTTTTTGATCCCTCTAAAAAACATGATATGAGAAATTCTCTCGATCGTGTTTGTGTGGATGCAGCGAAAGCTGTTAAGGAACAAGGGGTAAACCTCATCATCTTAACGGACCATGGTGTCGGTGAGAAAAAAGCAGCCATCCCTGCCCTACTTGCGGTAGCTGGGCTCCATCACTATTTGATTCGCGAAGGCCTCCGAACAAAAGCAGGGATTGTATTAGAATCTGGAGAACCAAGAGAAGTGGCTCACTTTGCTTTGTTATGCGGTTATGGCGCCAACGCCATCAATCCATACCTTGCTTTTGAAACTATTGCCGATCTTTCCCAACAAGGTTTACTCCCAGAAGTTCCAAACTACAAAGACGCAAAAAAGAAATACATCAAATCCATCGGAAAAGGATTATTCAAAGTATTTTCGAAAATGGGAATTTCCACATTACAATCGTATTGTGGGGCTCAGATTTTTGAAGCCGTGGGACTTGATTCTGAATTAGTAAATACTTACTTTGCAGGAACTCAGTCTCGAATTGAAGGCCTTTCTTTAGAGATGTTGGAAGAGGAAACAGTTCGCCGCCACAAAGCAGCTTATGATCCTACTTTTTTCCCAAATAACCTAGAACCAGGTGGAGTCCACTACTATCGTAAAAATGGTGATAGCCATCTTTATACACCGATTACAGTTCACAAATTACAAAAAGCAACTCAAGATAACGACTACAAAGTATTCAAAGAGTTCTCAAGCCTAATCGATAACCAAAACGAAAAAGCAATCACTCTTCGCAGTTTGTTCCAACTTGACTTCGAAGGTTCGAAAGCAATTCCGATCGAAGAAGTGGAATCGGTAAAGTCCATTCTCAAACGTTTCCAAACAGGAGCCATGAGTCATGGTTCCATTTCTTGGGAAGCACATACCACTCTTGCGATTGCGATGAACCGAATTGGTGCCAAATCGAACACGGGTGAAGGTGGAGAAGATCCAGTACGATTCAAAACCCTTCCCAATGGCGATAGCATGCGTTCGGCGATCAAACAAGTTGCCTCAGCACGTTTTGGTGTAACAATGGAATACCTCACCAATGCTGATGACATCCAAATCAAAATGGCACAGGGCGCCAAACCAGGAGAAGGTGGACAGCTTCCAGGTCACAAGGTAGACAAATACATTGGATGGCTTCGTTATTCCACTCCGGGTGTAACTTTGATTTCACCTCCTCCTCACCATGATATTTATTCCATTGAAGATCTAAAACAGCTGATCTTTGATTTAAAAAACTCGAACCCTAGAGCACGAGTTTCTGTGAAACTTGTTTCTGAATCGGGTGTGGGAACTGTGGCTGCCGGTGTTGCAAAAGCACATGCGGATCACATCCTCATTGCAGGTCATGAAGGAGGAACAGGGGCAAGCCCTATTTCTTCCATCCACCATGCAGGAACTCCTTGGGAACTAGGACTTTCGGAAACCCACCAAACTCTTGTCGCCAACGGACTTCGTGACCGTGTGTATCTGGCTGTGGATGGAAAGCTCCTCACTGGAAAAGATGTGGTTGTCGGTGCTCTCCTTGGTGCAGAAGAATTTGGTTTCTCTACTTCGGCACTGGTCTCTGTGGGTTGTATCATGATGCGTAAATGCCATCTCAATACATGCCCAGTAGGAGTTGCGACCCAAGATGAATTCTTAAGAAGTAAATTTACCGGCAAACCAGAGTATGTTGTAAATTTCATGACCTTTGTTGCGGAAGAAGTTCGTGAGATTATGGCAAAACTTGGGTTTAGAACGTTTGAAGAAATGATTGGCCAAGTGGAAAAAATCAAATTCAAACGTCCTCACCACCATTGGAAGGCTCGTGGACTTGATTTTAGTAAAGTACTCCATAGACCAACTCCTGTATTCCCTACTGGACTCTATCGAGCCAAAGAACAAAACCACCACTTGGATGAACAAATTGATAATGAATTGATTCGTAAGTCACTTGCTGCGATTGATCACAAACAACCTGTGAAAATCCAAACTTCCATTGTGAACCTAAACCGTTCTGTAGGAACCATGCTTAGCCACGAAGTGACTAAAAAATATGGTGTGGATGGATTGTCAGAAGACACAATCGATATCGAATTTACAGGAACCGCAGGACAGTCGTTTGGTGCTTTTGTAACAAAAGGAATGACACTTCGCCTGGTGGGTGAAGGAAATGACTATGTAGGAAAAGGACTTTGTGGTGGAAAACTCATTTTCCAAACTCCGAAAAATGCGCCTTACAAAGCAGAAGAAAACATTGTCATCGGTAACACTTGTTTCATTGGTGCAACGAGTGGAAACGCTTATGTCAATGGGATTGCCGGCGAAAGATTCTGTGTTCGTAACTCTGGTGCTCATGTCATCGTAGAAGGAACCGGAGACCACGGTTGTGAATACATGACTGGTGGACGGGTCATCATCCTTGGAGACATTGGACGTAACTTTGCAGCTGGAATGTCCGGTGGTATTGCTTACCTTTGGGATCCAAAGAAAAACAAAGAAGCTCTCATCAACAAAGAGATGGTCGACTTAGATCCGTTAACTGATGCTACCGAAATTGCAGAAGTGAAAAAAATGATCGAGGATCATAAAACTTATACAGGTTCCAAACGAGCAGAAGAAGTGCTGAAAGACTGGGAAACTGTTGTGAAACAAATGATCAAAGTCATTCCAAGAGATTATAAAAAAGCTCTAGAAAAAATGGCTGAAGAAAACGCTTCAGGAAAAGCAAACAAAGAGGGGGTAACAGCTCGTGGGTAAACCAACAGGATTTTTAGAATTTAAAAAAGAATACCTTCAGAAGATTGAACCAAAGGAACGTGTTAAGAACTATAAAGAGTTCGAAAAACCTTTTCCTGAAGCGATTGCCAAAGACCAAGGTGCTCGTTGTATGGACTGCGGGATTCCTTTCTGTCATGGTGATACAGGATGTCCCGTAGATAACCTAATCCCCGAATTCAATGACTTTGTTTACCGAGGTCGTTGGAAAGAAGCTTGGGAAAATCTTTCAAAAACCAATAACTTCCCTGAGTTTACAGGAAGGCTCTGCCCTGCTCCTTGTGAGTCCGCTTGTACATTAGGAATTATCGAACCACCTGTTTCTATTAAATCCATTGAAAGAACCATCATTGACCGTGCTTGGGAAGAAGGATGGGTCATTCCACAAATTCCAGTTTCTAAATCTGGGAAAAAAGTGGCAGTAGTTGGTTCAGGCCCTGCAGGACTCGCCGCAGGACAACAGTTAGCTCGCGCAGGTCATACCGTCACTATTTTTGAAAAAAATGATAGGATTGGCGGGTTACTCCGTTATGGAATTCCTGATTTCAAAATGGAAAAAAGACATATTGACCGCCGCATGAAACAAATGGAAGCAGAAGGTGTTACCTTTAAAACCAATGTCAATGTAGGTGTAGATATCACTGCGAAACAACTATTAGCTGATTTTGACTCAGTGGTTCTTGCTTGTGGATCGGAAGTTCCAAGAGACCTACCTGTTGAAGGAAGAAAAAGTAAAGGTGTTTACTTTGCAATGGAATTTTTATCCAAAAACAACAAACACGTAGCAGGTGATGCTATTGAAATCATCGACGCAAAAGACAAACATGTCATCGTGATTGGTGGTGGAGATACTGGATCCGATTGTGTGGGAACTTCCAACAGGCATGGGGCAAAATCTGTCACACAAATCGAACTTTTTCCTGAGCCACCCAAAGAAAGAGATTCATCCACTCCTTGGCCACTTTATCCCAAAATGCTTCGCACCTCCACCTCACATGAGGAAGGTGTGAATCGGAAATGGGCTGTTTCCACTATGGGATTTAAATCCAACGAAAAAGGGGAAGTGACTGCCATTTACGGATCCGAAGTCAAAGAGGAAAATGGGAAATTTCTTCCAGTTCCAGGAACGGAATTTGAATGGCCAGCCGATTTGGTTTTCCTTGCCATGGGATTTGTAAATCCCGTGAAAGAAGGATTACTCGCTGATTTACAAAAAGAAGGATTGGAACTGGACGGACGAGGAAATGTAAAAGCAGATTTTGGAACAAAACCAGGATCTTTTGCAACTTCTGTACCGAAAGTGTACGCCTGTGGGGACGTAAGGCGGGGGCAATCCCTTATCGTTTGGGCCATTTCCGAAGGAAGGAAGTGCGCTGACCAAGTCCATCACTTCCTCATGCAAGACGTAGAGGTTTAAAAACCTCTACAAATTAAGGACCACATTTGGAACATACCTTATCGTAGCACGGATAATTTATTTCCAATTGTGGGCTTTTCTTTGAACCATCTTTGACAAAAAAATTCTTGCCTAACTTCCAAATTGCGAAAATGATTGGAGAGATCAATTGAAATGTAGCAAGTAACACTATAGAGATTGTTATATAATATTCCAACACTTGAGATACCCTTGAAACTGACTATTACACAATTCATTAAAATCGCAACACTTTTGGTACTATTCGTGAGCAACCTCTCTGCAGAGAATATCCTCCTCAAAAAAGGTGGAACACTCCAAGGTAAGGTAGTCGAACAAGATCAATACAAGCTAAAAATTCGAAAAGAAGACGGAACTACAATCGTTCTGAACAAAACTGATATTCTTAAAGTGGTTTACAAAGACCACCTAACTGCCGCAGAGGAAGACAAACTCAGAAAAGCGGAAGAAGAGAAAGAAAGAATTAAAAAAGAAAAAGAAGATGCTGCCCGACTCAAAAAAGAACAAGAGGAAGCAGCTCGATTAGAAAAAGAAAATGCCGCAAAAAATGCTACTCTTGAAGCCGATGCAAAACGGAAACAAGAAGAAGATGCTAAACTAGCAGAAGCAGATCGCAAAAACCTAACAAAGACAGGTGCCGCTTGGAGATCCGCAGTCCTTCCTGGTTGGGGACAATGGAAACAAGGTAGAAAAGTGCAAGCCATTGTGTATCCATCGATCATTGCTGTTGGACTCTTTTTCACATACGACAAACATCGTATGTATTTAAACGCCAAACGTGATTATAATAATTTAGAAAATCCTTATACAACGAATGGTCTCATCCGTGCAGCTTTTTCTCCGCAAACCTCTGCAACTGTTTCCCCTGCGGAAGCGGTAGTTGCGAGCCAACTGGGACCCTTCAAAGGACAAAGAGAATCTGTAGAACGTCACTACCAAGATATGCAGTACATTGGTATTGCGACACTCCTAGTTTATTTTTGGAACATCTTTGACGCCTACTACTTCCACCCAACTGGTTCTGGACTAAGTCAGGACGACACAAGAAAAGAAAAGTTTTTCATGCATTCTTCTATTGATCGAGTTGGATACCATCCCACAGCCATCGCAGGTGATCGTGGTATCGAACATCGTACACAATTAGGATATGAGTTTACTTTCTAACTACTGTTAGAAATTCCATCCCTTCCACCTGATTCAATTAGATTCAGTCTAAGTCTCAAAGCCTCCCTTGACAAAAATCAAGGGGGGATTCTAAGAACCGCATTCTGTTTTTCTTTCTTTTCTTCGTCACTTTATAGACAAAGGAATTAGTTCTCTATATAAATGGAACTGATAAAGATTAAGGAGAGAAACATTGGCTACGGAAAAAACTCAATATGACGATTTTATCGTAAAAGGGTTTATCATTTCAGCGTTAGTCTGGGGCGTTGCATCAATGACATTTGGTGTCATTATTGCCTTCCAGCTTGTATATCCACAGCTGAATATGGAATTACCTTGGACGAGCTTCGGAAGGTTACGACCTCTACATACCAATGCGGCCATTTTTGGTTTTGCGTTGAGTGTTATCTTCGCCACAGCCTACCATACGGTACAAAGATTGTGTCGAACCAGAATGTGGAACGACACACTTTCCAAAATACACCTGGCACTGTATAACCTAACAATTGTCCTTGCAGCAATTACTTTACCACTTGGATACAGCCAATCAAAAGAATATGCCGAATTAGAATGGCCTATCGACTTATTGATTGTTGTATGGTACGTAATTTTCTTTGCAAACTATTTGATGACGGTAATCAAAAGAAAAGAAGAACAAATGTATGTGGCAATTTGGTTCTACATTGCTTCCTTTGTAACGGTTCCACTACTTTTTATCGTAAACAACATTGTCATCCCAGCAGGACTCTTAAAATCCTACTCGGTATACGCAGGTGTGTTTGATGCCAACATCCAATGGTGGTATGGACACAACGCGGTAGCCTTTGTTCTTACGACTCCGTTTTTGGGGCTAATGTATTATTACCTTCCAAAACACATCAAACAACCCATTTACTCACATAGACTTTCGATCATCCATTTCTGGTCGTTAATCTTTATCTATATTTGGGCGGGTCCTCACCATTTACTTTACTCTCCAATTCCAGAATGGTTACAAACAACAGGTATGGTATTCTCCATCATGTTATGGATGCCTTCTTGGGGTGGTATGTTAAACGGATTCCTAACACTGACCCAAGCAAAAGACAAAATCAAAGTAGATGCTACCCTCAAAATGATGTTAGCTGCCGTTACTTTCTACGGTATGTCAACATTTGAAGGTCCACTTCTTTCGATTCGTGCCGTTTCCGCTCTTGGACACAACACTGACTGGATCATTGGTCACGTTCACTCAGGAACTCTTGGTTGGGTTGGATTTATGTCAGCCGCAGCACTCTACTACCTAGTTCCAAGACTTTGGAACTCTAACCTTTATAGCGAAAAACTTGCCAATGCACACTTCTGGCTTGGAACTCTTGGGATCCTACTCTACATCATCTCCATGTGGGTATCTGGTATCACTGAAGGTTCAATGTGGCGAGCAGTTGGCGAAAACGGGGAACTCGTTTATAAAGATTGGGTGGAAATTGTTGAGTTCTTAAAACCATTCAGACTTTTCCGTGCGATCGGAGGAACACTCTATCTTACAGGAATTATTCTTATGGTGTATAACTTTATCAAAACCATTCAAAACAAAGACAGTGGGTTTGTAGAACAAGACTTACGTATAGGAGTGAAATCATAATGTTTGGATTTAACAAATTCTTAGATTGGTTTTCTGAAATTGCTGACCATTGGGATACAAAAGGTGTTAAGTTTACTCTTTATACAACGATTGCCGTTGTGATTGGTGGACTTTTTGAACTGATCCCGCCGTTTTTTCTTACTAAAACGGTAACTCCAATTTCAACAGTGAAACCATATTCCGCATTGGAACTAGCAGGCCGTGACACTTACCAAAGAGAAGGTTGTATCGGATGCCATACACAAATGGTTCGACCATTCAAATGGGAAGTAGATCGTTTTGATCCAACAAAAGCTTACGGAAGAACTGGATATTCAAAAGGTGGAGAATATGTTTATGACCATCCATTCCTTTGGGGATCCAAAAGAACTGGTCCGGACTTAGCTCATGAATCTCAAATGCTTCGTTCTGATGAATGGCATAAAAACCATTTGATCAACCCAAGAACTGTGGGTGGTGTACCTAACTCGATTATGCCAGCTTATCCTTGGTTATTCGAAGAATCTCATAAGGTAGATGTAGAACAAGTAGTATCAAACATGAAAGCTTTAAAATCCATTGGAGTTCCTTATACTGAAGAAGATTTTGCTAATGCACCATCTCTTCTAAAGGACAAAACCGAAGGACAAGCACTTGTTGCATACCTACAAAAACTAGGAAGAGATTCAGCCGAGTTACAAAAAGGGATGAAATAAAATCATGAACGATGCAGATATTCTACTCGTTTATAAAAGTTTGAGATTGCCGATCCTCGTGATCGCAATCTCTTACATCACCTACTACGTTTATAAAAAACGTACGAAAGACGAAATGGAAAAACCCAAGTATAGAATGCTTGAGGAGGATTAATACGAATGAAAGAACCAAAAGAAGTAGACGGAATCTTCCAAGCCGACAATCCCATGCCCACTTGGTGGAAATTGGTTTGGCTGATCAGTATCATCGTTTCCATTGGATACGTTGTATACTTTCACTGGTATTCTGAATGGCCACAAGAAGTTGCATTTGAAAAAGAAGTTGCGGAACACGAAGCGCAATTTCCTGCAAAACAAGCAGTTGTTGTGAACACAGAAGATGGATCAAACCCTTACCGTGATGATGCAGTGGCAATTAAAGAAGGCGAAGGAACATACAAACAAATTTGTTCCGCTTGCCACGGCCCAACTGCGGAAGGTGCAGTAGGACCAAGTCTTGTGGACAAAGATTGGATTCATGGAAACACTGATAAAGAAGTGTTTAACAACATCATGAAAGGAATTGGACCAGAAAGACAAAAACTCAACCGAGGGGGAATGCCTGCTTGGGAAGGTTTAGGTGCTGAGAAAGTTTATGCTGTTATGGCATGGCTTGCAACTAAAAACAGTAGTTTGGTAAAGGCTAAGTAAAGATGATTATTTCAAGACCACAGACAGGAAAGGTAAGGACACGAAGAAACTTTGTAATGAGTTTTCTCGTAGGTTTATTTTTAATTGCTCCATGGGTGGTGTTACCGGATGGTAGCCCTCTCATTCGATTGGATATCCCGCGTAGGGTGTTTCACTTGTTTGGTGGTCTTTTTATCCCGCAAGAAGGACTGATCTTATGGTTTTTTCTTCTCACAATGGGACTTTCTCTTTTCTTTTTCACCTCCGTCATTGGCCGTGTTTGGTGCGGATGGGGGTGTCCTCAAACTATTTACACCGATCTTTTCGATCGAATTGGTCGGTTTGTTTTAGATTCTAAATACGGGAAAAAAGATGCGTCCCTCCATGGAAAATTCATAGTTTATTTTCTCTGGGTTGTTGTCTCTTTTATCGCTTCCTTTCATTGGATTGCGTATTTTGTAAGTCCTTATGAAATGTTGGCAGATTATCAAAGTTTAATCTTTGCGAATCAAACATACTTTTATTTTACATTATTTTTTACAGCGGCGATGTTTATCGATATCGGTTTCATTCGCGAACAGTTTTGTCGTTATGCCTGTCCTTACGCAAGATTCCAAACTCTCCTCATGGATGAACACTCTTGGAATGTAACTTACGATTTTAAACGCGGGGAACCTAGAAGAGATGGGAAAACCAAAATTGGAGATTGTATATCCTGCAACATGTGTGTGGTGGTTTGTCCTACTGGAATCGATATCCGGGATGGATTACAAGTGGGTTGTGTTGCCTGCGGAAAATGTGTGGATGCCTGCACTTCCATCATGGCCAAAGAAAACAAAAAAACTTTAATTGGATATTTCTCTCTCAAACAAATTGAAACAGGCGCAAAAATCAAATGGATTCGACCACGAACAGTGATTTATGCCATCCTACTCACAGTTGTGATCACTGGTGCCATCATCCAACTTGTCACGAGAACTCCCATGTCAATGATTGCGGCATCAAACAAATCTATGCCTCCCATCTTAATTCCTGATAATAAAATCAGAGCCTTCGTTGCACTACGCATTCAAAACATTGCACCGATTGAAAAAGAATTCCAGCTTACTGCCTTTGACACAAGACATGGAAAAGAAATTCTAATTCGTTCCGGAGAAGAAAACAACAGGTTCAAATTAGGATCAGGCGAAATCAAAAGTATTTCTGTGGTTTTAGAGACACAAACTCTCACAGAACAAGAATTAAATGAAGGCTACTTACCAGGTTCCATTGTATTAAAAAATGCAGAGGATTCAGACGAACGATTGGAGAAAAAACTCTCCTTAACATTACCAAGGAGGTAATGATGTTTAAAGAATTACACCCCAGTTTACGAAATGCCATGTATGTGGTCCTGTTTAGTTTTACGGCACTTGTAGCGGCTACTTTCTATACCATTCGTTTGACTTATAAAAACTTCGAACCTGTGATGGACAAAAACTATTACGAAATTGGTTTGAACTATGAAAAAGCCATTGAAAACCAAAAAGAACTTTTAAAACAAGGGTATCTGATCAAAACAAATTGGGACTCCCAAACCCTCCTCCCAACAGGTGAATCAGAAATTTCAGTCCAACTAGAAAAAGATGGCGCAGTAACCAACGTTAGCGCAAAATCGATGACGGTTTATTTGGAAAGAAATGCCACCACTAAAAATACAGCACAATATAATCTAAAGCCAACTAACAATGGATTTGTTGGGAAAATCCCACTTTTAGAAAAGGGAACTTGGAATTTAAGGCTTGTTGCTGATATAGGCGGTAAGGCTTTCGAACGAGAAGGAAAAATATCTGTTAAATGAACGAAACTGTTTCTGATCTAACAAAGACAGAATGTGACCACTGCGGAAATCCAATCCGATTGGTGAGGATTGAAGCAAAGGTCGGAAAGGATACAAAAGTTTTTTGTTGTGAAGGATGCGAAACTGTATACTCCATCATTAACTCACTCGGTGGAAGTTATTACTACAATTTAAAGGGAAATACAAAACTTGATCCAGTCCGGATCGAAGATTCTGATGCAGATGTCGAAAACGAACTTGTTTATGAAAAGTTTGTTCGCAAGTCAGGGGAATTTTCTGAAGTTTCGATCCAAATCACAAATATCCATTGTTCCGCTTGTGTTTGGATCAATGAAAAAGTTTTAAACGAAGAAGAAGGAATCATCTCCGCTCAAATTAATTTTGCATCCGGGAGAGCTCGGGTCCGGTTTGATCGTTCCAAAATCAAAATCTCAAAAATTTTATCTCTGATTCGTGCCATCGGCTATAAACCTGTACTATTTTCTCCGACAGAAGGCACGTTAGAAAAAACAAAACAATTAAAGACACTACTCCTACGCATTGGTGTGGCTGGGTTTTGTTTTGGGAACATCATGATCCTAAGTGTGGCATTATATTCCGGTTATTTCACTGGGATCGATTTGGACATCAAACGTCTCTTCCATTATGCTTCTTGGGTATTTGCCACTCCCGCTTATCTCTATTCGGGATATCCTTTTATGTCAGGGTTCCTAACAAGCATCAGGCGAAGAACCTTATCGATGGACTTCCTATTATTTTTAGGAATCTCAATGGCATACTTCTATTCAGTTTATGTAACACTGACTGATGTAGGTGAAGTATATTTTGATTCTGTCGCAATGATTTACTTCTTTATTTTAATTGGGAAGTACTTCGAAGAAAAAGCAAGAGTGTTTGCTTCCGACAAATTGGAGTCCATTCTTTGTAAACTTCCCGAAACATCGGTGAGAGTTACAGAGTCAGGAGAAGAAACCATCCCGAGTTCGGAAATTAAAATTGGCGATACGATTCGAGTGGCTCCAGGAAAACGAATCCCGGTGGATGCCATCCTTGTATCGGAACAGACTTATGTGGATGAATCTTTTTTAACAGGTGAGTCATTGCCCATTCGAAAAAAGAAAGGGGATATGATTCTTGCAGGTTCCCTTGCAATGGACAATCCAGCTTTGATTGTGGCTGGTTCCGACTACCATGCATCAACTCTTTCTTCCCTCAAACTCAGATTAGAGGAAGCTCTACATCTCAAACCAAAATTACAAATCCTAACGGAAAGAATCGCCTCGTATTTTATTTCTGTTGTATTTGGACTGGCCTTTCTTAGTTTTTTTGTTTGGTATTATGTTTCAGGTGGAAATTTGGAACAAAGCCTTGTCACTACCATTTCGGTTCTCATTGTTGCTTGCCCTTGTGCCCTTGGAATTTCTGTTCCAACAGCACTAGTCACAAATCATATCCTTAATGCGGATAAAGGTGTACTTTTAAAGAATCCATCCGTTGTGGAAGCACTTGCAAAAGCCAATACCATCTTCTTAGATAAAACAGGGACACTCACAGAAGGTAAGTTTTTAGTGAGACAAGTGTCTGTCAAAGATGACCACCTACCACTTGTTTATCGAATTGAGAAAGAAGTGAATCATCCTCTCGCAAAATCTCTTGTGAAGTATTTGCATCCATTTAGTTCTGTTACCAAACGAGCCGAATCCATCCATTTACTCAATTTAGAAAACATTCCAGGAAGAGGAGTGAAAGCAAACTTAGAATGGGATTCGAAAAAATTTTCGGTTCTCATAGGAAATAAAAACTTACTCGAAAGCGAAAATATCTCTATGGAAAATTTACCAGAAGGAGAGGGATCTTTAATATTATTTGCTGTGAATGGAACTTATTTAGGGAGTTTTTTACTCGCCGATGAAATCCGTCCCGGAGCTCGTTCCTTTGTTTCCTTACTCAAACATTTTGTTCCGAATATTTCTATCCTCTCAGGGGATCGTTTTGCGGCTGTAAAGTTTATCGCTGACTCCCTTGGCATTGAAAAATATATTTCTGATCTTTCTCCTGAAGACAAAAGAAATATTATAACAAGTGCGCAAACCAAAGGAAATGTAGTCATCATGGTGGGAGACGGGATCAATGATAGTTTGTCTTTGGCACAGGCCAATGTATCCATCTCTCACACAGAAGCAGAAGATCTTTCTTTAGAAAAGTCAGATGTAGTTTTGACTTCTGGAAATTTAAATGGTCTCGTTCATTCCTTACTATCCGCCAAAAAAACAAGAGAGGTGATTATACAAAATATCATCATTTCCTTTTGTTATAATTCGATTATGTTGCCACTAGCCATGTTCGGACTAATGTTGCCAGTGATCTGTGCTGTGTTTATGGCATGTTCTAGCTTGACAGTGCTTCTCAATTCTCTTTCTATTAGATTTAGGATCCCCCAATGGAAGCCCTCTACTTAACCATCCCCATGGCAATGTGTATTGCCGCCTTCTTTCTTTATGTCTTTATTACCGCCTTCCGCAAAGGTCAATTTGAAGACATTGAATCTCCAAAATATAGAATGTTTTTCGAGGAAGAATACCCTCAGGAGAACCAATCTAAATCAAATTCAACTGATGGACCAACTAGCAAATCTTAGTTTTTTTGGCTCCATCTTTGTGTATGGATTTGTCAGTAGCTTCCATTGTTTGGTAATGTGTGGTCCATTTGTTTCTCTATTACAAACAGAGAAAGGAAAACAAATTCCTATCTATCTCTATCATTTCGGAAGAGTGGTTTCCTATTCTTTCCTTGGTATGGTTCTAGGATTTCTGGGAAAAGGTGCCAATGCATTAGGAGAATTAAGTGCCGTCCAAGGTGTGGCGGGTGTTCTTACGTTTTTATTTTTAGTTGTCTTTGCCATCCGCGCTTATTCTACAAAATCAACTTCTTCCTTTGGCTCTTTACCAAAAGGCATTCGTAAATTTTTAGAAACCATTCGGTCCCGATTTAGTAAAAATGGTCTTGGTTTTGGTATTGGAATAGTGAGCGCCCTACTCCCTTGTGGGGTTTTATATCCAGCTTATGCTGCTTCTTTTGCCACAGGTACGTTGTTAAACGGTGGATTTGTTATGTTTTTCTTTTATTTAGGAACTTTACCCGCATTAACCGGCCTTGGGTGGATTGTTAGCAAATGGAGGCACAAAATCCCTACAAAATGGATTCCTGCCTTTGGAACCATTGTAATATTAACATCTCTAAGTTTTTTGCTCTACCGCCTTTTTTTCCACACCCATGGAGAATCTTGCGATCATCTACTTTAGTTAGTAATCAACTTTTTCCAATCCTCGTTGCATCAAACTAGAGCTATGTGGCTTTGCGACATTCATCCTATCTTTACTTCTAAAATCCTCTTCCCCGAAAGTATTTTTCTTTAAAATGACTTACAAGGTCTTGGTTTATATTGTTATCATTATTGTTCCCGATCACTGCAATGAGTTTTTTTGCTAAATTTCTATCATGGTTGACCAACCATCTTTTGTATTGAGTATTCAATTCAGACTCACCTACCAAAATCACTTCGTTAGGTGATTGAAGAGTATTTGTGATTTCCTCAAAATCCCAGACATCCGACTCTTTCGATTTTTCCCAAGTTCTCGATCGCATTTGATCAGATTCAAACTTAATCATCTCAATTCGCTTTTTGTTTAGGTATAGGATGCAGGCATTCATATTTTTCACTTCCCTTACTAAATTATGACGCAAAGGAAAATAAAATCACACTCTTTTTAAAAAAACCTCCGGTACAAGTTCCCAACATTCAACATTGATAAATGTCAATCCATACTCAAACTAACGATTGACTCTGAACTAAGTTCGTCCAACAAATAATGGACATTAGTTGATAATTCACTCGGTTCCAGAACGAACTCATTGAAAAAAATTAGGGAAAAGAGAAGGGTCGAAAAGGCTAATGTAACATATACTTTTCGTTTTGTCTTATCTCTTTGGATTCTGGATTTTGTCCGTCTCAGCAGACGCAATTCGAAATCAGAATCATTCAAAAGTTGTTCCCATTTTTTAGGATTCTTGGAATTCATTTTTTCCTCCTGGTATATGATTGCGGATCCATTCCTTTGTTCGAAACAATCGTGATTTGACTGTACCTTGTCTTACTGCTAATTCTTTTGCAATCTCTTCCATGGTATTGCCAGCCAAATAGAGACGTAAGGTCTGTCGATAGACTTCTGGGATCTGGCCTAACATGGATTCAATCCATTCTTCTTTTTCAAAAGAGGACTCTTCTCTCACCCCAGACAATTGGACTTTGTTTTTAACTAAATACCTTTTTGCCTTTTCTTCTTCGCGTAATCGTTTTTCATTCATACGAAGGGCTTCATTTCGTGCGATGGTGTATATCCATGTAGAGATTTTGGATCTTCCATCAAACCCACCCTTCTCTAAAGACTTAAAAACGCGAAAGTACACTTCTTGTACTACATCTTCTGTTGCATCATCAAAACGGTCGATGAGGGTATCACCGACCGTTTTCAAAACCAAATATTTGGTTTCTTTGACTACTGATTCGAAGTCAAACTCAGGCATTGTTTACTCTTCCGGTGGTTGATGGCGACTTGCAAATCGTTCCACTAAATCAGCAAATTTTTCCCTTTGTTCAGGCTTTAACACTGCATGGAATTCTACGAGTTTAGATTGAAAAAACTTACGCATTTCTTGGTGGCGAGTTTCTCTTTCGATACTCATTTTATCCAACAACTTCGTATCAATTTTTTCTGCACGAATCTGAGTAGCCATTTCTTTTGCCCAAGATTCATGTTTCGGTTTCATTTCCTTGTGTTTGGCAATGAGTTCGGCTTTAATGGTTTCCAGTTTTGCTTTTTGTGTTTCATCCAAATCTAACTTAGATGTGAGTTTAGATGCTACCCATTCGATTCTTTTTTCGAAATCTTTGTGTCCACGGCAATTTCCAAAAGCAAATGCCATCACCGATACAAGACCGATTGTTGTTACAATTTTGAATGTTTGTTTGAGAGAGATCATAAAACCTTCCTTGTTTGTTTGGAGAATATGACCCGAAAGAAGAAGAGAGAGTTCCCTACCCCAAAAAAAAGAGGCAGGGAAAAAAAATTTTAAATTAGAAACTTGGGAACGGGTCTCCCGTTAAATAACCATCTGTTTTTAAATCTTGGCAAGAGATGATATTGGTAATTGTAGATCCAAGTAAAAATCCTTTAAACCCTGATATGTCATTCACACACTGATCAACATCAGCTTTGACATAGTATTTTGCAGAATCAATGCTCGCAATGTCAGCTGCCAACAAACTTAAAATCGAAATACTAGGTCTTCCCGCCAACAAAGTTGAATTGATTAAATCCGTTTGAATGGCAGCATCAGTAATTCGAGAAGCAACTTCGGAACCTTTTTCGCGATCGATCGTTGCACCCGCTGGATTTAAGATCAGACAGTTGGTTAGCGAAAACGCTAAAGCAACAAATAGTAATTTTTTTAACATAAATGTTTCCTTGAACAATGGTTTCACCATAAGTAAATCATCCTTATCTAAGATTCAAGAAAAATCTATACAAAACGTTAATTTAACAGTAGTCAATCGCCAACGATAAATATAGTAAGAACCCAGCTGTTTTTCTTTTTTTCGAAGAAAGCCCTGTAGTCAAGAGGACTACGTAAAAACCTGTCACACACATAACCAGGTTTCCCCTGCGGTGTACAAATCTTTTTCCAATTACAATTACTTTCTTTTTCAAGTCGGCGCCCATCTAAATCATCAGCTTCTGCTCTTACGATTTGATAACTGAGTTGAGTGATCGACTTGGATTCTTTAGAAGCATCTTCTCTTACATTTACATTTTTTCCAATAACCAAATAGTGAGTGAAAGGATCATAATCTCCTGGGAAGGTTTCAAAAAAATAAGGTGCTACCATTTGGCCTTCTTTGTTTTGACGGAAACCCAGTTTCATAGTTTCCTCCATCAAATCCCAGAAATTTGAAGAGGTCGGTTTTTCTGTTAGTTGGAATGATTTTAGAAAATCTTTTTTTCCCGCCTCTGCACCAAAGGAAAAATGAATGTCCTTATCAATTACGTCTTCTAAAGCTTTTCTATCTTTTGATTTTAGAATCTTTTGAAATTTCGTTTTGAATTCGCTGAAGCTTTTGTCCTTCGTCGAATGGTCGATAGGTGTTAGTGTTTTTGCCGCAAAAGGTTCACAGGGCAAAAGAATGGTGGGAACTAAGAAAAATGAAAGGATGAAATAGTATTTTAGCATAAAACCTGCGAAAAAAATATACCAAATACTTAAAGAATCAATTCTTTTTCGAAATGTTTACCGCCATATTACATTGTTTTGTGATCCCTAAATTTTCCCGAATTTCTTCCAAGGAAAGTTTTTTCCGTTTGAGTTCACATACTTTTAGAAATAGTTCCACATACTCTTTATCTAATTTTTCACCTTCCTCATCCTCTTCTGTTAAAACCAATTTGGCAATGTCCACACAAGACCTTTCTGATTCAGGTAAAAGTTGAAAAATCGTTTTTACAGTTTCCTCTTTTTGTTTGCAGGGAACTGTAGAAAATTGTTTTTCCTTTCCAATTAACGATGAAAGAGAAATTAAGAAAATATAAAGGAGAAGAGAAAATCTGATTTTATACATTGGCAACATAAATCTTCTTCCCATTTGGATTTGGTCGAGTATCTTTCGTCCTATCCAAGAGAATTTATAAATTTATGACAAAACGAACACGCAGAGAACACGATCTTTTGGGGGAACGAGATCTCCCCGCTGATGTTTATTGGGGAATCCATACCCTACGGGCATTGGAAAATTATCCCATCACAGGGAAAACCATCGGAACCTACCCCGACCTAGTGCGCGCCCTTGCCTATATCAAAAAAGCCTCTGCCAAAGCCAACCATGAGTTAGGGCAGCTCACAAAAGAAACCACCCAAATGATCACAGATGCCTGCGACCGAATCCTAAACGGAGAATTCCATTCCGAATTTGTAGTCGATGTCATCCAAGGAGGAGCCGGCACTTCCACCAATATGAATGCGAACGAGGTAATCACAAACATAGCTCTTGAAATGGCGGGTTATCCAAAAGGAGACTACACACATTTACATCCATTGAATGAAGTAAACATGTCACAAAGTACGAACGATGTTTATCCTACTTCGATCAAAATAGCGGCTGTCTTTGCAATGAAGGCTTTACTTGCTTCCATGGAAGATTTACAATTAGCATTTCGTAAAAAATCAGAAGAATTTAAAGATATTTTGAAAATTGGGCGAACACAATTACAAGATGCGGTTCCTATGACCCTTGGGCAAGAATTTTCAACGTACGATGTCATGTTAGGTGAAGATATCAACAGATTAAAAGAAGCTACTTCGCTGATAGGAGAAATCAATTTAGGTGCCACAGCCATTGGAACTGGGATCAATACTGACATTCGATATTCACAAATTGTTACAGATATTCTATCCAATGAAACTGGACTGAGTTTGATTGCAGCACCAAACCTGATCGAAGCAACTCAGGACACTGGCGCCTTTGTTCAGTTATCTGGTGTACTCAAACGTATTTCCACAAAGTTATCCAAAATATGTAATGACTTACGCTTACTATCGAGTGGCCCCCAAGGAGGGTTTAACGAAATCAATTTACCTGCAAAAGCTGCTGGCTCTTCGATCATGCCCGGAAAAGTTAATCCTATTATACCTGAAGTAGTCAATCAAATTGCCTTTGAGGTGATTGGGAACGACATCACCATTACTTTGGCAGCTGAAGCAGGTCAGTTACAATTGAATGCTTTTGAACCGATCATAGCCCATAGTTTATTCAAAAGTATCGAGCACCTAACAGCTGGTTGCAAAACATTAGAACTCAATTGTATCGTAGGGATCACAGCCAACCGAGAATTACTTGAATTCCGAGCCAAAACTTCCGCTGGCCTAGCCACTGCTTTGAATCCATACATTGGATATGAAAATGCTACCCTGGTTGCAAAAAAAGCACTCTTAGAAAATAGGTCAGTCGAATCCATTGTTTTGGAACTTGGATTGTTAGAGGAAAAAAAGCTGAGAGAAATCCTTCGACCAGAAATTCTCACTTCACCACATACACTTTAGGGATCTTTTATTTGTTGCTTTCTTTTTAATTTTTTAAAAAAATACGCTCGGATCTATCCGTAATTTATGAAACAATTAAGTATGGTATACCTAGTTGAAGATGATGTGATTACAACCTTTCTCATCAAAACTTTAATGGAGAAGTTTTCTTTTGCGGACGAAATCCATGGCTTCCAGAATGGGGAAGACGCATTGAATGCGCTCCTAACTGGTTCAGCCGATCCAGATATGTTATTTTTAGATTTGAATATGCCCATAATGGACGGTTGGGAATTTCTCAGAGCAATTAGCAAACATCCCAAATACGCCAAACTCCCCATCTATATCCTTACTTCCTCCATTGACCCAACAGACAAGGCCCGGTCAGAGGAATTCCAAAATGTAAAAGGGTATTTAGTAAAACCTCTTTCTCTTAAAGATTTACAATCCATTAACCCAGAAGTGGGCTAATGAGACATATTTTTTTCTTAAGTTTTCTCATTCTCCGTCGATCTTTACTTTGTGAGACTAACGGACATCCCTTCTGTATCTTCTGTTTTGAACCGGATGGAATCCCTATCCAAATTATCAGAAAATCCCAAATCTCTTGTTTCCTTTCCCGATGTTTTAGAAAGGGAATGGAACCGTTCTAAACCAGAAGAAACCGCCAAAACTGATGGTTCTCACGCAAAAACAGAGGGAATTTCGCTTCCCTTCCCTGAAGAAGTTGGTTTCAAATTGCCCACTTCTTCGCAAACAGATACAAAATTAAAACCAAATGATATTATTGGAACGATTGAATCTATCGCCAAATCCCAAGGTTTGGACCCTAACCTAGTAAAGGCGATGGTCAAAGCAGAATCAGGGTTCAAACCAAAAGCTGTATCTCCGAAAGGAGCCATGGGTCTTATGCAACTTATGCCAGAGACCGCTGAATCTTTAGGAGTGAATGATCCTTTCAATCCGGAAGAAAATATTGGTGGTGGGGTGAAATTTCTAAAAGGTCTGATGAAGGAATTCAAAGACCCAGAAAAAGCAATCGCCGCTTATAATGCAGGTCCTGGGGCAGTGAAACGTTACAAAGGCATTCCTCCATACGAAGAAACACAAAAATACGTAAACAAAGTCAAACGTTACTATAAAGATTTTAGTTCGTAGTATTTAACAGTTCTTAATAGAAAGTTAAATAACCAAACTTTTTTTGTAATCCAGCAGTATAAATGTCAAACGGGTGTTTGGTAGGAGTAGCAGACCATGCTTCATCCACTTTTTTTACAATAAAATTCAAACTTTTTTCATTTTTAATTTTTTCTGCAGTGGCTCTTTGGATGAGAACATCATCTTCGCTAATTGGAACAATGGCAAATGCTCTTTGGCTTCGTCGAAAGAGTCCAGATTTTTGAACCAATTGGATGTCTTGGTTCCAAATTCCATCTACATACAAAAAGGATTTATCAGTTCCCGTTTCTTCTCGCATGTATTTAGTTTTGGTTCCAGTTTGAAAATAAAAGGCAAAAGAAAATTCTTTCGGTAAATAAATGGGATCTGATTTTAGAATGAGAGCTTGTCCAAATGCTTTGGTAAGATTTTTGGATTGGAGTTCCCAAGGTTCTTTTTCAGAAGCATTTAAATTTTTGAATATAAAATAAATGGAAACTGCAATGGATACAACAATGACAACTGACGCAGTGATGGTGTTGAGTTCTTTTTCTGTTTTTAATAATACATGTCCTATCCCCAGGACCACAAGTGGCAAAAGGATGAGAAGAGCTGATGTGTACCAAGTTTTGAATAAAAATCCAATGGAGTTTGGTCCAAAAAAATCAGAATATGAAAAGTAAATGAGGGAAAGGATGAAAAATCCTAAATACCCAAGTAAAAATAAAAACGGTACATTTTTCTTTTTATAAAACACAGATGTTTTTTGGGCGGCTTTTCTAGAACCACGGATTCCCGTAAAGATTACAAAAAAGGTAAATCCCAGATAAAACATAATGAAACTAGAAAAGAAAGCAAGTGCTGTAAATGTTGGAAAAACAAGAAGGTCTGTCATCTTTTCCAATCGGAACGTTAAAAATACTAAAAGTAAAAAAACAAGGCAGAGTGTTTCTGTAAAATAGGAAGTGGGAAATCCATATGAAAATGGTAAAAAAGCAGCAAGATATACCAAGAGATAATGGTTACGTTTCCATTCTTCTGACCTAAGAAGTAACATAAACAAGTGGAGAAACAAACTGTAAAAAAGACCAGCTAACACAAGAAAGGATGGAATATAATTCATCCCAAAGAGTTTTTTCCAAGCAACTACAAACCAAATGGCCAGTGGCTCCCGAGAAGAGATAAGCCCTCCTTCTTCCACCGCAGCCTTAATATTGGCCAAAAACTCCCATTCTGTTTCTGTTGTAGGGAAAGGTCTAAAATAAGAGAACAGCGCAAAGCCCAAACTTAAGAGTAAGATGCTAAAAAAGAAAGGAAGTGGTGAAAAAGGTTTTGGGTCTCGCATCTTGGAAAAGGCTCAAATTGCCTAGTCCTGTATAAATTTTTAGGTGAAAATATTCCAGAAGATTTTCAATTATACATAGAATTTATAAAACGAGGCAAATAATGTCCGCCGAAAAAAAAGAATACCTTCTCGTGGACGAGAATGGACAGGGAAAACCTGACAAACCGTGGATTTTTAGGACCTATGCTGGGCATACCAATGCAAAAGCCTCCAATGAGTTGTACAGAAAGAACCTTTCTAAAGGCCAAACAGGGCTTTCCATTGCATTTGATCTCCCAACTCAGTGTGGTTATAGTTCCGACCACGAGGTATCACGCCCCGAAATAGGAAAGGTGGGAGTTCCCATCAACTCACTCGAAGACTTTCGCATTTTATTCGACCAAATCCCGATCGAAGAGATGAACACTTCCATGACCATCAATGGGACATCCATGTGGTTACTTTCGCTATATGTAGCCCTTGCGGAAGAACGTGGAGTTCCTCTCGAAAAACTAAACGGAACCACTCAAAACGATCTCATCAAGGAATATTTGGCCAGAGGGACTTATATTTATCCTCCCAAAGAATCCATGAAAATCATTGTGGATATGTATGAGTATTCCTTGCACAATATTCCTAAATGGAACCCATCTAACATTTGCTCGTATCATTTACAAGAAGCTGGTGCCACTCCGGTTCAAGAACTATCCTTTGCTCTTGCCACAGCCATTGCTGTGTTAGATGCCATCAAAGAAAGAAATTGTTTTTCTGACGATGAATTTGAGCAGTGTGTGGGCCGAATTTCATTCTTTGTAAACGCTGGAATTCGTTTTGTAGAAGAGATGTGCAAAATGCGCGCCTTCACTGAAATGTGGCAAGAGATCACTACGGAACGTTACAAAGTAAAAACTGCAAAGTACCGAGTGTTCCGTTATGGAGTACAAGTAAACTCTCTAGGACTCACAGAGGAACAACCAGAAAACAATGCGTGGAGAATTCTCATTGAATCTCTGGGTGTGACACTCTCGCGTAATGCAAGATGTCGTGCCCTCCAACTCCCTGCTTGGAACGAAGCATTATCCTTACCAAGACCTTGGGACCAACAATGGTCACTTCGTTTGCAGCAAGTCCTTGCTTACGAAACAGACCTTCTCGAATACCCAGACATCTTCGAAGGATCGAAAGTCATCGAATCGAAAGTAAAAGCTCTCAAAGAAGAAGCCAAACTCGAAATTCAAAAAATCATCGATATGGGTGGAGCTCTCGTTGCTATCGAAAACGGATATATGAAGTCCCAACTTGTGAAATCACAAACGGAAAGACTTTCAAAAATCAACTCCAACGAACTAGTGATTGTTGGAAAAAACAAATGGACCGATGGAATCAAATCTCCACTGATGACTGACTCCGATGGTGGAATTTTCAAAGTTGACCCAAAATCCGCAGAACAAACATTAAATGTTCTTGGAGAAGCAAAATCTCGTCGTAATGCAGATGTTGCCAAAAAATCCTTGGAAGATTTAAAACAAGCTGCAAAAGACGGAAAAAACCTAATGCCTTACTCGATTGTTTGTGCCAAAGCACTAGTCACCACAGGAGAATGGGCGGATGCACTTCGTGAAGTGTATGGAGAATACAACCCACCAACGGGTGTCGATGGACAAAAACTCTTTTTGTCAGACGATAAGGTTTCTACAGTTCGCGGAAAAGTAGAGGCATTCACAAAGGCAAATGGACATAGACCTAAAATTGTGGTGGGGAAACCAGGACTCGATGGCCATTCCAATGGTGCTGAGATGATTGCTGTATCTGCAAAACACAGTGGTTTTGACGTGATTTATTCAGGGATCCGACTCTCTCCTGAAGAAATCGTACAGTCAGCTGTGGAAGAAAATGCCAATGTAATCGGACTTTCGATACTTTCTGGCTCTCACAAAGAAATCGTAAAACAGTTATTTGATGAACTAACTCATTACAAGGCAAAAATCCCTGTCGTGATAGGAGGAATCATTCCTGAATCTGATTTTGATGAACTGAAAAAAATGGGAATTCGGGAAATCTTCACACCAAAAGACTATGATCTTATGTCGATTATGGAAAAAATCATCGACATCGTTTCTGTAGAACCCGCTCTCGTTTAAGAACAAAAAGCCGGTTTTATAATTATCTTCCATTGTGGATTTTGAAAAATCTGCAATGGAAGTTCCACTACTCTAACTTATCTTTTTTAATGGCAACCACTCTTGATTGATACCAAAGAATCTTTATCCCAACTGGTTTCGGAGGCACTTCTCGGTGAAAAGTATCCGATTGCAAAAATCATTTCTAAAATTGAAACAGAAAACAATTTAGAATTTCGAGAATCTTTATTCCAAGAACTAATCCTCCAAAATCCAAACTCAAAAGAAGGACTCACTATCGGTATCACAGGAACACCAGGTGCCGGCAAATCCTCGTTACTCGGTGAGTTATGCAAACTTTTCCTAGATTTTGCTCCCGATAAAAAAATGGCCATTGTTGCCATTGATCCTTCCTCCAATTTAAGTGGTGGGTCCATCTTAGGCGATAGAACAAGAGTCACCCTTCCCAGAAGGGACACACGAATTTATTTTAGATCCCAACCTTCGCAATTGGAACTAGGTGGACTCAATCCTTATACGTACCATGTCATCCGTTTCTTAAGACGCATTTTTGATTATGTATTTGTAGAAACAGTAGGGATTGGCCAAAACGAAATCTCAGTTTCTCTAATCTCTGATTTATCCTTTCTTGTGATGCAACCTCTTGGTGGAGACCAAGTACAATTTATGAAGTCAGGAATTATGGAAGTTCCCGAAGCCTTTATCATCAACAAATGTGATGAGGAGTCATTGGCTAATTCGAGTTATTATATGTTAGAATCCACTTTGGAATTTATTAAAGACATTCTTCCCGACCAATCCCTTCCCCCTATTTTCAAAACATCCGTCACCAAACGAAAAGGTATCGAAGAACTATTAAACTACATTTTAAATTACCAAAAACGGAAGGACAAAAATACAGAAACCCTCACCCAACTCACACAATGGATTCGCAATGAATATGGCAGATGGGGAATTTCGATTTGGGAAAAAATAGAATCTTCGCAATGGAACCAAGCAGTGAAACGAAATCCACTGGGCGGAATTCAAAAACTAAAGTATGAAGAAGAAGAACGTAAAATCGTTTCCCTCATCCAAACAAAAATCAAATAAGGACTTTTAAAAAAACATCGGGAATGGGGCAGGGTTTTCTTTCCGCATAATCAAAGAAAACGATCGCCGTTTTGGCACGAGCAATTTCTTTTCCCCCATTTTTATGGGTAATTACATAAACCATTTCCAATGATTTTTTGGACACATTGTCCACATAAAGTTGCATCACTAAGTCATCAGGAAAAAATGCTTCTGATTTATAAACAATAGCAACATCCGATACCACTATCCCCTTCCCTTCTACATTAATTTCCGTCCAACCATGAAAATGAAAAAACCGGGCCCGACATTCATGAGTTAAGGTTAATATGGCATCATGTGCAAGATGCCCTGCAAAATTAATATCCGAGATTCGAACGCTTAACTCCGTAGAATAAATTTGTTTTTCGGGAATTTCGATAGAGATTCGCGCCATTAATCAACAAACCATTTGTACCTTTCGTCAACTAACTTCGTTTCCATTTTCAATCGATCAGCATTCCAACCCAAAATTTTAGCTATTTTTTTATCAAGCCTTGTCCTTTCAGCGGAATCAAGTGTACCAACAGTACCGACACCTGACCTTCTAAAGTAAAAATCAGTTAGATGGAAAATATCTTCATGAGTCAGCATGTATTCCACTTCTTCTTCATAATAAATTTCACCGTTTGGAATTCGATAAAATTCTTTTCCTTCTATCGATAAAATCTTCCAAGTGACACTACCATAACGTCTGGCAAGTGTTTCTATTTTAGAACCGGAAGATTTTGTATATTTCAATTGAAGCTCATTCACTAGTTCTTTTAAACTTTGGTATCTTCCCCCAAGTAGAGGTGTGAATTTTGTTGCACAGGGTGACTCTTGCCCTTTTGTGTAAGTGTCAATTGCATTTACCAAATTTTCTGCTACGGCGCGGCTCGTTGTATACTTTCCACCTAACGCAGAAAAGAATCCGGGGAACCCTTCGTTTTCATAATGAAAGATTTCTGATTTTCTAGAGGCAGAGTATGTTCCTTCTGTACTCCCTGGGTCTTCTACAAGAGGACGAAGCCCACCATAATAATAATCCACATCCTTCAGAGTGAGTTTTGCAAATCCAAAACTGTAATTTACTTCATCTAGTAATTCTACGATTTCCGATTGTTTGACTTTAAATGCATCAGGGTCATCGCCGTAAGCAGTATCTGTAGTCCCCACAATGGTTTTCCCACGCCAAGGTATGACAAAAAGATGAGAACCATCTCTTTTGGATAACACAGCACATTCATTCCCACAAATATTGCGAACTACCGCATGGATCCCTTTAGAACGTACGAGTTTTTTCTCTGCTGTAACTCCAGTCATGGACTCAATCACATCGGCCCAAGGTCCCGCCGAGTTCACAACGACCTTAGTAGAAACTAATACTTTCTTTCCGGTTAGAGAATCAGTAAGTCCAACCGTATAACCGCCGCTATTTTGTTTCTTTAAAGTAGTAACCGCAAGGTAATTAAAGGCATGAGCACCTTTTTCTTTAGCTGATAAGATAAACTCAGTTGTGTGTTTTTCAGGATTGGGATTCGCATAATCATAATATTGAAAACTACCTTTCAATGACTTTCTATCTAATCCCAAAACTTTATAGATGGTTTCACCTAATGAATTCCATCGATATCTAGGAAGTTGGACATCAGCATCAATTTCGCGATTACGATCGAAAGAAAGAGCATTATACAACTCCATCCCAAAAAACAAAAGGATTCTTTGAAATAAAGAACGAATGGGAATGATAAATCCCATTGGCCTTACTGCATGAGGAGAAATTTTAGCAAGGTACCTTCTTTCTGAAAGAGATTCACGCACAAGTCCAAACTCAAGATTTTTTAAATACCTAAGTCCGCCGTGAATGAGTTTAGAAGTGGCTTGGCTAGTGCCCGAAGCATAATCATTTTTTTCCACAAGTAAACAATTATATCCGCGAAGGGTGGCATCCCAGAGAACATTCGCGCCTGTTATTCCACCACCGATAATGATGATGTCGTATTCAGATTTTAAGTGACTAAGTCTTGAACTTTCGTTTTTTGTAATTTGTTTCATTGGATTAACATTTGATTGGAAGTACATTCGGCAGCACTTTGAAATGAGCAGGGAGTTGTCCCATATTCTCGCCATCTACATCTATAAAAACATCTTCATCCGATTCAGCCGTCAGTTCGGTGATCTGTTTTGAAATGACTTTGGAATCTTCTGACAACTTACCTCGATACAAATAACCAAATTTGCGAAGTGTTTCCATCACAGTCACATCCTGGATCGCGAGTAAATCCATTTTGCCGTCTTCAAGTTTTGCTTTTGGTGCGAACCACATTCCACCACCCGCATACTCTCCGTTAGCACATACTACTAACCTACATCTGTTTGTGATTTTTTCAAATTTGGAAAGTGTGAGAGTTATCTTTTTGTTGGTATAGGTGAATAAACCAAGAATCGAATATAATAAAAATACACCCTTCCCACCAATGATGGACGCAAGTCTCGAACGATTTACCTTATAAACAACTTCGCCTCCCATCCCAAAATCAGCCAAATTCAAACAAAGATAATTACCTTTTGTTTTATCAGCCTTCGTATATGTCACAGCAATCAAATCAATGATCCGTTCCTTTCCATCTAGAATTTGTTCTAATGCCTTGATTGGGTTTTTTGGAACCTTGACCGTTTTTATAAAATCGTTTCCTCGGCCCGCAGGGATAGGACTAAAAATAACATTTTTGTTTAGCAACTTTCCATTTTCAAAAAGACCATTAATGACATTCGAAAAAGTTCCATCCCCACCGATACCAAGTATCCAATGGAACCCTTGTTTGACGGCATCTCTTGCGATATCACGTGCTGCACGTTCTTTCGTTGTTGCTTCAAACTCGTATGGAATCCCTTTTTTGATTAGCTCTGGCTCTACTTTTTTCCAAACTTTTGCAGAGAGACCTCCGCCAGATACAGGATTGATAATCACCTTCATCTTTCTCATCAAGTCTCTCCTTTGTTTCCACCAGAAAATAATCCATAGAATAATACATGTTCAATTGTTTCTAAATAAGCTTTTTCACTTTTGATTTCGTTTTGAAAATGCCCGTCTAAAATTACTTCTACAGCACCACGAATCATCCCCCATGCAACGGCTACATTAGGGTAAGTGCCTCGCGTATTGATTAGGTTCTCTTGTTTTGCTTGTTTATAGATTTTTTCTAAAAGTGTTAACCGATTGGTTCTTTCATCCGTAAGAAGTTTACTCATATCTTCAGATACATTATTAATATTTAAGTTAACACCACATTGTCTGGCAACAAGATACATATGGCGATCTCCCAAACAATGATCAATATAAGCCCTGATAGCTTTTCTAGACATTTCAATGGCAGTATGTTCTTCCAATGCTTTTTCCAAACGGATACGCAATCGAACATAATCTTCATATTGTATCCTAGCCATCAAATCATCTTTACTTTTAAAATGGAGATAGATTGTCCCCCGCCCTATCTCCAAATGTTTGGCAATATCATCCATCTTAACTAGGGATGGATGTTTAGTCCTAAAGAGTTCAATTGCACAATTGAGAATATCTGTTTCTCTTTGTGCAAATTCACGTTTTTTCCTTTCAGAAACACCCATTATTTAAGTCCTAAGAGTCCGCCTGGATTCATAATTCCTTTCGGATCGAATGTCTTTTTGATTGAAGACAAAATACGTAGTCCCTCTTTCCCAACTTCGCTTTCCATCCATGGGGACAACATTCGTCCAATTCCATGATGGTGTGATAACGAACCTCCATTTTTATGGATGCTATCAATGATTCCTTTATGAAACTTTACAAAGTTTGTTTCTTCGTTTTTTTTATCAATTGGGCTCAAAAATATAAAATACAAATTGGCTCCGTTTTCATAAGCATGGGATATATGAACCATACAAGATGTGTTTTCGTGGCTTTTAATATACGCTCTAGTCTTTTCCCATAACCCATGCAAATTCGACCAACTAACAGCCGTCTCTAAAGTATCGATACGAATCCCTTCATCCATCAAATAATCTCTGAGATACGCACTAGAATATCTTTGATGTAACCACTTGTTTACTGGAGATTCTCCTGTAGAAAACCCACCATTCCGTTTTGCAATTTTTTTGATTTTTTTCAGTACTTCTTTTGTATAAGTTGGATCACCATCTATGATGATGTGCATAAGAGATCTTTCCATTGGTTTGTAACCAATGAATCTAAGAAAATAATCTTCCTTGCCACCATGAAGCCCACTCATATGAAAAGAAATGTCTGTTTCTTCTGGGTCTTGGATTCGAAAGAAGTGGGGTTTACCAAATCCCGCTTGCATCACATCTCTCATTGTCTCCACAGCTTTTTCAAAGTTTTTAAAGATAAAGGAACCTTTAGCAGAATTTTCAGAATGGAATTTCCGAATTTTTAAAGTAGCTTTTGTAATGACTCCAAAACTTCCTTCTGTTCCGAGAAACAAACGGAATAAATCTGGCCCAATGGATGCGGCTGGGTATGCTTTTGATTCAAATTTTCCAGAAGGTGTAATGGCTGTTAAACTGAGAAGTATATCTTCTATTTTTCCATAACCAGTAGAGGCCTGCCCTGCCCCTTTAGCAGCTATCCAACCTCCAACGGTTGAGAACTCAAAAGACTGTGGAAAGTGTCCGCAAGTATATCCACGTTCGTTTAAATGTTTTTCTAAAACAGGCCCATAAACTCCTGCTTCTACAGTGACTGTGGAATCAATTGCATTGAATTCGATGATTCGGTTTAATCTAGATAAATCTAAAGAAATCCCGCCTTTAGGAGCTTGTAATGCTTTTGTGACTGTTGATCCAGCTCCATAAGGAATCACTGGAATTTTATTAGCATTGGCAAGTGCGATAATTTCGATTACTTCCGCTTCATTTTTGGGAGAAACAACCACATCGACTACATCTGTAACTTCACCAAATCTTGCTTTATATATCTCTGTATAAAACTTTCCAATGGAATGGCTTGCTCGTGATGTATCATCTAACGAAACATAATCTTTTCCAACTATTTGTTTTAACTTTGTGATTGTTGTTTGCGAAAGTTTAGATTTTTTTAAGGGATTTAGAGGAAGGTCTCCTTTTGGAAAGGATGCTTTGAACTCTTTATCAACGGGGAACTGTTCTTCCAAAAATTTTAAAGTATGTTCAGGAAGTTTTTCTTCTACATCGGGAGATCCCCATTTATAAATATTACGAGTTTGCATATTGGTAACCAAAGTCCTTATTTGTTCCAAAATTTGAACCAAGTTCAATATTTGACAACCAAAATAAACAGGGCTCCGAAAAAATCTTTATCCTCTGAGTTCTTTGATGTACTCAGCTCTCACTTGGTCTATAAATTCGTTGGTTAGGGAAGTTCCGAATAATGCAGATAAGGTTTCAACCAATACATCATCCAAATCAAATCCAGTAAGAATCCATTCAATCAATTCAAAGGTAATGTCGAGCGCCGGAACAGGATGAACATTGGACTTACCTTTAGCTATCGTCAATAACAAGTCTGTGATCTTAGATGGATGTTTTTGGTCAATGTAGTTGCGAATTTCAGTAGGATACGAAACCATTAACGTTTGTTTGATGGCATTCGGAGTAAAAACAATCTGATCTTCAGTTAGATCCAATGCTTTTAATAAATGTTCTTTTAGATTTTTTTCAGAATGATGACTTTTTTGCCAAACAAGAAGGATTTTCTCTCCAACAAGAGAATCGTCGAAAGGTAAAAAAGGATAAGGTTTTTTATCCATAAAATACCCAGGGGGTCGTCCTCCTGGGTTCACAAACTAAATTATTTCTTTGGAGGCACAACAGCGTCTTTACAAGTCTTAGATAGCGTGAATTTAACAACAGTTTTAGCAGGGATCATAATCGCTTCACCGGTTGCAGGGTTTCTACCTTTACGTTTAGGACGATTGCGTTTAACAAGTTTTCCTAAACCAGGAATCACAAATGCTCCGTTTTTCTTAGTTTCTTTATAGGCGAGTTCAACAAAGGAGTCTAGGAACGCTGCTACGTTCTTTTTGGTCATACCAGTTGTTTCAGCTAGTTCGCTGAGCATTTCGGACTTCTTCATTGGGGTAGGAGTTGTTGCCATACTTTGATTTTCCTCTAAACCATTTAACGGTTACACATTATTTACAAAACTACATGATTTGGTACAAGACTAAATTGATTTTGGATACAATTTTTCTGCAAATTTCCTAAGAAAAACTAAGTTTTTTCAAAAAAACCTTTATTTCCCTAAGGAAAATGGGAATTTCTTCCAAAACTCATGCCTTCCATCAAGTATAAAAAGGTCGTAGTGGTCTTCAAACGTACCAAATACGAATTAGATTTGGAAACTTACGGCTCCATTCAGGCCTATAAAGAAGTCGCACGCCAAAATCCAGAAGTCTTTCAGAGAACATTTGAGTCACATGAAAGGCAAATAGAGTCTCGAAACTTTCTAAAAGCGCATGTATTTCCTAACGCTGATTTTGTGTTTCGGGAAAACTTTGATCCAGAAGATGGATCCAAATACGATTTGATCGTGGCACATGGTGGAGATAATCATTTCACTTTTGTTGCCCATTTAGCAGGAAATACTCATTTAATCGGCTGTAATTCTGATCCTAACTCTTCAGTGGGTGCTTTGCTTGGTTTTACGGCAGAAGAACTTAAAGCAGCAGTCAAAAATAACTTCAAAGAAACTCAAGTAGAGTCTTGGTCTCTTTTAGATACGGAAATCTTGTATCCAAATGGGACCAAACTTAGAACTGTACCAGCAATCTGTGAACTTTCCATCCGCAACAATAGTCCAGACCTCACATCGCGGTTTTGGATCTCCTATCTCGGTCAAAAAGAAGAACAAAAATGTTCAGGATTACTAGTCTACACGGGTGCAGGATCCACAGGTTGGATTAGTTCTTGTTTTCCAAAGAAATTCTCTCCCTTTTCCAAACATGAGCCTTTTTTTCATGTTTATTCCCGAGAAATACGAGTGAAGTCTCGAGAAACAGAGTTTTCCTTGGCAGATTTTAGGGCCTTGGATCAAGTGGAAGTTATTTCCGAAATGAACGGTGGATTAGCAGTTGATTCTCTCACAGAGAGACATTACCCGTTTCCACCTTATGCAAAGGCGACGATTCGGTTATCGCCAGAGAAATTATCTGTAATTGTTCCGCTAAAGAGAGGGGAATCCATGCAAGACTTACCATATGAAATAGAGCAGAAACGCATCAATGGAACCGTCATCGTCCAAATCAAAGGTCGTATGGAATCGGGCCCACTCGACCGCATTACACAAACGATTTTAGATGAAATGGTTGGGACCGACAGAAAACATTTGATTTTGGATTTTTCAGAACTCAGATACATATCTAGTTTAGGAATCCGAATGATTTTGGATGTAAAAATGAACTTACAGAAAAGAAATAAAGAAATGGCCCTGGTTGGTGTGACTAGTTCCATCTTGCAAGTGTTTCATTTACTTGGTCTTTCAAATGCTTTTCAATTCTATGCTGACCGTGAAGAAGCATTAAAGTCCTTTGAGGAGCCATCTAAGTCCTAGATGTCTCCACGAATTTCCGTTTGGATCGCCAACTCGGTTTTCGTATCTTTTGCAGTCATAACATTATTTTATTCTCTAGTCCATTTCGAAAATTCCAAATTACAATCTGAAACCAAAACCTTAAACGAAGAAAAAAACCGAAGTTTTGCGATTGTCCAAGAACTTTCTCGTGTCAAAAATCAATTCCCGATTGCTTATCAGTGCCATTATAGTTTTGGGCTCAGTAATGGATCTTTATTTGAAATCACGGAGCGAATTCCATATTCTATTTACAAAAGACTGCGGTTAGGTGACACTATCGAAGTTTATAAAAGGGAAATCAAAATTTTTGGGAAACAAACGGCAATTTCTCAAATTAAGGGGAATGAAGAACCACTCCCCCTCTTGGAAAACTTAGAAAGATACTTTCAATATGGATTTATCTATTTACTAGTATTAGTTGGGGTTACATTCTTTTTCAGGGTTTTGGGATTACTATCTCAAACTTATCCTTCGCAGCAAAAACCAAATGCGATTGACGAGATTGTTGTAAATAAGTCTCAGGATTAACATCAAAACTTACAAAACACATATATTTATCATGTTTAACAATGTACATGAACTCTGAATAATTCAGATGAATGTTTTGAGTCATAAATCCACGAAGCCACTTACTTTCTCTGTAAACTCTCTCATATTGAATATTGGTAGCGTCGATTTTTTTAATGGCTTCCGCTGTTTCTTTGGAATAATCACGACTCATAATTTCTTTTTTTAGCGTCTTAATTAAGTTATATTCCAATTTTGCTTTATTAGGTGGCAAATTTTCAGGGCGGGTTTTATAATAGTATTCGAATAACTCTTTATCTTGTCCCTCTTTCGCATCGTGATTTTCTTGGTTCACATCGGTGGGTGTAGATTGCGGTTTGGTTTCCTGAGCAGAAATAGAGGCAACTGCTACAAATAACGCAAGGATAATAGGAAGGGATTTTTTTAAGAGTTCCATAGTCTTCATTATCGGAAACCTAACGCAAATTTCAAAATAAAATTTTCGGTTTTCAAAAAGAGAAACAAGGTTCAAAACAGTTTTATCATGTCGATTCCCCCACTCATTACCTTCCAGGAGGACTTTCTTTCAGGAAAGCTGATTTCCAAAGAATATGTTCACTTTTCGGAAATCGACTGCCCAGAACTCGACGTGTGGATTGGAAGAGTGGTTCGAAGCATTTCCTTAGAATTCCTACATGAAATCCTTTTTACAATTCTTAGTGAGCTACTAGTAAACGGATGTAAGGCTAACGGGAAACGTGTTTTTTTTAAAGAGCAAGGTTTAGACCTCTGGGATGAAAAAGATTATGCCAGAGGAATTCCTATGTATAAGGATGAATTTGGTCATAACAGAAAACGTGTTTTTTTAGCATTGGATCATTCCCAATATAAAATTACTTTAAGCACAATTTTTAAAGAAGATTATATAGAATTTAAAGTTAAGAATAACGCCAAAATTCTTCCGGAAGAAAAAAATAGAATTTTAAAAAGAGTACAAGCATCGGCAAAATACAAAAACATAAATGATGCTTATCGTGAATCGGTTGACAATGAAGAAAGTTCAGGACTCGGCATTGTCTTAATTCATATCCTACTTAGAAATTCTGGTATTTCCAACCAATTCTTTCAATTAGTTACAACAGAAGATTCCACAGAAGTTATCATAAGAATTCCAAAACAACTCATTCCAAAAGAAAACCAAACTAATATTAAAAATCTTTTGGTTCGTGAGGTAAACAGTCTCCCTCCCCTACCTTCGCAAATTCAGAAATTGATTTTAATCGCTAACAAAAAAGACGTAGATTGGCACGAAATTTCTGCTCAAGTTGAAAAAGATCCTGCCATAACAGCAGAAATTTTAAAAATCGCTAACTCTCCATTATTTGGAGCACATACACCAATCATCTCAGTAATTGAAGGCCTGAAAAGGATTGGTCTTCGGAACTTAGAATCAATTTTTTTAACTTTAGGTGCAAAAAAAGTTCTTAACTCTCGTTATGCGAAACAGGTCTTAGTATGGACCCACTCCTTTAAAACTTCTATGTATGCTCGTTTTTTGATAGAAGACCGGAAAAAACATTTAAAATTGTTGGAACCGGCGGTCATTTCAGCCCTACTACATGATTTAGGGAGGATGGTATTACTTTCATTAGACCTTAGCCAAGTAAACCAGATACGTGTTTTAAGAAGTGATGACAATAACGAAATCTCTGAGTGGGTAGAAGAATACACACTTGGGACAACACATTCAGAAATTGGTTATTTGATGTCTGAAAAATGGAATTTCCCAGAAGAAATTTTGGATGTCATTCGTTATCATCACAAACCTTGGCAATGCAAAAGTCGTAACAATATCCTCTGCCAGATTATCTACCTTGCAGATATTTTCGCAAATATTGGTCGCGGCAAAGGAAATTATTTTACTGTGGAACCAGAAGTTTTAGAGTATTTTGAAATAACTTCTGAAAAAGAATTTCGCGATATGCAAGAAAGGTTTAAAATCCAATTTGAGGAGCATAGAGAAGAATACCAAAATCTCTTAATTTAGTTATGAACTGGAAAGATTTGTTAAACTTAGAAGACCAACAATTATTAGATCCTAAACTTGCAGAAGAATTTAATCTGGTGGGACATCCTGAATATCCAAGTATATCTTCTCTTCCACCAGAGGAAACCTTAGAAATTCTAAGCGAGTTTCTTATTGCAGAAGGCCAAACAGTTAATATTAAAAACCTTCTGAGTTATGCACCTATTCTAGAAATTACCTTAATCAAAAAAAACTTACCGACTATTTACGGATAGTCATTCTACATCTTGAACATCACTAATTCCAATTTGATGTTCCTTTCCAACATCTGTACTAAATTCAATTTTCTTAGCGACTGATTTTTCCATACTACTAATGAGTAACTCATTAGTACGTGCCAAACGATCTGCCATTATCGAAACCATTTTCGCAGCGAACTTTGGATTTTTAACAAGGAAGTTTTCAAGCTGTTGTTTACTTTCAATCACAGCAACTTCACAGTTCGTGATAGTTCTTGCTGTGGCACTTCTCGGATTGGAACTAAACAATGCCATTTCACCAAAAAAATCTCCTGGTTTCATGAGTGCCAATCGAGTTTGGCTATTGTTCACTGTAAAAAAAATCTCAACGTTCCCTTGAAGGATGATGTACATCGCATTATTCAGTTCCCCTTCTTTGAAGATTCTCTGATTTGGTGGGATGTTGAGTTTGCTCATTGATTCGTAGCTCCTGTATCTATTTTTGGCTATTTTGCCTAAAATCTGAATTCATTTTCCTTTCCCCCAGGAAATATGAAAAGAAAATGCCGTAAGGGAGAGAACATTTATGGAATGGGAATTACTAGGGATCATACTAACAGGACTCGCTGCTTTGTACATTTGGGTTTTCCAAATCCCCTACTCTCTTCCACATCCACTTGCTTCCAACGAAGGAAGAGAAAGTCGATTCGATGTCCTACGAGGATTTGCGATGATTGGAATTGTAATCATCCATATTCATTCATACTTTCAGTTTTTTCATCCTAATGATTCAGTTGTCATTAGAACTACTTTGTTTTTTTCCAATTTATCTCGATTTTCAGTTCCATTATTTATATTAACCTCAGCCATCTTTTTAAGAAAAAAAACCGGTTATTGGACTTCAAAAGTTAAAAACCTTCTCCTTCCCTATACTTTGGCCTCAATTGCAGGTTATCTCATAAAATATCATAACTATAATATCTTAGAATTTTTACAATTTTATAGTTTGGGAAAAGTATTTGCGCCTTACTACTTTGTCCCGCTATTACTTCAATTTTATATTTTTTATTATGTTTTTGAAAAAATTCTAACAAACCGAGCGATCTCTAAACCTGTATTAATTGTTTCAATTTTGCTAAATTTATCATCCAATTTGGGGTTCTTTGACTCTATCTTACCAAAAGAATACCACTCGATCTCAATCTTTAATTATATTTTCTTCTTTGTTTTAGGAATTCAGTTAGGATTTTCACATGAGCAAAAAAATAAAGCAAAAGCAGAAGTTTCGCTTCTTTTGGGAATACTTACTTTAGTATTTCTCTTTTTGCTGACTTTGTTTAGTGGTGTTTATTTTTCAGATTTTAAAAACCACCATATGGTTTATCCAATATTTTTCTTTTTGTTAATTTGGGAGCTCATTCCCAAATTTAACAAAACCTTTTCTAATTGGATTAGTTTTGTGGGAAACCAAAGTTTATTTATCTTTTTATTGCACCCTTTTGTCATCCATACAATGCATAGTATAGATCCTTATGCACTTGGAGGGCCATTTATAGGTTATATCGTAACTTTGGTTTTAAATGTTGGTATTCCAATTTTAACAGCTATTATAATCCAAAAGGGTAAGTTTTTAAGTCGATCACTCCGCTCTGGCGTACCTGGTTAAGAGCCTTCGCATATTCTAAGAGAACATTTAACACATAGTTTAGTCTCAACCTGATGTATTCATCATCCTTACCTTCTGGTGTGTCCGTGTTCAATACAGATTCAACATGGCGCACTATGACATGATCAGGAAGATAAACAATACGAGTGTTTTTATAACTTGACATTCTAAGTTCTGCATTTGGATAACTTCCACCCATTCCACTAGAAACTGTGATGATTAGTCCAGGTTTATGTGAAAGGTCTCCACTCGATAAATAGAGAAAAAAATTCTTTAATGCTGGGCTGGCCATACCTGCATATTCAGGGGAAAGAAAAACGTATGCATCGGCACTACCTAATCCATTGTTATACGTTGTCCAAAACTTTTTTATTTCAGAGTCTTTTTCCCACATCCCTGGTTCCCAAAGAGGAAGTGGGTTACCACCTAAATCTAAAAGTATTGTTTCGATACCTTTTGATTCCAAAGATTTAACTAAAAATTTTCCAACTTTTAAGGATTGGGAATTCTTTCTATGGCTACCAGCAACTAAACAAATTTTCATTTAGGCCCACCTTGGTTTTTATTTCCCTTGTGATGAGGTTTTTTTTTGTTTTTCCATTTACGATTATTATGACCGTTCGGCTTCGTATCTCGATCTTCCTTTTTCTTCTGGGGATGATGGTGTTTTTTCTCGGAGAAAGACTTTTCCTTTCTTTGTTCTCTATCTTTGACAAATCTTAACTTTTCATCCCCAAATAACTGAATGTAACCAAATAAAAAAACGGCAAGAATTCCATGGACTCGCTCCCATTGTTTTTTATCTAATTCACCAAAAACCGAATGTTCAGCGAAGGGTCCTGAATGTAGTTTAAAAGCAGTTAATGAAGTTTTTAATCGCAATAGAGCCGAATCAGCATCCCCCAAATCTTTCGACGGGAAACCTGGAATTTGATTGGCCTTTGTATAATTTCCCTTAGAAATTAGTTTTGCAAATTTATATTTACCCAATAATTTATTGATCGTATTCCTCTTACTTGTCGTGCCAATTCTCTGAATTGATAACTCTATTGATTCTGCTAAGAAATCATACACCTGACTTAAACTAATATCTGCCTTTTGTTTTTTTTCACAGGCAACAATGATTGATAACTCTCTCTCGATATCGTCTATCGTTTTAAGTTTTAAAATTGATTTCATTTTTCCTCTATTCGTTTATTCCGTATTTTTTTTTGAGCAAGGTTAGTTCTTTCAAAAAGTTATCTCTCACTTTTCCACTAAGTTTGCCTACATTGATACTAATACGGCCTGGTCCAATCCGGGGTGAAATCATTTCACCCCCTCTGTTTTCTTTACGTTTTAGTAATTCTTCTAGATTTTTCACTGAGAGTGGTTTTCCACTAATCATTAGTTCCATCACTGATTTTTGATCCAATCGAGCGATACTACTAAGTTGTTTGACATACCTTCCACTGTAACCCAACAATTCCGAAACTTCTTCGGCAGTTTTGCGTTTTTCTTTACGTAAGAACTGAATTGCTTTTCCAACTTCCCAAGGATTTAAATTCTTTCTCTTTTCGTTTTCAGCAAGAGACATTTCATAACAAACATCCTCATTTGCATCAGTAATGATTGCAGGAATCTCTTTCCAACCCAATTTGATGGCAGCTCGGTATCGGCGTTCTCCAGCGACGATCAGGTATTTTCCCTTATCCTTTCGAACAAGTATTGGTTCAATCAATCCTAATCTTTCCATTGAAGGTAACAGGTCGGTTGTGTCTTCTCGGCCAATCAACCGTGGTTGGGTTGGATTTGGAAAAATCTGGCTTAACTCTAAATGAGACGGATTTTTTTTCTTTTCAGAGTAGGCAGAGATTAGATCTAAAGCTTGAAATTCAGTTTTTTTGGACATCGATTTTGTTTTTAACCTCTATTGCAAGTTCTCTAAAATTTTTCATAGTTGCTAAATCAATTTTAGCAAGAAGTGACATCTTTGCCTGGGCCTGAGGGATTGCTTCGCGCCTCTGAATGACTGTTTCAAAAACAGGAAAATATTTTTTTACCCCTTCCGCTAATCCAGCAAGCGCCTTTTGGCCTTCATACTGATTCAAAACTGCACCAAGCAACTTTAACCTTTGGTTTGCTTTCCTCTGGATCTTTTGAATTGTTTCATACAAATCTTTAATCCCTTGCAAACTAAAAGCTCGTGTTTGAATAGGAACAAGTATATAGTCAGCACAAATAAGCGCATTTTCGAGAATAAGTCCAAGTGATGGTGGACAATCTATAATTATATACTCATAACGTGACCGGAGAGGGAGAATGGCTTCTTTCAATAATTCAAAATCATCTCTTTCATATGGCGTGGTTAAATTTGCAAGTTCCAAAGTAGAAGGTAGTAAATCAAAATTTTCCCCAATAGCCTTAATCGCTGGTTCAATATTTCGCGCTTTTTTTCCTCTATACCCTAGATAGTCCATAACCGAAGGAACATCATCTTTTAAAAAAAGTTGAGTAGCATTTGCTTGCGGATCCCAATCAACCAAAAGCACTTTATGATTTTCAGCAAGTGCCTCAGCCAAATACAAACTTATCGTGGTTTTTCCCTCCCCTCCTTTTTGATTCGAAATAGCAATCACATGACTATCGAAACCATCGGAATCAGTTGGTTCAAAGTATTTAAGTAGGACAGATTGTCTAAATTCACCCGATTTCCATCCAGGAATCTTTAGGGCAGATGCCTTGGCAGTGAATTCTTCCGAATTCAAACCAACAAACTTACCCGCTTCTTCTTCAGTCAATATTGGATCTGATTTGCCCATAACCTACATAAATGATGTTAGCTCCGTCTAGAGTGTCAATTTAATTATGTCTCTTAGGGGTGAAATCATTTCACCCCTAAGAGACAAGTCGTCAGACAATTCGAATCATAATGAAGCATCAATCGATCCCTCCTGAAGTTATAATTTAGGAATTTACAACTTATAGGTGGAATAGAACCTACGTTGGTGCCTAAATTTTTCCACATACCTACACTTTTTTTATTCCTGAGTCTTTCTTCAGTTTCTGCAGAAGTAATCTGGGGACCAACAGTAGAAAGATCAGGCGGTGAGTATATTTTCGAAACAGGAAATAAGTATCCAAATCTATCGGGAATACGAGGTGGCTCAAGAATCAGCTTTCCAAGAACATTTCCTTTATTCGGAATCCAAGGAATTTTCACAAAAGAGCGATGGGAAATCAGTGGTTCATTAAAAACCACTATTTGGTATCAAAAATCTGGCGAAGCGAGAGATGAAGATTTTGTACTAGGATCTGTTTCAACAGAAAATGGCACTAAAATTGCCACACGAGAATGGAGTTACAGAGATTCTGCAACAATCTATTCAGGAAGCCGTAACTTCGCTGATGGCAAAGGAAAATCTACCGTTTACGAAAACAAAGCTGAAGTTTATGGTCGCTATTATTTCCAAAATGCAAATCCTAATTATTGGGCCAATGGGTCAGGTTTTTTCTTTTCCACCGGCGCAAGGTACTCATACTTCAAATATTTATTCTATGACGTAAATCAGTTTATAGATACGAGCCCCGTTTTCTATGGCCCGATTGGGAATGGTCTTAGTTTTTCAAACGATCTATGGGAGTTTTTTTTCGGGGGCGGATACCGTTATTCATCAGGTGATTTTTATCTTGATCTAAGTTTTATGCCATCAATCGGAAGGATCAAAACAAGAGATTTTCACGTACAAAGATCCATCAATTTTTTCTCAGAGAATTATGGCATCGGCTGGGCTTCAAAAGTTGAAGTCGGATATAAAATTAATTCCACTTGGTTAAGTTACTTAAGAATTAATCACCGCAGGTTTTTTTCAGAAGGTAGGTTTACTTCACAAGGTGGCTTAACTGCCGAAGATATTGCTTCAAATTTAGTCAGCGGCTTTAAATCACATATCAATATCAAAGATTATAGCATTGAGATTGGAGCCTTAAATAAAATAGATTGGCTTCAAACGAAAAGCAATGCAGAAAAAATAGAAACAAATACCGAATAGTGAATTTAGTTTAACATATAATGGAAGAAATCACAATAGAGCGAAAACCCAGCAAAGGCGGAAATATATCTTTAGTAGTGTATCAAAATGGTAAAGTTATACTAAAACACCCTGCAAAAGTATCCAAAAAACAATTAGATGAATTCCTTTCAGAAAAAAGAGAATGGATTCTTACCAAACTAAAACAACTTCCAAAGGACATCCCCAAAAAGTTAAAATTCGAAAATAACGAAATAACACATCTATTCGGAAATTTGACGACAATCCAACTAGCGCCCAAAGGAAAATTTAGCGTTCCCGGAGAGACCATTCTAATTCCGAAAACGAACAGTGAAAAGTCACAAATACAAAAAGGAAAACAGACTTTTCGAGACTTGTTATTTAAAAAAATCGAACCCATGGTCCAAAGCATAACCCAATCTTTAAACACTAAAGTAACAAAAATTTCGATAAAACCAATGAGATCACTTTGGGGAAGTTGTAACTCTAGAAACCAAATTTCATTGAACCTTAGTTTGGTACATTGTCCAGACCAAATCATTGAATATATAGTATTACATGAAATAGCACATACAATTGAACATAACCATTCTTCGAAATTTTGGAAGATTGTAGAATCTCAAAACCCAAATTACAAAATGGCTGAGAAGTGGTTAAAAGAAGTTGGGAAAAAATATATCTATTACCTCAATTAAATGAAACAAAAAATCAAAATACTCTTTATATGTTTAGGAAATATCTGCCGTTCACCAGCAGCTGAAGGTGCATTTAACAATTTAGTAAAATCAAAAAACTTAACAGAATTCTTCGAGATAGATTCATGCGGGACTTCAGGTTATCATGACGGTGACTTAGCTGACCCTAGAACGCGTAAAATTGCAGAAAAAAGAGGAATCAACTTAACACATAGATCAAGAAAACTGAATAAGAAAGATTTAACTTATTTTGACTATTTATTGGTTATGGACGAGAACAACTTTCAAGATGTAATCAGTCTAACAAATGACCTTAGAATCCGTGAGAAATTATTTCTGTTTGGTCAATTTAGAAGCGATAAAGGACCGCCCATTGTCCCAGATCCATACTATAAAAACGAAACAGCTTTTGAGTTGGTCCAGGATCTTGTGGAAGACTGCTCCATTGGGTTTCTAAATTTTTTAGGAGTAGAAGAATGCCTCAAATAAAGAAAAAAATCTTAATCATTGGAGCTGGATTTGGCGGATTACAGGTAATCAAATCACTTGCAAACAAGAGTTCTTTTGAAATTACCGTAGTTGATAAAAAAAATCACCATCTTTTCCAACCTCTTTTATACCAAGTTGCCACTGCAGTTTTGTCGCCAGCTGACATTGCCATCCCCTCTAGATCTATTACTACTAAATATAAAAATGTAAAAATTTTATTAGGTGATGTGACTGAGGTCGACTTTAAAAACAGAAAAGTCAAATTTCAAAATAATTCAGAATCCTATGACTATTTAATTTTAGCTACAGGAGCAAGGACTAGCTATTTTGGAAACAATAGTTGGAAAGAAAAAACACTAGGACTCAAAAATCTCAAAGATGCACTGGCTATCCGAAGAAGAATATTACTTTCCTTTGAACAAGCCGAATTAATCGGAAATTATGAAAAGGCAAAAAGTTTTATGCATTACGTAATCATTGGCGGTGGTCCTACGGGTGTTGAACTTGCTGGCTCAATAGCAGAACTATCACACAATATTATCAGAAAAGACTTCAGAAATATTGATTCCGGAATGACTAAGGTGACACTCATTGAAGCTGGACCTAGACTACTTACTGCATTCAGTGAAAAATCTAGCAAGTTCACTAAAGAAAAATTAGAGAATAGGGGTGTGGAAGTTCTTACAAATTCGCCAGTTTTAGACATCACGGATACTGGTGTTGTCCTCAAAGACAGAACGATCGAATCAAAAACTGTGATTTGGGCAGCTGGAGTGGAAGGTTCAGAACTTGCCAAAAATCTACCAGTTAACAAAGATAAGGCGAACAGGATTATAGTAGATGAATACTGCAGAACTTCTGAATATCCAGAAGTATTCGTTATAGGCGATGCAGCAAATTACAGCACAGGACTAACTAGGCCATTACCAGGAGTTTCACCTGTAGCCATGCAACAAGGGAGATACGTTGCAAAAGTTATTGAATCAACTGAAAAAAAGAAAATGATTTCTCCATTTCATTATTTTGACAAAGGAAATATGGCAACCATAGGAAGAACCGATGCAGTTGCTGAATTCGGAAAAATTCGACTAAAAGGAATTTTTGGCTGGCTTGGATGGTTGTTTGTCCACCTCGTTTATCAAGTTGGATTTAAAAACAAAGTAAGTACCTTACTTAGTTGGGTATGGAGTTACTTAACGTTCCGTGCAGGATCAAGACTAATCCAAGAAGAAATGGATGAACTTTCAATTCGATCTTAGATTGAATTTATTTTTATCTGCTTCGGACATACATTTTTTATAGGCAATTTCAGTATTTCCAATCCATACCAAGCTGTTTTGTTCCGTATTTCCTCCCGTTGTATGTCTTTCTAAAATGGGTAACATAAAGAGGTAACTTCTTTTTCTAGTGGTTTCGCATTCAACTCGGAATTGTTCTTCACGAGAGAGTTGTGCACAGGTTAAAAAAGATAAGAATAAAACAACTGTAATTCGACTCATTTACTTTGATTCACCTAACAAAACTTTTAAATTTTCCAACTCTTTCGATTCTTCCTTGGATAAATAATTCTGGTTGGCTTCAAGAAAACTAATGTCTTCTTCAGCTTTTTTGAGTTGAGTCATTTTGTATTCAGGTTTGTGAGTCACTTTCAATACAATTTCTCCTTTATACCCAGTCTCCCCATTAGCTTCCAAAATTATGGACTTCACCCGTTTTAAATACAATGGAATTAGGTCACGGATCGTAGCACTGCTGGCATATTCAGAAATACCAAAACTCAATAGGCTAATTTTTTTTCTGTGAATCTCAGTAGATCCCGCCTTTTCTTCACAATCAGTTAAACTATTACAAGTAGACTTGGGTTTGATTTCTGCAGCTAGCAGTATTCCAAAAGAAAAAACAAAGGTTAGAAAAAGAAAACGACTCATGAACAAATTCAATTAAAAAAGTAAAAAAGAATCAAGCCTAAATCCAAAAGATAAATGTTTACAATCGGACGGAATCCAAAAGCCTTAGGTTATGTTGCCCATATCTATTCGCACAAAATTCCACACCATCGAGGGAGTTGAGTGGGGGAATCCTCAAGGAATACCAATCCTTGCTTTTCACGGTTGGTTAGATAATGCAAATAGTTTTGCGCCTCTTGCAAAATATTTTCCAAACTACCGCTTTATATCTATTGATTTTCCAGGACATGGGAAATCTAGTCACAAACCAGAAAACACAGTTTACTATTTTGCGGAATACACTTTGGAAGTTGTGTCCATCGCCCAAGCGCTAGGTCTAGAAAATTTTATTTTGATGGCACACTCAATGGGTGCAGCTGTCTCTACGTTAGTTGCCGGAACAAATCTTTTAAAAATCAAAAAATTAGTACTTATCGAATCACTTGGCCCATTGACAAACCTTTCAGAATCTGCGCCAGAAATACTTACAGAAGCAATCAAACAGATACTTCATCCGAGAGGGAAAAAAGAAACTTACTTTCCTGATATGGAGTCAGCAGTGGGAGTTCGAATGAAAGCTGGAGATATGAAAAAAGAATCAGCAGAAATTCTTATGGAACGAGGGATTGAAAAAACACAAAACGGGTTTAAACCAAGAAGAGATTTAAGACTACATTATAATTCTTTCTTTCGTTATACGGAAGAACAAATTGAATCATTCTGCAAAAGAATCGACTGTCCAACTTTACTGATATTAGGTGATAGATCAGGATTTCCAATCGCCGAAAAATATAAAAATAGAAAAGATGCTGTTAAAAATATAAAGGAAGTCATTTTGCCAGGAGGGCACCATTTGCATATGGATTCTCCTGAAGAAGTTTCTGCTGCCATCATCGATTTTTTAAAATAAAAAACCAAGGACTATGAATGAACAAACCTATAGAAAATCCTTCCAAACATGGATATGAAATCCATCATGATACGTGCTTCGGATGTGGAAAAGAAAATCCATTAGGGCTCGTAGCGGATTTTACATTTCACGACGAAACCGGGGAAGTAAACTTTACTTATAGTTTCAAAAGAATGTATAATGGTGCACCCGGCTTTGTTCATGGAGGCATATTATCAACAGTTTTAGATGAGGCAATGGGTGGGCTTTGTTTCCATTTAGGTTATATAGTTATGACCGACACAATGAGTTTTAAATTTCACAAAGCAACTCCAGTAGAAAAAGAACTACTAATACGTGCTTGGCCAATCAAAAAAGCAAAACGAAAAGTATTCTTAGAATGTGAACTCACTTCACTTGACGGTGAAATTTTATACGTAAAAGGGGAGGGCGCCTTCCACATTCTTCCTCCACGATTTTTTTCTGATAAATTAACAGGCGGAAAAATTGCGATTGCGAATGAATTATTATCAGTAAATAAATTGAAACGTGCACATCTCTTTGATAGGATAGAAACATGAAATCGAAACTTCTTTACTTACTCATCACTACATTACTCATACAATGTTCAGGTGCTTCCATAAAAGACGGATCAGGCGACCAGGAGTTTGAGTTAAAATTAACAAAAGGCAAATGGATCAGAACTGAAAGATTTAAAAACTCTGGCGGAATTCGTGCTATCGGTGAAGTGAAGGCAGAGTGTGGAGGGACAAAGTGTACGGACGACCAAGTAACAAAGTTTGCCCCTGCAAAAATTAAATCACTCCCAAAACATGGATCTTGGGAAGAATACATTCAATTCGAACAGCCTGGTTCCACAGCGGAAAATCCAAAATACAAATCTACACTTGACCAAGTAGGTGAATATGTTGACGGGAAAAAAAACGGTATTTGGAAAAAACCTGATCCAGATAGTCCGCAAAAATTTTTGGCTGAAACACCATGGGTAGATGGAAAAAAGGAAGGAGTTGCCAAAACTTTTGACAAACAAGGAACAGTCACATCTGAAACAACATATGTTGATGATAAAAAAAATGGACCTTATTATCGAAAAAACAACAAAGGGGAATGGGTCGAACAAGGATCCTTCAAAGATAACGAAGAAGACGGCGAGTGGACATATTACTTCGTTGGTGCTGATGGGAACGGAATAAAAACAAAAGTTTCCTTTAGTAATGGCTTAAAGAATGGCCAAGAAATTAACTATTACAAAGACGGGGCTGCGGAATCTCAAGGTTCATATTCATCTGACATCCGAAGTGGTTTATGGAAAATGTTTGGTGCAAAAGGAAACATTCTTGCCGAAGGAAATTATTCCAAAAAAGAAAATTCTGAAAACTTAGACATTAAATATGAAAGAACTGGAATTTGGAAAGAATACTACTCGGATGGAAAACTATTTGGAACTGGTCCAAGAAAACATACAAGAACCGGGGAATGGAAGTTCTATTATAAAAATGGACAAGTAGCTTATCACGGAATTATGGCAAACGAAAGTATGTTGGAATCTGCTAGAGTATATGACAATACTGGTAAAATTCTTGGAGATGGTAAATTTTTCTTTTCACTAGTAAAGATAGACGAAGAAACACAAGATCTAAAACTAAACTATAAACCAAGCATTCCGTATACATACTTTTATCCTTCAGGGAAAAAACGTATGGTCATTCGATCTACAGAAGATGCAACCGAATATTCAGAAGAAGGAAAAGAAATAGGCAAGGGGCCAGTGGAACCTCAAGGAAGAAAAATGGGATGTTGGACCATTGGAGGTAAAACTGAATACTATATGATTGATAAACCAATGCCAAAAATGACTCCATCACAATGCAAATAAACAAAGAACAAATTACAGAAATATCCGACCAAGTAAAATTACTTAGGTCGGAATTGTCAGAATCTATTTCAGGGATGGATCATGTCATCCAATCTCTTTTTGTAGGACTTGTTGCTAATGGGCATATTCTATTAGAAGGAATGCCCGGACTTGCAAAGACCTTGGTCGCCAAAAACTTAGCTTCTATCATTGATGCAAAGTTTTCGAGAGTGCAGTTCACACCAGATTTATTGCCAGCAGATCTAACGGGAACAAATATCTTTAACCCGAAAACCTCTTCCTTTGAAATCAGAAAAGGTCCCGTTTTCACCAATGTGCTATTAGCTGATGAAATCAACAGAGCTCCGGCCAAGGTTCAATCAGCATTATTACAGTGTATGGAAGAAAGACAAGTATCGATAGCGGATGAAACATTTGACCTTGAGCCTCCATTTTTTGTAATCGCAACACAAAACCCCATCGACCAGGAAGGAACTTATCCCCTTCCCGAAGCACAATTGGATCGTTTTTTGTTCAAAGTAATTGTCACTTATCCATCAATGGAGGATGAAGTTGCGATCTTAAACCAACATGGAAATTTAAACTCAGCAAAGAAAAAGACAAAAAAGGTAATGAAACCTAAAGAAATCCAAAAGATTTCAGAAATTTCAAATCAAGTATACGTTGAACCAAAACTACAAGCTTATATAGTTAACTTAACAAGAAACACACGACCACAAACCACAATCGACAATGAATTAAAAACTTTTATCCAACGTGGAGTTAGCCCAAGAGCAAGTCTTGCGATGCTAAAAGTGAGTCGAATCAATGCTCTTTTGGAAGGTAGAGATTTTGTAATCCCTGAAGACATCCAACGCTTTTTTTCCGAAATTGTAAAACATAGACTCCACTTAACCATAGATGCTATAAGCGAGGATATCAGCACAGATTCAATTATCAAACGAATCCTATCTGTTACGGAAGTTCCTTAGATGTTATTGCCAGAACTGAAACGTATGCTCCAAGTTTTGCAGTGGGAAACTAAAAAAAAGTTTTCATCAACTAGGCAAGGTTTTCTGCCAATGACCGAGAGAGGTCGTGGTTTGGATTTCAAAGAAGTACGAAACTATCATTTTGGAGATGATATTCGTTACATCGACTGGAATGTAACTTCAAGGACAGGCGAACTTTATACAAAGGAATATTACGAAGAGCGAGATGCCTCGATTATACTCTTTTATGACAGAAGTGATTCAATGTGCGATTCAAAAAAAGAGACAGCATTTCAAATTACTTTATTTTTAGCATTATTTCATATCAAACTAGGAAACAGAATCTTACTTGTAACATTTTCTGACACTTGCCAGTCTCCAGGGAAATGGCTAAAAACTGAAGCAGATGTTTTTACAGCATTTGCAAATATAGCAAAACAATCAAAAGGTGGTGGAACTAATTATTCCGATGCAAATCAATATGCTTTTAGACTCTACCCAAAATTTGCCACCTGTTATTGGATATCTGATTTTGTTGATTTTTCGAACTATCTGAACACAAACAAAATTATAAAAATTTGGGAACCAATCGGAATCTGGATTCAAGATGAAATAGATACAATACAATTTCCATTTTGGATAAAAATATTCGGAAGGATTTCACAAGAAAAACCAAATCTCAGAAACAAAAATACCACGTATCCGAATGATTTAAAAGCTGCTAAAAATTTTTTTGGTGTCAACCTAATCCAAATTAATCCAAACACAAAACTTTCGAATCAAATCTTACCACTATTCAAGATCAAAAGAAATGGCTAAATACATTCTACTAATTTTAGTTTCTTCTGTTTCTTTACTCGCAAGCCCCAAAGAAACAATTTTAGAAGAAGATATTTACGTAGGAGATACAATACACTATCAAATAGAATCAACTGATAAGAGCGATAGTAATTTACAAATGGAAGAAGGAGAAATCTACGAAGACGATACAATGCCTTCTTTCAGAATTTTTAATCTAAAAAAAGAAAACACAAAAATCAGCGCGTTCATTCTTTTTTTTAAACCAGGCGATTATATTCTTCCTGTGTTTTGGGAAGAAAATGGCGAACAAAAAAAATCCACAAAAGTGATTAAAGTCAAATCACAACTCCTTGGCACTGAAACGGATATCGATGACATTGAGCCTCCCATCAATTTTTCGGGACCATACTTATTTAGATTGTCCATCATATTACTTATCACGGCGATCAACTTATACTTGCTATATGCTCTTTATTTATACTGGAAGTCAAAACCAAAGATTGTGGATGCATTATGGGAAAAACAACCAACTTTAGAAGAAACAACTAAACGCCTTCATACGATAGAAATCTATCTAGAATCTGACTTAATCTATGAAAAGGAACTGGCATTTAAGATTAGTGAGTATCTGAAAGAGGTTTATTCCAAAAGATTAAACAAAAACCTATTAGGAAAAACTGATTCCGAATTTTTGGTAGAACTTTTCGACAGAACTCATATTGATGAATCCATACTACGAAATCTAAGAATTTACTTTAGAAAAACAAAGTACGACCATAACCATACTAAACTCCAAAGAATTGAAGCCATCGACATTTGGGAAAAAATCAAAAAGGAACTAGAACTATAATGTTTGAACAGTTCCAAAGACCATATCTTTTACTTTTAATCATCCCATTACTATTAGTGGGACTTTACCAATGGAAAACGAAAAATCTTGGAGGAGTTTTGCTCATCCAATCCGATCGATTTCAAAAACAACAATCCCTCATTTTCAAAAATCTTAGAACTATTTTCTTAATACTTTCAGAAACACTTTTTTATATCGCAGGAATATTTTTGGTAATTGCCTCAGCTGGACCCGGAGAAAAATACAAACTAACACCCGATATTACCAGTGGCATTGATATCATGATCGCACTTGACATCTCCGGTTCAATGGTTAATTCCTATGATTTTTTGCCTAAAAATAGACTTACCGTCTCAAAAGAACTATTACGAGAGTTTGTTCAAAAAAGAATGTATGATCGAATTGGAATCGTATTATTTGCAGGAGCAGCTTACCTACAGTCTCCTTTGTCGAGTGATCGATATGCATTGGACGAATTGATTTCAGAAACTTCAGATGAAGATATCACGGAACAAGGAACAGCTGTAGGGGATGCTCTTGTACTTTCCACATACCGATTAAAGGATTCACAAGCTAAATCAAAAATTATTATTTTACTTACCGATGGAGTTTCCAATACAGGAAAATTGGATCCAGAAACTGCTTCTTTTGCTGCGAAGGCCTATGGAATCAAAGTATATTCAATAGGGATAGGAAAAGAGCAAGGCCAATATGAAGTTAATTATGAATCGTTGGAAACAATCTCCGAAAGTACGAACGGGAGATTCTTTCGTGCAGAATCGCCCGAAGTTTTACAAGAAGTTTTAAACGAAATCAATGGATTAGAAACTGTCGAACTACCTTCAAAACCAATGGAAATTCACGAAACACATTTCCCTTCGGCACTAGTTGTTTTTTTTGCCACGCTAGGATTAGCAGGATTCTTTTTAATTTTCCCACTAACAGAAAAGCTATGACAGATATTAAACTCATAACAACAATTGCAATCATATCGATTTTTATCTGGACAATTGTATTTTCAGGAAAACTATTCGTAAATATTAAAGCCAATTTCTTTAAAGAGACCCATTCCAACTTAAAAAACAGAATATTCACAGCGAATACAAGAATGTATTCTTTAAGAATCTTTTGTTTCCTTTTATCTCTTTTATTGGCTTTTTATTCATTATTTAAAGTAAAATCAACAGAAATAGAATCTACAAAAGAATTTGAATCGACTGACATTTTGTTTGTTGTCGATGTTAGTTTGTCGATGAACGCAATTGACGTAAGGCCAAACCGACTCAAAAGATTTCAGGATTTAGCATTACGGATTCTTCCGGACCTTAAAGGAAATAGGATTGGAATTGTTGTTTTCGCGGGGCAATCCTTTTCCTTTTGCCCACTCACCGCTGATATTGCAGCAGTGTCCGATTACATTCAGGCATTGGGCGTAGAAATGGTCGGAGCCAAAGGCACAGACCTCTCAGTTGCATTAAACCGAGTTAAACAAATTAGAAAAAAAAACAATAACCTCTCTTCTCAAATCACAATCATTGTCTCTGATGGTGAAGACCACCAAAACCAAACTATACCACCTATCGATGGCGATGTGATAGTCTGGGGAATTGGCACAGAAGATGGAGGAAACATCGAATACCGCGATCCCAGCACTGGAAGAGGTGGTTATGTGACAATGGATGCCGGGATTTCTGAATCCATCTCATCACCTAATTTAGTAATTTCACAAATGAACGTCTCTAAGTTGCAATCAATAGCAAACCAAAATAAAGGAACCTACTATGACGTTTCCTTCCAAGCAGACGGGGCTTACGCTTTGATTGACACAGTCAAAACAGCAAAAAAAAGAAAAATCCAAACAATAGAACGCTATAAAAATGAAGATGGTGCTCATCCATATTTAATTGCTGCATTCTTCTTTTTGTTTTTTGAGCGAATCTTAAATCTATTTTTGCAAAAAAGTCCCAAAGGTATCTTTACATTCGCATTTATTATTTTAACCTTAGCGGGACAAAAAGTATATGCGTGGGAATTAGATCCTGGTGGCAATTCAATCGAAAGAGGGTTAAAATCTTATCAAAACAAAAATTATAACGAAAGCCAAAAGGAATTTGAAAAAGCAAAAGAATACATTCATGACGATCCAAGGTTATTATACAATGAATCTGCCGCAGCTTATCAATTAGGACAATACAAAGAAGCAATAGAAATTGCTGAAAAAATATTAACTAATCCCAAATCAGACAATGAACTAAAAGCAAAAACAAATTTCAATTTAGGAAATATTTATTCAAAATTAGGTGATAAAAAAAATGCTCTAAAATCCTATTCAAAAACGTTAGAACTAGACCCAAACTATCTTTCTGCAAAAAAAAATATAGAACACTTAACAAAAAAATCAGAAAACCAAAATAAACAAAACCAAAAAGAACAAGAACCAAAAGGAGGGCCTCCTTCTAAACAGGAAAAACAAACCAAAAAAGAAGAAAAAACGGATGCAGAAAAGATATTAGATCCTTTTTCACAAGACTCTATTCTCAAAAATAAAAAAGGAGGTTCATTTGATAATGAAAAATTTTGGTAAGATAGGCCATATATTAATTCTCTTTTATTTATTTCCTTTTGCTGCTATTTTACCTTCCGATGTAGAATTTCATTTTTATCCAAACGAATTTTCATTAGGGGAGAATGCTAAACTAGAAGTAAGAGCTCACGGTGATAAAGTATTTAGAGCCATTCAAACAAATATAAAACAAAACGGAGTTCGTATCCGGTTTTCAGGAAGTGGGACAGAAACACAAATTATCAATTTTAAAGTTTCAAAAGCACAAATACTTAACTTTTATGTAGATACAGAGACGGAAGGTACGTTTCAACTTCCAGAAGTAACAGTAGAATACGACAACCGAAAGTATCAATCACCGCCAATACAATTCAAAGTAAGCAAAAGAAGCAAACATTCACAAAATCAATTTTTTAATCCTTTCCAACTCGAAGAAAACGAAATTCCATCTGAAGGATCTCCAGAAGTAGTGTTTCACACTAATAAAAATGTTTTTTACAAAGGAGAACCCATCGTTGGCTATTTTGTACTCTACTACAATGGATATAGACAACCATTTCTAGAAAGAGATCCAAACCAATCGATATCATTTCCTTATTTCCTTTCAGAAACTCTAAGACAAGTTTCCGTACAAATTGAACCAGAAGTCCAAAGAAAAAATGTTCTAAAAAAAACTTTAGTTTATGATAAAGAAATCTACGGATTAACTCCAATTAAATCTGGGAAATTTAAAATAGGAAAAACTAAATTCATTGCAGGTGATAGTTTAAGGTTCAACTCGTTACAAGAAACCGTAAATTCAATGCCAGCGACAGTCACAGTATTAAATCTTCCACCGAATCCACCCATTGGTTTTTCAGGTGCCATAGGAAATTTTCAATTAAACCTAACTAATTTTCCAAAAGAAGTTAACAAAGGTGAAACTGCTTATTTCGAAATTACAATAGAAGGGGAGGGCGGCTATGAAGGAATCGCACCTTCACCTGAATCAAAAACAGAATACCAATTAATTTCACAGTCAAGAACCAAAACATTTAAAAAATTAGATTCTGGTGATTATGGTTTTTATTCTGTTGTTAGGTTTTCTTATGGATACCAAGTAAACCAAACAAATAAACTCCAATTGGAACCATACCGATTTAGTTTCTTTTCTTTAAAAGAATCTACGTATAAAACTCTCTCGATACAATTCCCAACTTTGCAGATTCTATCGGAAAAGAAAAAAGAACTAAAAAAAGAATCTACACCCACTGCAACTCCGAACCCACCTTCAATTTTTGTATTAGTTTTTCTTGCCGTATTTGGCATACTTTCGTACCTGGGATATAGAAAGTATCGATTGAATCAAAAGGTAAAGGAATTTGCAGATATGGTTCAAAGTTTCGGAAAAAAAAGAAATATATTCTTAGCAGATTATCTAAAAAGACAAGGATTGGCTGAGGACGGTATTCAATTTCTAATATTTCTGGTTGAAAAATCGGATACCGAAACGCCAAAAAAAACATTCTTATCTTTGTCCAAAACCGACAAAACAAAAGTTTTTAAAATAGCAAAACAATTAAACACAAAGGAGTAATGTATGTCAGCTGAAGAAACGGGAAAAATTAGCGTAGAAACAGAGAATATCTTTCCTATTATCAAAAAATGGTTATATTCCGAAAAAGATATTTTCTTAAGAGAATTAGTTTCAAACGCAAGTGATGCAATTACGAAACTAAAAAAAATCTCATTATCTGAAGAGTTCGATGGTGGAAACGATTATAAAATTGATTTAAACTTCGATGTAGATGCGAGAATTCTAAGTATCGAAGATAATGGTGTCGGAATGACAACCGAAGAAGTCAAAAAATATATCAATCAAATCGCTTTTTCGGGAGCCACAGATTTTGCAAAACAATATCAAAACGCTGAAAACAAAGCAGAAATCATTGGCCACTTTGGACTAGGATTTTATTCCTCGTTTATGGTTTCTAAAAAAGTAACCATAGAAACTAAATCATACAAAAAAGGACAAACAGCTGTTTTGTGGTCTAGCGAGTCAGGAACTGACTTTACTATTTCACCCATTGAGAAGGAAACCAGAGGAACCAAAATTTCTCTTTATCTGGACAACGAGTCTGGCGAATATTTAGACAAATGGAAATTAAAAGAATTAATCAAAAAATATTGTGATTTTTTACCAGTGGGAATCTATGTCCAAGGCGAAAAAGCAAACCGCGAAAAACCATTATGGTCGGAAGAACCTGCCAAAATCAATCAGGAAGAGTATAAAGACTTTTATTCATACCTATTCCCATTTTCAGGAGAATCACTTTTCCATATCCATTTAAACGTTGATTATCCGTTTCGTTTACAAGGAATATTATATTTTCCAAAGTTAACTCATGAATTAGAAGCTTCAAAAAATGGAATCAAACTTTTTTGTAATCACGTATTTGTCAGTGATAATGCAAGTGAACTCATCCCTCAATTTCTCACGATTTTAAAAGGAACAATAGACATCCCTGACCTACCTTTAAACGTTTCGAGATCTTACCTTCAGAACGATCCTTTAGTCAAAAAAATCTCAAATCATATCATTAAAAAAGTCGCTGACCGTTTGATTGAAGATTTCAAAAAAGACAGACCAAAATATGAATCAAACTGGAATGACATTTCTCTATTTGTAAAATATGGTGTGCTCACGGATGAAAAGTTTTTTGAGGCAATGAAAGATCACCTCATTTTTAAAAATTCAGAAGGTGGTTATTCTACAACTTCAGAATATTGGGAAAAGAATAAGGAAAAAAATCAAAACAAGATCTTTTATGCAAATGAAACAGAAATGGGATCTGTTTATATGGAACTTTTAAAATCGCAAGGATTAGAAGCCTTACTTGTAGACTCCAAAATTGACTCCCATCTTATCCAACATTTGGAAATGAAAAATCCGGATTGGAAGTTCCAAAGAGTTGATTCAGAAATAGCAGACCAAGTTGTGGATAAAGAAGCTCCCAAAGATTTAGTCAACGAAGATAACAAAACGGAATCAGAACGAATTCAAAATTTATTTTTATCATCCTTACCAACCGAAGGAGTTGAAATTAAAGTAGAAGCCCTCAAATCTTTGGAGGTTCCTGGAGTCATTCTGTTGCCAGAGTTTATGAGAAGGATGTCGGAAATGAACTCTATGTTAAACCGCGATGACATGAAAAACATTCTTAAATCACATACACTTATGATAAACTCCAAGTCTCCTCTTGTAAAATCCGCCTTACAAGTGTTTGAAGGAGTAAACCCAGAAAAGGGGAAAAAATTGGCTAGGACTATTTATGACCTTGCTTTACTCTCCGCAAAGGTGATGGATGAAAAGGAAGTTTCCGAGTATACCAAAAGAACTACCGAATTTCTCCAAGAGATTTTTTCTACTTAAAGACAAAACGCAATAGAAAGATTTGGCAACGATCCCTATTTTTGGGATTGTTGCCATGTGATCCAGATTTGTATAACAAGTCGTCTTAGTTCATTACCCGTTGTCGTCGCTTATAAAAAGGGATACTTCGAAGAATTTGGCGTCAAAGTCACTCTCCATGTAAATACCCACCATAAGGCCATCATGCCATTACTGGACGCTGGTCGAGTGGAAGCGGGAGAAGTACCAACCATTGCTTACTTACAAGACAGCTTTCTCAAAAAATCAAAACTCAAACGAATTTACAAAGGGATTTATCTTTATCATTCACCTTTATCATTTTATTCCCGATTCCAATTCAAACCTGAAGACCTCACAAGAAATAAAGCTTACATACTTCCCGTTCCTCACCAATATTCAGTAGAGAGACTTTATGCAGAAAAATTTTTAGAAGAATACGCTCCCAAAAATCCAGTTAAAGTAAGATACATTGATACTCCGGGGTTTTTAGAGGAAAAAGAATTTTTAAAACCTTCTTGTTTAGGTTTAGTCTCTGATCCATTTTCCAGCCCATTTCTTCGAAACTTTCAAGACTTTGCAAATACTCTGGAACTACCGATTCTCGAAACTAAATCATTTTTTCCGTCCACCTTACTTGCGTTCAGCGGCGATGCAGTTCTAAAAACCGGAAGAGAGATTTCTGGCGTTCTCCTTGCAGTCAAAAAAGCAATTGATCTTTTGCAAAACACAAACCAACTCAGTGCAGGAAACTTATGGGAAGACTTGCAACTCTCTCATTTTTATCCACATCTTAGAGTAGGGGAGACGAAAAATCTTTTAAACTCAAACCCTCTCATTCAAAAAGGAATCTTTTCTTATCAAGGAGACTCAATTACACTATTCCCACTCCTAAAAGATGTATATTTTCGACTCATACGAAGGGTAATCCAACCTGATGCGGTCAGAGCCGCGTTCGATTTTGATGAAATCCTTTCTGCGTTAGAACCAAAAAAAGTTTTTGATGTTCGAAAGTTAAATTCTTTCCAAGAGCCAGCAGAAACAAAACTGCATGCTCCTTCACAAATCAACTATAGAAAACTTAATGCTGTACGGCATCTTATTGTTGATGTTAACTCCGTTGTTTTAGATATTTTGCAAGGCAACTACAATTCAAGACTCAACTCAGATGAGACATTACAATTAGACAACCGAGTTAAAGTACTTGTTAACTCAATGTTAGATTCATTCAATGCAAAACTTGAATTACAAAGGGAAGAAATTACAGAACTTGAAAATTTAATCTCAATTTTAGAAATCAAATTAGATAGATCCGCCGTTGACTTACAATACTCAGAAGAAAAATATCGATATTTATTTGAATTTTCAAGAGAAGCCATTGCCCTCGTTGATGCTGACACAGGGAGTATTTTAGAAGCAAACAACCAATTTAGATCCCTTACTGGATACACTCGTGGCGATATCACAAAACTAAGTATTGAAGATATAATTTTAGGTAACCAAGTATCAAAGCAACTCCGATTTGGCTCTGATCTTTCCTCTGATACAATGTTATCTTTACCTGATGCAGAAATCATGTTAAAAGATGGCAACAAACTAGAAGTTGACATCAGTTTTACTTCCATACTTCTATCACCAAAAAAACGTTACCAGGTTCAATTCCGCCCCAACTCAGAAAAGAAAGAACAAGAAAGATTACAACATGAATTTATCTCCAATGTTAGCCATGAACTCAGAAGCCCCATGACAAACATTAGAGGTTACTTGGAATTTTTTAAATCGGACACATCATTACCTTTTAACACCGAACATAAAAACATGTTAGAAGTGATTGATAAAAACGCAAAAAGACTTAGCTTTTTAATCGAAAACCTACTCAAACTAACCACTTCGAGAGAAAAAGACAAAGAAGACGAAGTCATCGAAATATTTGATCCGGTCCCTGTAATTGAAGATGTCATTCATATGAATTCGCATCTTGCAAAAGGTAAACCCATCGAGTGGGACTTATCACTCAAAAAAGGTTTTTTCCTTCGAGGAATCAAATTTGAATTTTCTCAAATCATAACCAATTTGTATGTAAATGCCTTGAAATATACATCTAAAGGGAAAATTGGAATTTCAATTCGAGAAATCAATGGAAAAATCGAAATCATTGTAGAAGACACAGGTATAGGAATTGATCCAAATTATAAAAATCAAATCTTCGATCGGTTCTTTCGAATCCCATCTTCCGATAATAAAAAAATCGGGGGGACAGGACTTGGTTTATCTATTGTCAAATCACTCGTGGACAAAATGTCCGGAGAGATCTTTGTCGAAAGCACAATGGGCGAAGGAAGTAAATTTACAATTTTATTTCCTAAAGTAAACGTTACCGTTTAGAAGTTTTTTTCTTTTTGGGAATTTGTTTTTTCTTCGGCGCTACTTTTGTTTTGGCTTTGGAAGATAAATCATTCGGTTTCAACATCACAATCGCAGGCATATTTTTTTCTTCTAATTGCATACCAGAGAGTAAAAGTGACAACTCCAACATTTCCCTTGTTCCCAATAAATACATCATCTCAAGTGCTTTACTCATACCCAACTTTTTAAAAATCTGAATGGCATTGTTTACGCCAAAAAACTTAACAAGAACAGGCAATTCTTCTAAACCACGTTGTTTGATCCATTTTTTACAATCAGCAACTGAAAGTTCGCTCACAAGTTGAATGACAGAGCCTACTTGAATTTCATCTACCAACCAAAGGAAATCTTTCATTGGAATTTCTTTGAGTAACGCAATTGATTTTTCAATCCCTAAGGTTTTTAGAATTTCAACACTTGTTTCGCGACCTAATGTTTTTGCAAGTAACCCTACATCATAAGGAGGAATGCTCCTAGATACAAGGGCCAAATCTGTCATAGGCAGGGAATGAATAAAATAAACTAAATCATCATCCTCATTCTCTCGAATCATCTCTACGAGAATCTTCTCAGGGATTTGTTTGACTAGTTCCACAACCGTATCTTCACTTAATTTTTGAGTAAGAACGATCAACCTCTCCTTGGGAACCTTACCCGTCAAAGAAAGCAACTTCTCATAACCTAGATTCTTCAAAATCTGGAAGGATTTTTTGGGGCCAAGTTTTTCTAAATATTGATACACACTTTGGATTGTAACGAGAACTTCTTTCATTTACCCCAACTTTGGATACAAACTGTCAGAATCTTCATAAAATTCCAGAGAAATTCCTTTTCGAATCTGTTAAAATTTGCAAAATGGAAGTGTGAAGCTCTACCAACTTTGTTTTCTATTGGTTTTCTACATTTTGGGAGTAGGGATACTTATTTATTTCAAAATCGCACCCTATGACCATTCCCTTTCAGCATTAATTGGAATTTGGGAAGGGTTTTACGAAATCAATCCCAACCTGGTAGATACAAATTTTGTAATCTACAAATCCGGCGGATATGATGGGCAATTTTTCTACTTTCTCGCAAAAGATCTGTTTGATTCCTCAGATTGGGATTTGATTGTAGATTCTTATCATTTCCGCTTTCATCGTTTAGGGCTTTCTCTGTTTGCAGGTGCCGCTTCAAAATTATTGGGGTTTGCTTATTACCCGATCACCACACTCATCATTTTATTTTCTACTTTTTTGGTCTCTGTTATTTGTTTGTATTCCTTACTTCCAGAAACCAAAAAGTGGTTTGTTGTTTTTTATTTGTTTTCTCCATTTTCACTGAACGCCAATTTACTTTTAGTTGCCGATTCTCTATTTGTTAGTTTCGGAATCATTGCATTTTATTTTTTCAAAAACAAAAAACACAGTTTGTCTGTTTTCTTTTTTTTCCTGATGGTGATCACTCGCGAGTTAGGGGTTTTATTTTTAATTCCGATCATTTATAAAGCATTCATAGAAAAAAACTGGAAACATATGTTTGCCTATTCAATTCCCGGAATCACATTTTTATGTTTGGTAGTTTTTGGACTCATCCATCCGCCAAATCATTTGGGGACAAACCCCCTTGGTTTCAGAGACATGACAGACTTACCTTTATTTGGTTTTTTTAAAAGTTTTCAAGACCATGGTTCTTTTCAGTTCAAATTAAAAGAATTTCCAAAAATTTTATTTTTCATCTTATTCTTTTCTATTTCCATTGTCTCTCTTCAATCGATAAAAAACAATTTTTCAAAGGATATATATATACTTGTTCCAATTTTCGGAAGTTTGTTTGTCATTCTTATTGCCGAACAAGGCTATTGGCGATCCTTTGATAACCTAAGTCGAATGTTTACACTCATACTGCCATTTTCCTTGTTATTAGAAAATAAGCTTAAAAACCTTTTTTTACCTTTATTTTTAAGTATTTCTCTTAGTTTGTTTGTTTTTTTAATTGTAAGGATCATCTGGATCACACCCACAAAGGAGTTCTTTTTTAGCCTATGATTTCTTTAGCTTATTCCCCATGCCCAAACGATACATTTCTTTTTTACCATTTGATTCGAAACACGAATTACCCAGTCAGGGAAGAATTATACGATGTGGAAAACTTAAATGAATTCGCATTCCAAGGGAGATTTCCAGTCACAAAACTTTCGTTTGCTGCTTATTTCCATATCATTGAAAAATACATTTTATTAGAAACCGGATCTGCTTTAGGAAGAGGTTGTGGTCCCATCCTTGTCAGAAAAAAAAATTCCAAAACAGACTTAAACAATTACAAACAATTGTATATACCAGGTTTACTTACTACAGCAAACCTACTTTTGTCTTTATACACGAATGGAACACAAAAACCAACGGCACTTCGTTACGATGAGATCATTCCAAAGGTTTTGAGTGAAGAAGAAAGTCTTGGTGTCATCATCCATGAAGAAAGATTCACCTACGAAGAAAGAGGAATGGAAAAAGTAGTAGATCTAGGGGAATGGTGGGAAAAATCAACAGGATACCCGATCCCTTTAGGGGCTATCGCAATTCGAAGAGATATACCTCGCAAAGAGGCACTTTTATTCCAATCCAATCTCAGAGAAAGCCTTAATGCAGCATATTCAGAACCCAAAGAAATGATGGATTATATTCGCTCAAATTCACAAAACAAAGATGATGCGGTGATCAAATCCCATATCAACTTGTATGTAAATAATTTTACAAAAAACTTAGGGAATGAAGGGCACGGGGCAGTAGAGTATTTACTGAGAAGGGCGATTGAGGCAGGTTTTATAAAAAAACCCACCTCCCAGCCTTTGTTCTTAGGAGAAAGTTAACATACAAAGGATACTTCCTTTGTCTCGTTTACAAGCTTCAATGGCTTTTGCCACAAGCATTCCTGGTTTCAGTTTTGCCGGATCTGCTTTCACAGCATGGCCAGAGGAAAGCCCTGATACCAAAAGATCTCCCGGATAAATAGGAACTTGTGTTGCATCTACATGGATTTTAGTCATTCCTAGTAAGGCCACAAGAACGTATTCCACAGCCTTTTCTTGTTTTCCAAACACCACATGTGCATTGGCCACACAAACACCTATGACATTGGTGGAATAGGGGTGTTTGGATCTTCCCAAAACTCCCGGTTCCTCTGTTGCAATCAGCAAGTCTCCAGCCGTCACCACATCTTTGCCATCCAATCTAAAGTAACGAGCAATACACTCTTCGCCACCTTCTCTTGTAATGCGAAGATTCCCTTCAAACAAAGATTCACCATTGGCATAAATTGCTTTGCCAGAACCAGAAAGTTCAATTTCAGGAATCCCTTTTCCATCAACGATCAATGCATAATCGGATTGAGAAACGAAACGACCACCTGGTGCCGTCGTGCCGGCACCTAAAATCCCTGCCGATTTTTTGGATGCCTGTCCTTTAGAAATTCCCGAGACTCCCACAGATTCCCCGTATCCAGATACACCTGTGCCAACAGAAACTCCAACTACACCAGCTCCCACTTTAGTATTTTTTCCAAAAATGATCGCATCATTTGCCTGAGGAGGGACAAATCCTTTGGAGGAGGCTTCTGCCTCTCCTGTGATTTTCAGTAGTCCTGTATGAGAATTAAAATCATGTTCTTTTTCTGCATAAGAATGAGTATGAGGTTTTGGATCTCGTTTGTCTGACAATCTTGGATCATCAGATAACACTACCTTACCCGGAACCGCTTCTCCATGGTTCGCAAGTAGGACAATTCCTGCATCCTGAAACCCAGCCTTCGCCAAACGTTTGTCATTCCCTTGAACCACAGCGCCTGGTTTGGTTTCACCTGAATGAGCGAGTTGCACAATTCCATGAAGTTCGGTACTCGCATGTTTCAAACGTTTGTCGTTCCCTTGCACTACAGTGTTTGGCTCTTCTCCACCGTTTGATGCCAGTTGTACAATTCCTTTTGCAGTGGTTGTCGCATCTCTTAATCGTGGATCATCGCCTGTCACAACTTTATCTACAGCAACTTCACCTGCATCTGCCAACTGAACAAGTCCAACCGATTTTTTAGTGGCCACACGCAATCTAGAATCATTACCTTGGACTGCAACTCCCGGACGAGTTTCTCCATCTAATGCTAGTTCCACGATTCCTGGATGATCTGTGGAGGCACTCCGCAATCGTTCATCGTCCGACTGAACCACAAGACCTGGCCTTGCTTCGCCACTCCGAGACAACCTTACAAGACCATGTGTTAGTTCGGTGGCGATTTTTAGTCGTTTATCATTTCCTTGAACGGCAACACCAGGTTTTTCTTCCCCGTCTGAGGCCAATTCCACAATTCCTCGGTATTCGGTAGTGGCGTCGCGCAACCTTCTGTCGTTGGCTTGAACCACAACACCTTCTTTCACTTCCCCATCTACTGCCAAACGAATGATCCCGGAACGTAGGACTGAAGCATAAGGAAGAGGTTCCCTTGCTGGTCCACCATAATCTTTTTTATCTGGACTAGAATATAACTCGAGTTCGATGACTTCTGTCACATAATCTTTTTTATTTGATTGTTTCTCTTGAAAAAAAACTAATTTCAAATACCGTAAGTTAACAGGAGAAAATCTCCATTTATACCAAGTGCCAGGTTCCGACAAAAAGAAATTTTCTTCATGCAACTGGTGCCAAGTAATATCATCTTCGCTATAATAAGTAACAAAACGTTCCGGAAAATTTGTTGTTGGATCATTTTTAGTCAGCATTCGCATCTCTTCAATGCGATTCACGGAACCCATATCCAAAATCAAATATTCGTCTTCTGGTTCTTCCTTCTTTTTAGAAGACCATCCATAATCTGGCCTTGTATCAAAAAGATTTTCTTTCACAGCTAATCTATCCAATTCCGAACTTGCCTGGATGGATTGAACCCCAGTGATAAGAATCTTCAATTGACCAAAACTAATCCGATTTTTTCCGTTACTTGCCTTTCTAGAAATTTTGGATACAAACTTCACATAACGGGCGCTAGTGAGAGAAAATAGCCATTTTGCGGAAGTTTTAAAGGATTTTCGAAAAGAAGACTCTTGTAAGATCGGTTCCCAATACTTTCCATCATGGGACAATTCAAATCGGAAAGAGTCAGGGAAAAAATCCAATCCGTCTTTCCCTGGCAAAAGCTCTATCCCATTGAAATACACAACGTCATCAAACTTGAAGATGATGGAGGAAAGGGAGGACTGTTCCTTTTCTTCGAAAAAGGATAAAAATTCTTCATTTTTGATTTCAAAGGTTCCAGAAGTGGATACTGATTTGATGGGTAAAGAGTAGGGGTGGCTTGTGCGAATTAAATGATCTTTCATGCGCTTTTTGATGCTGATTCCTTCCAAAAAATACCGTTTTTCTATCCAGTCTATCGAATTTCACTGAGGCGTGAGCCTTCTTCCTTTTCTGAAAACACAACAAGGACTGTTGGTTTGACCCGCTCTGTAAAATACATTTGTACAATTTGGCGCAAATGTCCTTGGAGGGGAGAGCCTATGACAATGACATTCCCATCCATCTGCACCTGCATTCTTTCCAATTGGTTCCAGGAAGATTGGGTCAATTCCTTACTCGCCCAAGAAAGAAATCCAGCCCAAGAAGCAGGGTGAGACAGGCCATCCTCCATTGGAATTTTTTGCTCAGTTTTAAGCACTTCTTGTCGCTGTTTAGAGACCAACTCTCGGCAGAGGGACTGGAGGTATGTGTTGTCTGATTCCATATGCAATGAAACTGCTTTTTTATAGGCTTCTAACGCAATTTCAGGACCGAAAAGGGCAACAAGGTTTTCGAATCCTTTTTTACCTTCTTTTTCTCTCTCCATTTCCAAGGCAGCCGGCGTTGCCGGTACATTGTTTGTATTAGATATAGTTATATTAATATGGTTAGGGGTCCCATCTGCACCCCCCTTACCTGCCTGTTTCGCACCCTCAGGGGTACCCGTCTCGGAATCTCTGGGGGTGAAGTTTGTATCCCCCAGAGGGGTAATCCTGGAACCCTCATAGTGGAAGGAAAAATGATACCTGGTTGAGGTCCTGCCGCTCCCCGGAACTTGGTAGAGTAGGCCCGCCTGCGTGAGTTCTTTTTTCGCAGAGACAATGGATTTTTTGGTTTTGAAGCCAGTGAGTCGCATCAATGTCTCGGTGTTAGGCCATACCGGTTTAAAATTGTAATCACTGAATTTTAATAGAACTGGGTAGAGAGTTTTGGCGGCATGGGATAGGCCCGCCCAAACACCAGAATCTATGATGTCGGTCATCAGTCGGATATAGGGATGCCGCTGGTCGCTCACAAAAGCTCCTCCGCTTTTCTGCAAAAATTAAACCAAATTTAAGCAAATTTTACGAAGGAGTTGACATTATCTGACATAATGTTAATTATGTCTCATCCAACAACATTCCTTCGGGAAACCCCGACCCCCTGGAACACCAGGGGAATTTTTTTATGTTTCGGGTTGGGATACTACAGACCCCACGTCTCTTGATCACCAAGAAACGTTTGCTCAAACTCAAATCACTTTTATTATGTCACATTATTGTCGGATTCCGGCTGGTGTCAAGTTCGTACAGCATTTTTCCACTCGCAGCATATAAATTTTTTTCCTAAGTACTTGACTGCTTAGTACGTGTTTGGGTTATGCCGAGTCGCCGTATTTTTTGACCAATTCTTTGCGGATGAATTTATAGATATCTCCAAGGAGGATTTCATCATCCGAAAGGATTTGGATTCCGTTTCCAGACCTTCTTATTTTATACCCGGAAAGTAGGGAAGTTTTAGTAGGATTGGATTCATTTGATTTTGTTTGTTTGTTAAAGTCCTTTGCATCTCGGACAGTCTTCAAAGCTCCCTTGTGGAAGAGGGTTAAAAATTCGTCTAGACTTCCCTTTTTGGCGGCTTGGGCAGCTTGCACCAAAAGGTTCTTATTGTAGATTTCGTTTTTTTTGCATTTTTCTAAATCAACTTTTGACATAGAGGTGATGGAGAGGACTTCCGTCATGTAGCTACGGCTTTTCCCGAAAAGGTCACCTAACTCTTGATCTGTGTAGTTGTGGGAATTTTTTAAAAAGAGAAGGGCATCTACTTCTTCATAGGGGGAGAGATTTTCCCTTTGTAAGTTTTCTATGACAGCTAATTTATAAATTTCTTTATCTGGACGGTTTAAGATTTTGCATTCGATTTCGGACCAACCCAAAGATTTTGCAGCATGGTATCTTCGTTCGCCTGCGATGATTTTGTAAGAACCCTCTCGTTCGCCTTTGGACACGATGATCGGCTGTAGAAGCCCATCGGCCTTAAGGGTCTGGGCTAGTTCCTCAATTCCCTTTTTTCTTTCTTGTCTAGGTTGGTGTTCAGATGGTTCGATTCGGTCCATTCGAATGGTCCGAATGGTTCCGTCCAAATTTTCCGCTTGGTAGATATCGGCAAGAGTTCCGAGTCGTTTACTTTTTGAGCTCATTTAAGACCTCCTCGATAAAACCCTCATACTCTTGAGATTGCCTTGAAGTTTTGTTGTAATCAAAAACAGATTTTTTTGCAAGATGGCTTTCTCCGATCGCCACTCCATCAGAAATGGTGTGGTCGAAAATTCGGAAATATTTTGTCAAAACCGGGAGGATGGTTTTTGTCAGGAGGGTCTGGGGTTTTAGTTGGGTGATGAGAGCTCCCAAGATTTCCAGGTCCGGGTTGATTCTCTTTTTGATCGAAGAAATCGTTTGCTGTAGCCCCATGATCCCATCCATTGAAAACTTTTCGGCTTGGAGAGGGATGAGAACGTAGTTGGCAGCCACTAAACTGTTTACTGTGAAAATGGAAAGAGAAGGGGGACAATCAATGATGACAAAGTCAAAATCCTTAATTCCGGATAGTGAGTCTCTGAGAATATAGGGGGCCTCCACAGAGTTGACGGATACTGTTTCCATTTCCGCCAAACGCATGCTAGACGGCGCTATCCACAAATGCTCGTTATACGCAGGTGCGATGATTTCTTTGAGATTGGCTGAGTTTTGGAAAAGATGGGCGAGGTCTTTTTCGACCGTCTCTGGATTCAGAAATATTCCTGTGGAATTTGCCTGAGGATCCATATCGATGAGAAGGGTCTTAAGATTTCGACGTGCCAATCCCATGGCAAGATTCAAAGAAGTCGTTGTTTTTCCTTCTCCGCCTTTTTGGTTTGCAACTGCAATGGTGATCATCTATCTCTTTTTCCCTTCCCAAATGGTATGCTTTCTTGCCGAAAATTTGGGATCAATTGTATTTTTAGAAAGCACCAAAAAAAGGATTTTTCGGAACTTTCTTCCTTCATTGTCGGACATCCGACATACTGAAAATTAGCAAAAACTATCTCCTTTCTTTTGGTCGGACGTCCGACATTCAAATAGGTACGTACTTGACAAAGTGATTAAATTTAAACAGTTTCATAGCATGCCTTCCCAAGCCATTTCCCTACTTGCCTCTGAAATTACGGGCAAGGATTGGATGGAATCTGTCCTTCCCAATCTCTGGGAAAGGTTATGTACGGAGCTTGGGTTTTCGTCGGGTGTAGTGGTATTGAAAGCTGAGAACGAAGATTCCTTTTATGAATCTTCCAGTTTTGGTTATGGCGAAGACGGCTTTTATTATTCTTTTTTGAATCGAGATTCCTTACATTGGGAAGAGCTTATGAATTCCCAAGAGCCAGTGTTTTTTTCTGGAACTGAGTTCGAATTGTTTGGAAAAAAAACTAATGCCATGGCAGTTCCCATTCGCTCTGGGCAAAGGGAAATCGGATTTATTCTGGTCGAAATTGAAGAATCCTCCGAGGTTCCAGCTGGAATTTTTATCTCTCTTTTTTCTGAAAAAATTGGGAAGGAATGGGGAAGGACAAAACCTCAAACACCGCAGTTGGTCCTCAATAATCAAGAAAATTCGCAAGCCCTCTATCGCCAAGAAATCCCCAATCTGGATTTGGCAGTATCCGAATTTTCTAAACAGAAGGTTCTTTCTATCCTTGGTCCTCCCGGGTCTGGGAAAAAAAGTTTAGCCAAATGGATTCACCAAAACCATTTACCGGGGGCTCCTTTTTTGGTTATTGAATCTTTACCTGAACATTTTGGAAAACTGGAAAAAGCTCTTTCTGCTTGGGGGAGTGAATCTCGGAATGGGAGTTTGGTTTTAGTAGGGATCCACACTTTGAATCTGGGGCAACAACAAATTCTCTCCGATTGGTGGTCCAAGTCGGGTCATTCCGGGTCGTTATTTTTGTTAGGACCGGAAGAAATGGGCCAAGAATTATTGCCTGAGTTTGAAAGATTTTTGAGAAAAAATTCGTTGGTACTACCATCGCTAAGGTTTCTTCCAAAACTAAAATTGCAAACTTTGGTTCGGGCCATATTTGAAGAACTGTGTAGTTCGCAGAACCGATCGGGTTTGCAGTTAGGGGAATCGAGTTTGCAAGAATTGGTTTCTAGGTCTTATTCTGAAAATTTTACCGATTTAAGGAATGCTATTTTAACAGGAATTTTGACCTGTAGGTCAAACCAAGTGGAACTTTCTGATTTGGAACCTGGAAGATTTAAGATGGATTTAGAGATTCCTGATGCCGAAGATTTAGACTTGCGGCGCGGGACAGAGGCCTTAGAAAGGCAGAAGATTCTTCTGGCGATGCGGATCTTTTCGGGCAACCAAATCCGGATGGCAAAGGCCTTGGGTATTTCGAGAGGTTCCCTTCAGTATAAAATGAAACAGCTTGGGTTAATTTAAAGATGGATGATACTGTTTACGAAGAACGAAAAACCCCTGCTGGTTTTCTCGTCAAAGTACGCCTTTCCAAGCTGACCTACGTCGTTTTTACCGATTCAGGACCGGAAGTTCCAAAGGGTGCAAGGAATAATTCCATTGTCGTCAACGTCCCTAGGGTTGGTTTTTTTGGGGATGATTTTGATGTTTCCCACTTCCATTTAGGTGAACTTTCTTTTGTCAATGTTAAGGCAGGGAAATTGGTCATCCCTTACCAACACGGATTTTCCAACGAAATCAAAACCATCTATCTGGGGACAGGAAGCCTGAGCGATGTTCTGCCTGTTGTCATTTATCATTATAAAAATAAAGAAGATTTGATGGCGGCTTGGGAGCGGGGAGAGCAGGCACAATTCCTCGTTGTCGACGAAGAGATCCCTCGTTCCGATATGGTATCTTTCAAAATTCGTTATCCTAGTATGAACATTCTTGTGATCAAAAAAAGGATCAACACTTCGGCAGAATCACAGTCGCCCAAAAAAGACGAATCCAAAGACAAGGGTGTGGTTGATTACGACAAGGTACGAGCCACCGATGTTGCCAAAAATCAAAATCTAAATACCTATAGCGAGAACCCAGTATTTTTGGCAAGGATCCACCTCCGGGCTATGGAATTGGACAAAGTAAAACAACTCCTCTTGGACTTTCATTTATCTTCAGACGATGTCATGTTCATCCGAACTTTTTTAGATGTAATGATCAAAAACGAATTAAAAAAACCAGAACTCGACGTGGTAAAGCCACAGCTCATCGCCATGAATGAAGCTTTTCGATTGGCAGTCCTGATTTTAGAATTTCGTGTCGTCGATTTTGAAAAAGAATTGGACGCGGGGTTTTCTAAAGAGATCTCACATATGATTTACGCCCTGCTTGCAAAGGAACAAGAGACTGCACAAGACCTCGAACATGAAATTGTACTCTGGGAATGGAAGCTCTGCGTTCGGTCTCAAATCATTAAAAAATAGCCAAAATCACTAAAAAATGCTTTATTTTTCTTAGTTTTCAGTGAAAACTGAGGAGAACACTATGGTTTTCTTGGAAAAAACAAAAAAAATGGCACAAAAGTTGCAAAGCAGAGCCTCCTTGGCGTTGCTCGTTGTCTTTTTTGTTTTTCCTGTATCAGGTCTATTTGCAGATGTGGCAGACCTTCCAGTCATCATTCCAAGCGACGAACTCCTAACTCCGATTGAACTTAGGGATGGATTGGTTTACCAAGTTGTCGTTGAAGCAAAAACAGAAATGGCAACATCAGAGTCATTGCACTTGGAAAATGCACCAGTCGTTTTTTCTACTTCTTCCCTCTTTATAAATTCGGATTCGCAAATTGAATTTCCGTTCTCATCTGGAGGAGTGGAATTTGCAGCGGGAGTGCTGAACATTTCCCAACTGAAAAAATCAAATTTCACTTTTGGCGTTTTGGTTTTTGACAATGGACCAGAGCATTTCTCTGTAAAATCGATTGCCAGCCCAGGACTTTTTGGTTTTCTGGGGATATGTCTCAGCCGAAGCGAGTTGCCTTCCAAAAATTTCTCAACGCCATGCGAAAACTTTCAACCGAAGTCAATGACTCGGAGATTTGCAAACGATTGGAAATTCTTATGGCAACCAGTAAAGACGACCTCCCTTTGGCACATGTCAACCAGCTCCTCCAAGACGCAAAAAACTTCGATCCAAAGACCATCCCTGAGCCATACACTCAGTATGTCCGACATTTCATCTATATGGTCAAACGCAATGGCAGGGTCCCAAGCGATCTTTTGTCAGGAGAAGAGGAAAGGTCTGTCGATCGCTCTGGCTCAAAGTCATCTAAAAAGTCATCAATTGCAGGCAGTTCTAAATCCAAACGATCCACAGCTAAACCCACAATTCCTTTAAAAAAGGGGAAGACTTCCCCTAAATCTACTTCCAAAAAGTCTTAATTCATTTTAAATTCTCAAGTAAGAGGATCGCCCTGTGCTGCGCACAGGGGAGATTTGCAAAAATTCCATTTTGAGAGAACGGCTGAGAATTCCTCAGAAATTGACCATTTTTAATCACTTTTCAAAAAAATACCATATGTGCTCATCCCCGGGCATCCCCTTTTTCCAAGATTTGTAGAAATCGTCCAAAATTAGGCATTTACTGGACATGGGTTAAAAAAACTTAATTGCCTAGAATTGACCACCTTACGGTTGTTTTGTTCATTCGATAAGTCTGAGTTTGGGCATCTACTGTTCTGCCTAGGGCACCCAATTTTCGGCATGTTCCTTTTGCGGCAGGCAAGGGATGGGCGGTTCTCTGCTGCCCTCATTTGGACATGAATACTGGCCGGTTTATACTTACTTCCAGAAAGGCATGAACTTAAGGAGCGAAAAATAGAAAAAGAAGGGGTAGAAATCCGGACAACCTTAGCTGACCAGCGATGGTCAGATCTGAAATATTGTTCTATTCGCATCTTCACCAAAAAATAGAGGTTTTTGCCAATATCCCCCTGTGGGAATCACAGGAGGTCCCTAAGAGACTTTCGGGTGCTTCTATCCGCAATTTAGCATGATTTCACAGTAAGCAGGAAAAATATTCGCCCATTTCTCGGCAATTAGCATCGTAAAAGCTTCAATGTGCCTACGGTGGCGGGTTTTAAGGCAACCGGCGCATTGAATTTTCGGGGGAGCAAATAATAGCCTATTCGGGTGATTTCGCTGACATATTGTCATGTGTAGCGAAATCACATCTGTATGTAATATTGTCAGGTCCCTGAATAGTGGTTGCCACTCCGTGCTTCCGCTTCCACCGTTCTCTTTTATATGGCGGAAACGATTCGATTGAGAGTGAAATGTCATGCTTGTTCCAATTTGATTGAAGGGACGGCGAAATATGGTTCCGGGCACTTTGTTCCCGAGGGAATCGTGTTTGATTTTGTTGCAGTAGGCAAGGTAGAAGGAGCCCAAGGGCGGCGAGTGAAGGCAGAGGTGACCTGCACCTGCCCTAACTGCGGAGTGAAATGCAAGTACAATGTATAATTGATTAAATATAGGCATATTTATGCTTTTTAATTCGGCAGTATTTGGGTTTTTTTTGGCGACCTCGCTATCCTTTTGGATTTGTTTGCGTTGGTTAAGTGTCAATTTTTGGCAGAAAAACGTTTTCGGAAGGGCAGAAAATAGCTTATCATTAATCGTTTACTTGCTTGTTATCAGTGCTTTATTTTATTGTTATTGGACTCCTATTTATTTTCTGCTTCTGGTTTGGGTTGCTTGTGTGGATTTTTCGGTCTCACGGGCCTTGGATTTACTGAGCGGAAGACGAATTCGCTTAGCTTTACTTCTTCTGTCTTTATCCAATAGCCTTGGTATTCTATTTTTCTTTAAGTATGGGCATTTTATTGCTGAAAATTGGGCAATTATTGTTGGCCTGCCCCTCGACCCTGCAAAGTTTTGGGACCAATGGCTCCTACCTGTAGGAATTTCCTTTTATACGTTTCAATCTGTTTCTTATGTAGTCGACGTTTACAGACGAGAATTGAATTCAGAAAGAAATTTCCTTTCGTATTTGCTCTTTTTATCTTTTTTCCCTCAGTTAGTGGCGGGACCGATTGTGACCGCAAAGTCTTTTTTGCCTCAAATCCGTAGGCCTCTCCCCTTTATTCGGATTCCTGTCCTTTTTGCCTTTTTTCTGATTTTGTTAGGATTATTCAAAAAGATGGTATTGGCAGACCATTTAGGAGAGATTTCAGATTTAGCTTTTTCGAAACCTGGGGATGTCTCTACCAAGACGTTATGGATGGGAATGTTCAGTTATTCGATGCAGATCTATTGTGATTTTTCTGGATATACTGATATTGCCCAGGGCACGGCACTTCTTTTTGGTTTCCGATTGCCTGAAAATTTTAGGATGCCATACCTTGCCTCTGGCTTTTCTGAATTTTGGACTCGGTGGCATATTTCTCTTTCACAGTGGCTCAAAAAATACATTTACTTTTCGTTAGGTGGAAATCGGATCGGGCCACTATTTACTTATAGGAATCTTTTTTTAGTGATGGCCATTGGAGGGCTTTGGCATGGGGCCTCTTGGAATTTCGTGGTTTGGGGGTGCTGTCATGGAATTTTACTCATTATTGAAAGATGGGTATCTCACCACTTCTCTAGTGAATCCACCTTATGGATCCGACCAATACAAATCTTGGGAACTTTTATTTTAGTCAGTTTGCTTTGGGTATTCTTTCGAAGTGCTGATTTTAGCACGGCTCTGTGCTACCTACAGGGCCTTTTTTCAAAAAAAGAGGGTTTTTCGCTTCCTTATACATTTGAAATGAACTTTTTATACTGTTTATTTATCATTTTGATCGGCCATATTTGGGGGAGTTTTTATTTTAAGGACAATAAGCAGTTGTTAGATGGATTGAGAAAATGGGAGAATTCATTAGGAAAAACGGCCTTTTTTGGAGTTTTGGCTTCTGTTTCACTCGTTTTGATTGTATTGTTATCGGCCGAAAGTAAACCTTTTGTGTATTTTGTTTTTTAGGTAGGAAAATGAAACAGAGGATTTTGGTAATATGTTTCTTTTTGGTTTCCTTGTTTGGTCTTGATTTTTTGTTTTTTAAAAAATTACAGTTTTTATTGCCCAATGAGTCTCCTTGGAATACGAACCATTTTTTCAATTTTTTATATGAGTATGAGAGAATCCGGAAAATACCAAAAATAAAAAAAAGGGTCATCATCGTTGGTAGTTCCGTTGCCTATTATTCGATAGATTCACGTAAACTCAAAGAATCACTCCTTCTTGATTATGATTTAGATGTGGATGTTTTTTACTTAGCTTATGCCGGTAATAGCCCACTCTATGTGTTTTTATTACTCAATTGGCTTGATCCTTTGGAACCTGACCTAGTTGTGTATCCTGTCAATTTCATTGATTATAGACTCCACCGAACTTACGTTATCTTCCCTGAGGGAAGAAACGATTCCGTTGATGAATCGGTGGTTGTAAGAGATGCCCTCACCTTTGGTGAAGCCCCTCAGTCTTTGTGGGTATTCCCTTGGGAGACTTTGAAAGAAGTTGGCTCATCGATGGATTGGGATACTTGGTCACGTTACGTAATCTCTTCAGGATTTTCGTTTTATCGTTATAAAGATATATATCTGCAGAATATACAGAATTTAATCCAACACCGTTTTGGACGGAATACCAGTTACCATGCATATGTAGGAGCCTCCATACCTGAAGGAATCAACGGGCTTGGTTGGACTGGGCAAAAATTTAGTTTTTTTCCGACAGAAAAAATCAAAAACAAGGGGTTTTGGGTGGAAGTCACTCAGTTTCTTTTGGCTGGAAAACCTTGCCGGATGGAAATTACGAATGGAACCAGTCGGCAGGAAATGATTCTGGATCGGGAAGGTTGGGTTCGTCTTCGATTGGATTCAAAATTCTTTCAGGAAAAAAAGTTAGTCACTGTCAAATTAGAGCGGGTGTGGTTTGCGAACGAGGCAACCGGCGCCTATTTAGATTACCATTTTGATCCTATGGGAGTTCGTCTAGAACAGACATTTGGGCTCGAAGAAGCAAAGTCTGGGATCCAGTATGAAAGGGAACCAAGAACGGAAGATTTTCGTTATTTAGGTATGAAAGACGAAGAATACCGAAAGTATTTTTATTACCGGTTGCTTGAGGGTTTGGAAAAAAGACCAGGGATTGGATACCTCGTTGCCTTAAAATTGGCAAAAGAAAGGATTCGCAAGGAAACCTTCCGGCCGTATTTCCACTTTCGGTATCTCAAAAAAATTGCAGACCATTTCCGAGAGCGAAATGTTCCATTTTTACTCATTAACAATCCTGAAAATCCTATTTCGCTAGAGTGGTACGAAGATTCGAATTGGTACAGGGATCATCTCCGTTACTTACAATCTTTGGAAGGTGGGTCCGTCTATTATTGGGACATTCACCGAAGATTGCCCATGCAAGGTTTTTCTGACTTCCACCACTTTACATATTTAGGAATGGAACAAATGAATCCGATTTATGCCAAAAGAATTGGAAATCTCTTTCCGAAATAGGATGTTTTTCAATCCTTACATTAGTTAAGGAATTTTATGGAAAAAATCAAAGTTGGAGTCCTGGGAGCAACAGGTTCCGTCGGTCAAAGATTCATTCAACTTTTGGAGAATCACCCTTATTTTACGGTGACCCATTTGGCAGCTTCAGAAAAAAGTGCCGGTCAAACTTATGGTGAGGTGATGAAATCTCGTTGGAAGATTTCATCTGATATCCCAACATACGCAAAAGACATTATCATTACATTACCAAATCCTGAAGTGACGAAGGGCGTGCAACTCGTGTTCAGTGGTCTTGATGCATCGATTGCTGGCGAAGTAGAAACTGCTTATGCAGAAGCAGGAGTGATGGTTCTTTCCAATTCGAAAAACCATAGAATGGATCTCAATGTTCCCATTCTTTCGGCAGAAGTGAACGCACACCATTTGGATGTTTTACAATTCCAAAAGACCAAAGGAAAAATCATTACCAATTCTAATTGTACGATTATGGGTGTTACGATATCCTTAAAACCTTTAATGGATGCCTTCGGTTTAAAGTCTGTTATGTTATTTTCTATGCAGGCCATTTCGGGCGCAGGATACCCTGGGGTTCCAACGATGGATATTCTGGGAAATGTGGTACCTTATATTGGTGGCGAAGAAGACAAAGCAGAAATCGAACCACAAAAATGTTTGGGAACCGTGAAAGACGGAGTGATCAAATCCGCAGATTTTAAAATTTCGGCACATTGCAATCGTGTTCCGGTTTTTGACGGCCATACCGTTTGTGTTTCTGTTTCTTTTGATAAAAAACCAAAAAAAGAAGAGATTCTGAAAGTTTGGGCCGATTTTCAAGGGGAACCACAGAAATTGGGATTGCCGTTTGCACCAAACCCGGCTATTCTCTATCGCGAAGAAAATGATAGACCTCAACCACGTCTAGATTTAGAGACCGGAAGAGGAATGACAACCGTTGTCGGAAGACTAAGAGAAGATCCAATTTTGGATTGGAAATGGGTAGTGCTTTCGCATAACACGATTCGAGGTGCAGCAGGTGCTGCAATTTTGAATGCTGAGTTGCTTTATAAAAAAGGATTTTTTAACTAAGGAAATTTTTAGGTAAATGTTAGATCCCAACCTCCCGGAATTAAAAGTAATGGATTACACTGCCTGCCTCCAAAAGGTGCAGGCTATGGATTCACGGGGGGACTTTTCCTATAAAGGTATCTACAAAGTTTTACTGGTGATCTTCGAGTGGACAGATAAGTTTTTGCAAAACAAAGTTTTGCCGAACGTAGAACAAATTGAACGTGATAGCTCTATTGATCGTGATCGAACCGAAAACTATGTGATCGATCTCAGTTATAAACAAAATCCTGCGATCATTAGAAAAATGAATGTATTGGAGTTTCACCCGAACGAACCAGGGGATCCGGAAAATCCAAAAACCTTTATCAAACACAATACTGTTTTTGCAAGGCCCACAACTGCCGATGGGGGAACTGCCTTCCGTTATGCACTCGGACTCAATGAACTTTCAACCGCCGCAATTAAAGGGTGGTTCAATGAAAAAAGAAAGTACGTTGGGAAAGAAAAAATGCGTAAGGTCATCAAAGCCGCAGTTGATTCCAACAGGTTGTTTGATACCTATGCATCGACAGAAATTGGAAACTTGTTCCAATGCCCTTATGACAAAACAAAAGTACAAAAGGATGCTACGATCATCATCCATTTGAAACCAATTTTGAAACAATTGGTGGATGATAAAATTTTGTTTTTCTTCCGGAATGATTCAGCATCAAGACCTGCAAATAAAAGTGTTTTTTTATACAACAGACCTTCTGAGATTGCGGACCGTTATGATGGGTATATTGATTATACAAAAAATACGATTTACCCTGCCTTAAAAAATTTGGGAGTTATGGGAGAGGTCACCGAAGATTCTTGGAACTCTCCTCGGAATCTTTTAACCGAAATTAAGGGATATATGAATGATTCTTATGGAGACCAAAAAACTCTGATCGAAGAGTGTTTGGTGTTAAATGAGATAATTGAAAAAGATAAAGAAAGAGAAGAAAAACAAAAACGTAAACAACAAATTGACGATCTCATGGCTTTCCTTGCGGAAGCAGGTCGGATTGTTGAGGTAAACTTACTTCGTGTGAGTGGGGAACCTTTGACTGATGAGTTTCGTGCTTCGCTATTATCACAACCAGAACTTCTATATACGGAGTATGCTGATAACAAAGTTTATAATGAATTTATACTTCATAAATCTTGTATTCCTCAGGCAATTGAATCGGCAAAAAGAACATTTCAAATCAAACATTCGGATTTAGAAATTCGTGTTCTTAATCAGATGAACGTAACTCTACATTTAAATGACGAAAGCCCCAAACGGTTGTTGGAAGAGATCGAAGCGCAGAGCCTTTTTCAGTTTCTACCATTTTTTACAAGAATTTGGAGAATGATCATGGGTAGTATGACCGTTCATAAATTTGAAATTCCTCCGATCAAAGCTCGTTTGCAACAACAACTAAACAAGGATTTGGCGAGCCAAAAAGCCAAAAAAATATCTCAAGAAAGAGATCGTCTTGTGAAAGCACGTTTGAAGGACAGAGAAGAAGCTGAAAAGGATGCAGAAAAAAAATCCAAACAGTCACAACAATCTGCTGCTTCTACATCTGGTTTTAACGGTGGTGAAGAAGACATTGCTGAGCCGGTCAAACAAGGAAGTCCTGAAGAAGAAAAAAAATGGAAAGAATCCATTGAATCGGTCATTCGGATTTTGGACGAAGCTTGGGAGTTTGGAGTGTATCCAGACAGAGAGTATGTACTTTCTAAATTAAATGGAAAGTTTACAGAAGAGAATTTGATTTTTTTCTTAAAGAAATTTGGCGGAAAAGAAATCTATAGTTTTCCAATCCGGAACCAAAGAGAAAAATTTCCATGGCCGATCCTTGTTTCTACAGGGTATCTGAAACGACATGGCAAAAAACTTTTGGATAAAGTAACTGCGGAAAGTGACCGCCAACGAAGTGAAAAATTTCCAAACCAAGAGAAATTTGACATTGCGGAATCGCAATTAGACTTTCTGAATAGAATCTTACCTCGGTTGAAACCTTAAAATTATGCCTGCTATTGAACAACTAAGAGCTCGAAAAACAAAAATCGTATGTACCATTGGACCTGCGACTGCTTCTAAAGAAATGATCCGAAGTTTAGCTTTGGCTGGAATGAACATCGCACGAATCAACATGAGTCATGGAGATCACGAGTTTCATAGAAAGATCATTCGTATTATTAAATCTTTAAATAAAGATGAATTACACAAACATCCAATTTCTATCCTTCTTGATACTCAAGGGCCAGAAATTCGAACTGGGGATGTTCAAAATGACCTCCACTTAAAAGTTGGGGAAACCTTTACATTCCATATCATTCCAGGAATGGAAGCAGAAGCACAAAGTGTTTTTGTTAATTATCGTGATATAGTAAAAGATTTGAAAGTTGGAGATAAAGTTACTGTCGACAACGGACTTATCAACCTAGCAGTGCAAGAGATTCGTGAGAATGAACTCGTTTGTACAGTGTTAGATGGAGGGAAGCTTGGGTCAAGAAAACATATCAATTTACCTGGAATCCGAGTTAATTTACCTTCCATTACTCCAAAAGACCTAAAGGATATTATTTTTGGTTTAGAAGAAGATATTGATTTTGTTGCTCTGTCTTTTGTTCGGTCACAAGAAGATGTCATACAACTTCGAGGGATCATTGATGAAAAAAACCACCATGCACAAATCATTGCAAAAATCGAAGACCAAGAAGGATTAAAAAATCTAGATGCAATCATCCGCGAATCTGATGGGATTATGGTGGCGCGTGGGGATTTGGGTGTAGAAATCGAAATTGAAGAACTCCCCATTGTTCAAAGGAGAATCATCAAACGTTGCCAAGAAGAAGGGAAACGTGTGATTGTTGCCACTCACTTATTAGAATCGATGATTCAAAACCCATCTCCAACAAGAGCCGAAGTGACGGATGTTGCTAATGCTGTTTATGAAGAAGCTGACGCCATTATGTTATCTGGTGAAACTGCGATGGGTAAGTTTCCTGTCAGATGTGTAGAGATGTTGGATAAAATTGCACGTCGAATGGAGATGTCGATTAACCTTGGACTAGCCGCCCAAAGAAAGCCGAAAGACCAAAAAGAAGAGATGGCTCGTTCTGCAGCAAATTTAGCTGATTCCATGCAAGCCCATGCGATCATTGCAATCACTCGTCGGGGAATCACTGCCAATAATTTGGCATCCTTTCATCCAAAATATCCTATTGTTCATGCTTTTACAAATATGACATCTGTTAGACGCAAGCTTTGGCTGACAAGAGGTGTGATTCCTTATCGTGTGGATTTTTCCTCTGATCCTGAAAAAACAATCAAACTGGCCATTCAAACTCTTGTGAATAATGGTTACCTCCAAATGGGAGAAAAAGTGGTAATTCTTTCTGATATTATTGCAGGTGAAGAACGAGTCGAAACCATCCAAGTCCGCGAAGTTAAATAACCTAAATGGTTTTTCGGAATCTGATTTCTGTGTTGGTAGTGATATCAACATGGGTATTCATTCCGCTGTATGCAGAAGAGAGAAATTCTGATGTACCAGAATGGATTGGTGAGTTTAAAAAATTAGACGAGAACGAACTTTCTAAAAAAAGAGAAGGTTGGTATGCGACAGGGCTACCACTTTTCGGAAATGATGCGGTCAATGGATCTGGTCTTGGTGTACTTGCCAATATTTTTTATAACGGAACCAAGTCAGACTCTTCTTTCAAATACACTCCTTATGAACATATGTTCAATGTAGGAATTTACCGAACCAATCGTGGAACACAAAATAATTACTTAGCTTGGGATGCCCCATACTTTGCTGATACTGCTTATCGTTTGCGAGCATACGTAGGGCATGATGCTAGTTTCTATAACCAGTACTTTGGTGTTGGAACTGAAAGTTTAGAACCACTTTATTTTAAAGATAGAAATGTTGATGGAAGCCGTATCACTCGAAATGCCACTTATTCCGATTTTGAAAATGCAAACTCATACACTCGTAATCGTGGTCCTGGAAAAGAGTTCACTTCCAACCAACACTACCACGATTACCAATTTGATACTACATATGGACAGTTTGCAGCAGACAAAACAATTTTCCAAGTTTTCCGAGTTTGGGGAGGAGTGGAGTTTTCGAAAAATACTGTTAGGCGGTATGATGGAACTACAACCGAAGGACGAGAACCTCTCACCAATTTGCGAGTGCCTGCGATTGAAGATAGTTCTAAATTAACGGAGGATGCAAGTGCTGGAAAAATTATTGGCCTACATGGTGGAAATTTAAATTACGTTCGTGCTGGGATTGCTTATGATACAAGAGATTACGAGCCAGACCCTGATCGAGGTTGGCTCATTGAATACAATATCAATAAAGCCGAAAAAACCATTGGATCGGATTTTAATTATATTCGGCATTTTGCACAAGCAAAGAACTTTTACCAACCTTTCCCAAAACTATTTGAAGAGTTTGTCATTGCACAACGTGTGGCACTCACAAAAATTGAAGGGGAAGTTCCTTTCTTTGAATACCGCTATCTTTATTCCATCGATGGTCCGTTTGGTGCACTTGGTGGACAAAACACCCTACGAGGTTATAGGCAAGAACGTTTTTTTGGGCCTGTGATTGGTTTTTATAACCTAGAGCTTAGATACCGAGTGGGAAGTTTTTCATTATGGGATCATTTTTTTCAATTGAGTATCGTTCCGTTTTATGATGTTGGTAGGGTTTGGGACAAACTACGTGATGTGAACACGTTAGGCTATAAACATGCGCGTGGATTGGGATTACGGCTGATTTGGGACCAAGCAACCGTAATCCTATTTGACTATGCTTATTCTAGAGAAGACCAATTACTTTATTTAGATATTGGTCATACATTCTAGGTGAGATTCATAGAATTTAGCTAAACCTATCTTTACGGATCACTTCGACATCACTCATAAAGATCACCATAGGGTATTTATCTATGTATTTTTCTGCAATGATTTCAAAGATTTTATTAGCCTTTGCTTCTGAAACCAAAGATTCTAATCGTATGTTTTTTCCTTCCCAAGAAGTGAGATGTTTTTGATTGATGCCTTCGCCAATTGCATCGCTAATCGTATAACCTTTAACAGCGACCGATTTTAGTTCTTGAACCAACCTATCTTGAATGGCTTCATCCGCAATAATGGTTATTAATTTTGCTTTTTCTAATTTCATTTTATACTCCATACAGATATTGAGAAACGGAAAGATAAAGTGGTAACCCTATGGAAAGATTAAATGGAAAGGTAATTGCAAGGGAAGATGTTAGATACAATGCTGGGCTTGCTTCTGGAATTGCAATGCGAATGGCAGCTGGTGCGGCAATATAAGATGCACTTGCACTTAAGGTAGCAAGGATGGTGGCACCACCCATGGACAATCCTATATATTTACCAAGAATCAATCCTAACATCGCATTAAAAATAGGAAAGAGGATTCCAAAACCGATTAAAAAAACTCCTGCCTGTTTTAAGTCAGCCAGACGACGTCCAGTGACAATCCCAACCTCCAGTAAGAACAGAATTAGCATTCCTCGAAAAGGTACTTCGAACAAAGGTGCAAATTGTTCGTGCCCTTTTTTCCCAGATAGGATCCCAATCAATAGGCCACCTATCAAGAGTAATGTCCCTTTTCCAGTAAATAGTTCATGCGTTACTTTTTGCCAGGATAAGTTTTCTTTCTCTTGAGTGGAGTTCACTTTGAGTAGGAAAAGAGCAATGATAATTGCTGGAATTTCCATTATGGCCAACATACTTGGCATATAACCTTCGTAAGGAATATGTAAAGATTCCAAAAATGCAAGTGCTTCACTAAAGGTTACAGCAGATACTGATCCGTAATGAGCAGCCAAAGCAGCAGCATTTTCTTTACTATATTTTCCTAACTTTGTTAGTATAAAATATGCTATGATTGGAATTGCAATACAAAGGGCCAGTGCCACAATCGCAGGTTTGTAAAATTCCTGGATTGTTGTGTTGTTTAATTTTACTCCCCCTTTTAAACCAATTGCAAAGAGTAAATAAATTGTAAGCCCTGTATACATTCCATCTGGAAATTTTAAATCACTTTTAACTAAAGTGGCAAAAATCCCAAGTAAAAAGGCAAGAAACATTGGTGTTTGGAGATTTGCTAGAAGAGAGTTTAGTATGTCCATATGATTACCTATTTCGAAATTGAAGTTATATATTCTTCATCGAGAAAACTAACCTTTCCTGTTTCCAGATCATAAATTGCACCGAGAATTTGGATTTCTCCGTTGTTGTATCGTTTGGAAAGTATAGGATCTAGTTTTCTAAGAGAGGAAACTTGTAAGGCAACGTTTGCTTTCACTGCGTGTTCTAACCAATCACCTTCGAGGTGTTTGGTTTTCTCTGCTGCTGGTTTGATTGCATTTGTGAGTGTAATAATATGTCCAGGCACATCATTTGCTTTACAGGCTGCACTCACGGCCCCGCAGTTTGAATGTCCTAAAACTACAACTAAGTTTACACCGAGCACAGCTACAGAAAATTCAATGGAGCCCCAAGATGCATAAGTGGAAACTTGGCCTGCTGTTCTTAGGATAAACAAGTCACCTAATCCTTGGTCGAAAATGATTTCGTTAGGGACACGTGAATCAGAACATCCGACAATCGTAGCAAACGGTGATTGTTTTTTTGAGACTTCTCGAATTCTTTCTAAAGACTGATTGGGTCGTTTGGATTTTCCTTTAGTGAATCGAATGTTTCCTTCTATTAATTTTTGTAAGGCTTCTTGTGGCGAAATGCCGGTGTTACTTTCTGCGAAAACATTGCAAGTAAGTGCAAAAAGAAGAAAACTCAAAATCCATTGGTAACTTTTCATTTATAATTCTCCTATTGCCTGTTTAGACCAATATGAAGATATATTCACGAAAAAAAATTCGCATAAATGGGAAAAATGTGACAAAAAAAGAAATAGATCTTAGGAGAATCTGAATGGGATGAAAAGAGGAGCCAACTGAGATTGACCCCTCTCTAATTGTTTTACTTCATCGGAACTTCGATGACGAGTAATTCCGATTTCACTTCGGCATGAAATTGGTATTCATTTTTTCCCCAATACCCTACGGCATCCCGACGTTCCAGTTGAGTGTCTTCCACTTTCAGTTTGCCGTTGATGAGAAAAGTAAAGATTCCTTGCCCCGGTGCATGGACTGAATACGAAAGCTCCTTTCCTGGTTCAAGTGTTGCCAAAGAAAAATAAGCATCTTGGTTGATCCAAACAGCTTCTTCATCGATAGGAGAAACTACAGTTTGAAACCGATTCAACCGACCCGCTTCCGAAAAAGTTTTTTGCGCATACCTTGGTTCGATTCCGGCCACCTTAGGAAGGATCCAGATTTGTAAAAAATTAACTTTCTTCTCTGCGCTATGATTGAATTCCGAATGTTGGATTCCTGAACCTGCGGACATAATTTGTACATCTCCCGTACGAATGATACCATTGGTTCCAGTGCTATCTTTATGAGCCAACTCACCAAAGAGAGGGATAGAAACGATTTCCATATTTTGGTGTGGGTGCGTACCAAACCCCATACTTGGTTCTACGATGTCATCATTGAGTACACGGAGTGCGCCAAAGTTTGTTTTTTCGGGATTGTACCAATGGCCAAAACTAAAGGAGTGATGGCTGTCCAACCATCCGAAATTGACATGCCCACGTTCTTCAGCGGGATGTATTTTTTTTTCTACGGAGTTGTTGTTGGGTTTTATTGTTTCCATATTGAATAGTTTAATATTAAACTATAATTTGTCAACAGACTTTCTGCTTTCAGTGAGTAAAAAAAGAAAATCACTTTCCATTCACTTTCGTTTCCCGATCATCATCCTATGTCGAGAACTAGTTTAGAATCTATAAAAACAAAAAAGAACTGGGTGGAATTAGGTCCTGTGTATGTGAATCGAGTCAGATTTCTTTTGGCTGGATTCTATATCATAGCAACTCTTGGTTCGTACAAAACCTCCACTACATTACAAACAACTAGTTATTTAGTGGGGATTACCTGTATGTTTATATACGGGGGAATCCAAGCTTATTTATTCAAAAAGGAAAAGTTAGGCACATTTTTCCCAAAGGTTCTCATTCTTATGGATATCACGGTTCTTTTTGCCGTCACAGCTTCCGGCCTTATGGGGGGAAGTGGGGTTGCGGCAGATTTAATTAAATCACCTACACTCTATGTATTGTATTATTTTTATGTAGTGTATTCAGCGTTTTTATTTTCAAAACGAACACTCCTTATGAGCACATATTACTCTGCTTTTTGTCTATTAATGATTTCCTTCATTGGTTATGGGCAAGGAGTTGAATTTAAAGAAGTGGAGGGTTTTCAAAGCCAAAAGAGTACAGTTGGTATCTCGAATGAAGTATTTAAGATATTATTTTTGATTTGTTTTGGATATTTAACTTCTGCAGTATTGAATTTGTTAAACGAAATCAAAAATGAATCAGAAGAAAGACAAAAAATTGCGGAATCAGAAAGGACAACGGCTGATAATTTAAATCGTAATTTGATACAAGTTGGTTCGGATCTTTTTAAAACCTTAAAATCGATTCGTGAAATCACAACCGATTTTAATTTTCAAATTGAATCGCAAGACAAATCTATTAACGAATTGACGGAATTTGTTTCTTCTTTTTCAGAAAGTATCCAATCTTCTGTAGACAATATTGGAAAACAACACAACCAAATCACTTTGTTAAATCATAAATCCGATACATTAAAACTTAGTATTTCCGAAATTGGAACAGTTGTTGAAGAGTTGAACTCTAATATGAGTGATTTTCAAGATAGGAGCAATGTACTTTCACAAACCGTTCAAAATTTGGAAGAAAGACTCCGATCGGTGAATGAATCCCAAAAAGAAGTCAGTGAAGTGAACGATATTATGGCAGAGATTGCTGACCGAACAAACTTACTTGCATTAAATGCATCAATTGAAGCAGCAAGAGCTGGCGAACATGGAAGAGGGTTTGCCGTCGTAGCACAAGAAGTCGCAAAATTGGCCGAAAACTCAAATGAAAATGCGACTAAAATCAAAAAGATCATTACCAATTCCAATCGGTTCATTCAGGAAGGGACTGAACTTGCTTCAGTGTCACTCAAACAAACGGAAACATTACAATCCAAATATGAGCTTTTAAGTGGTGTGATTCGAACTGCAACCAACAAAATTAATTCTCAAAAGAACATCAACAATGAAGTATTGGAATCATTGGACTTAATTGAATCGATTTCGAGAGATTTGGATTTAGAATCAAAAGTGTTAAATCGAGATAAAGATCAGATGATTGCAGTAGTTCAAAAAATGGAAGAAATCAATAGAGAAGTTGTGATAAATGCTAGAAAGGTTGGCGAGAACACACTAAGTTTGGAAAAACAAGCCGCAGATCTAGCTGCAGAATCGTAATATTGATGAAATCAAAAATTCTAATATTCTTATTTTTGACTACTCCAGTAGTTTTGCCAGCGCAGGTCTCATCCAAACGCTTTGGGTTTGTGGTGGGGGTGAGTGAATATAGGAATTTGTCTTTAGGCGATCTAAAAACAGCAAAAAGCGATGCTTTGGGGATGACTAAAATTTTATTCAGTTATGGGTCATACAATCGCATTCAAACCTTGGTGCAGGAAGGTTCCATCAATTCTACCCCAACTAAATACAATATTCTAACAAACTTAGAAACATTATTAGGAGAAACAAACCCTGATGATTTGTTTGTATTTTATTTTTCAGGGCATGGGGTTGTCGACTACAACGACAAAGTATATTTACTCCCTGAAGATGCCAATCCGACAAATCCTTTTGAATCTGGGATTGCCGTTGAACAACTTTTAGAAATGACTCGAAAGTATAAATTAAAAAGGGTAGTATTTTTTATTGATGCTTGTCGTAACCCAGAAGATGGAAAAGGAGAAGAGGGTAAAAAATATTTAGAGGGAGTGACATTTCGAGATTCAGAAATTGTTTCAGTTTTTTATTCCACTAAGGTAGGTTATTCTAGTTTCGAAGATCCAAAATCAGGGTATGGAATTTTTACGAAGTATCTCATCTACGGATTGGAAGGAAGAGCTGATTCCAACTATAACGGAGAAGTTTCTTATTCCGAATTGTCTAATTATGTAATTTCTTCCTTAAGAGAATGGTCAAAAACCAACCAGAAAATACAAAAACCATATACAAAAGAATACGCTGAAAAATCAGAAGATACCATTTTAACATATGCTGTCAATCCAGAGACCTCACTGACTGATGCGCCTTTATTCAATCCTTACAATCCTACATATGCATTCCGATCTTTTTTATACCCCGGTTGGGGACAATATGTGCGAGGACAGGAAGAGAAGGGAAAAATTTATATGTCCATTTTTACCTTAGGAATCCTTTACGCAGGATATCAGTACAATACCTATAGACATGACAAAGCATCTTATGAATCAGCTGTGGGAGTCCCTCCAAATTCACGCATTGCTGAAACAGTTGCCCTCAATTATTATCTGATTGAACCTCATAGACAAAAGATGGAAACTTCAAGGGCCAATTTATCGCAGGCACTTACGGTACTTCTCTTCATCTGGTCGGCAAATGTGTTTGATTTTTATCTCTTAGGGCCCAATCCTAAGGAAAAGTCAGGTGTATGGCTTGATTTCAATTGGGAAAACCAAGGTTATATGGGAATTGATAGGATTGGGAAGTTAGGATATGCGATGCATTTTTAATATAATCTTCATCATATTACTGTTTCAATGTAAGATAGAAAACAAATCCCAAAATCTATTTGACCCGACCACACTTTCAGGCGGGTCTGTCGCAGTTTTATCTACTCTGGCATTTCAAGATGGAATTCAAATCACAACTAGATACCAAACAAATGATTATCCATCTTTTGTGAAAACAGAGATTTTAGATTTAGATCTAAATAAACCAGTCTCATCTCATTTTAATAAAAAACATTTTTTTGTTTCTGAAAATTATAAAGACGATTTAGTTTTAAGGGATGTTTTTCCTTTATCCGAATCGAAAGTACGTGTATTGTTTTCTGTTTCTTCTCGCTCTGAGTGGAGAGATCCAATCACCATTTCCATCCGAAGACCAGAATCACTGACAGAGTATGTATTTAATGGGAAAACATTAGAATTCAAATTCCCATATCCACGTTATATTGGAAATATTTCAGAAGCAAAAGGCCAGATCGCCACTCAAACTTTGTTTGACGGTAGAATTTTATTAGTTGGTGGAGTTTCTATTTCCGGGACTACGGTTGCAACTGTTGAAATTTTGAATCCAGAATCGGGAACAACCACGATCCTTCCTTCATTAAATCAAAGTTTAATGGGAATGGCCATTTGTATGGATCCAAACGGGACAGTGTATGTTTCTGGTGGGAAGACCATTGTTGGGCCTGCTACTGCCAATACGCAATTAAGTAACAAAATTTATAAAATCAACAGCACAAACCAAACAGTTGAAGAACTTCCGTTTACTATGCAGAAGCGGCGATTTGGTCATTCCATGGTATGTTTAAATCATGGTGATTTATTAGTTTCCGGTGGTCAGTTCCAAGTTGGTACAGACCAAACAGCAATTGCTAACGATCATGAATATGTATCCATACAAAGTGGAAATACAACCATATTGAATACTTCAGCTAACCTTCCAATGAATACAATATTTCAGTTTGCTGAATATGATTCGAATCAAGAGAGGATTTTGTTTTCAGGCGGTAAAGATCGGGTCGACCCATTTGCAGTGTACTCTAATTCAATTTGGAGTTTAGATTTAAAGACTTTAGTTCTTAGCACGTTGCCAGTAGTTTTATCTACGGCAAGATCCAATATAACAAGTATTAATGTGCCAGGGAATGATCGATTGGTTTTGGGCGGTGTAATGGGTGGTGGAGTTGGTTCTCGGAGTATTGAGTCTTGGAACGAAACTAGTTCAACTAGCTTAACCAATGGATTTACTAGCAGAATGAAAAATGGAGGGTCAATCACCCTGTTTTCGAATTCTCAAATTCTGTATACAGGTGGTGTGGATACTTATTATAAATCAGCGATTTTGGAACTGTATGATCATGTGGAAAAGAAGAACTTTGTAGTTGATACAATGATGAATGCGCGTTCGGAACATACAGCAGTGCAAACAAACAGAGGAATCGTTATTTTTGGAGATTCTTCTTTGGCAGATACAAGGGTTGAGTTGTATGGAAAAGATTAAGTTTATTTTCTTTTTTTCATTTTTAATCTCTTGCCAACTTACTTCTGGCCAAAATGCATTTGATCCAAATTCACCGGCAAACTTGAGTTTGTTTTTACTCGGTGGAGAACCTGTGGTTAATATGGAATTTTCAACCAATCGTGTACAACCCGGTGGAACCATTTATATTTCTACGAATCATGATTTTACTGCGAAGGCAGATGGATTACGATTACCAATTTCCGGAGTAGGTGTGAACCCAATTTCCCAGGTGATCCCTCGTAGTAGGTATTTATATGAAGTTCGAATGAAACCAGCTATAACTACTGGTAAGTTTAGTGTTAACTTAAAAGATTATTATTTGAATGAATCACTTATCGTGAATCCAGCAAACTTCGAATTTGAAATTGATTCCCAGCCGCCGGTTCTTGAACTTCGGACGGGAAACGGAATCGATATATCTGAATTACAATCAGGATTTTTGGATATCGTATCGAATGAAGAGATAGTATGGGAAGGAAAATTATCACAAGTTTCATTATCTGGGACTGCAAAAAATACCCTTGTTGTATCCGATGTTATTGTGTCTGAACGTAACATTCGTTTGTTGTTTGCGGGGGATCCAAATTCTAATGGAGGTTTACTCACCATTTCATTTATTGGAGTGAATGATAAGGCCGCCAACTCTCAAGGGACAGTGATGGTACCTATCAATGTCTTTGCTTTTAAAAGTGGCCCCAATCTCAATGTGGCTAGAAGGTCATGTGTCGGAATTGAGTTAGATGATGGACGACGACTTGTTTTGGGTGGAAGAGCAAAAAAGGATGTTTTGATCAATGGTAATGGTACACTCAGTCACGCTGAATTTTATAATTCTGTCGCTAAACAATTTGTACCGGCCCCTGATATGGTATACCGTAGGCAGGAATTCGATATTGTAAAATTACAAGATGGTAGGTTGTTCGTATCAGGTGGGTTTGGTGGAAAAGTAGGAGATCCATCCAACGGAAGTTTATCTTCAACAGAAATTTATGATCCTATCTCCAATGTTTGGATAGAAGGCCCGTCGTTAACAACTCCTCGCCAGTTACATAAAATGACGGTCCTTCCCAATGGAGATGTTTTGGTTGTAGGAGGGCTTAGTCCGTTTAAACCATTCCAATCTGTTGCAATGGTGGAATTGGTTCACATCACGAACAATCCAGCCACAATGACTGTTGAGGCTATAGGTAACTTATCAGATTCTCGTGGTAAACAAGCCCAAGTTTTGTCACATGCTTCTGGTAAGGTAGTGATTTTTGGTGGTGAACGTTCCGATGTGACTGGGCCAATGCCAAATGATTTTAATGCGTATGCATTGGATTCCATCGCTTTATACGACATCAATTCGAAAACTTTAACAAACTCATCTGTAAAATTATACAAACGTTTTAATCATTTTGCGCATGGATTAACAAATGGAGAGATATTGGTTCTTGGTGGAATCAATTCAAGATTTGATACAAGCCAACCAGTCCTCCGTGCTCAAATTTATAACCCATTTACGGATACAATTCGAGATCATAAAAATCTTTTGTTTGGAAGGGAGTGGGGATCCTCGTTTGTTTTTCCATATGGAAAAGACCAACTCATCATTGCAGGTGGTTTGGAATACCGTACAGTAAATGGTTCTACATTCGATTCTATTCATGATACGGAGTCTTGGTCTGAATCGATTAATCGATTTTATATGACTAGTCGTTCTTTGAATGCTCGTTGGGAAGGTTGTGAGATTCGTTATTCATCAGCTGGTGGTGGAATGATTCTTGGTGGTCGGATTGGTGATATTCTTGGAAATACGGAGGAATACAGTTTTGAATAAATTAGTTTATCTTTCGTTTCTTTTTTCTGTTGGTTGTATGTTTCCGGCAGAGTATAGGAATATTTTTGATCCGAAATCTACGGGAAGTTTACTTCTAGGTGCCTTTTTATATACAACACCTTTTAGTTGTTCCGATAATACCAATACCAAAGCTCTAGGAAGTGTTGATCAGGTTATCTTACAATGCAATCGAGAACTTGCTAATTTAGATACAAGCTATCTTGCAGAAGCGAACCAAAGTGTTTTTTCAAATATAAGTTTTACTAAACTTGATAGGGATCGTCTTTTTGTGAAGTTTGATCCACTGACTGATGACGGTCAGTATGACTTGAAACTTTCAGGAGTTGTTTCCAACTCTGGTGAAACTTTGGAGAATGATAAACTTTCTATTATCATTGATACTAAAATTCCTACTGTCTCTCTTGTTGGTTATATTCCTATCACCGATTATACTTTTTTTTCGCCTAGATATTGGGACTTTGTGAGTTCGGAACCACTAGAAAATTTTGGTCCTCCAATATTAAGCGGCCCACTTGCATCTTCGGTTGTCCTTAGATCCGTTCAAAAAGTCAATGAAACTACCTACAGAGTGTATTTTGAAACTAATTTTTCTTCGAATAACCCAGGTTCACTTACATTTCAGTTTTTAAATTCAAAGGATAATGCATCCAATATAGTATCTAATAGTTTAACGATTCAGTTTATTGGACTTGTTCCGGGCCCTAATTTACATTTTAGCAGGATTGAATTTGAGGCATTTCAAAATACAAATGGCGATGTGATCGCCATCTACGGATCATCTTCGACAGCTGAGATTCTTCGGAAAGGTGCTTCTGATTTTATACTAACAAATCCAAATTTGCCACCAATTGCACGTGGCGAACGTGGAGTGATGTTAGATGGAAAAAATCTTCTTATTACTGGAGGAATTCAATCAGCAAATGCTTACGCCCTTACTTCCAGTTATCTATTTGATACGGATACAGCAACTTTCACTCCTACTGGAAATATGAATGGACCTAGACATTTACACAATATCGTTAAACTTCAGGATGGAAAAATACTCATTTTGGGCGGGATTAGAGACTTTGCGCCGGTCACACCCACTTATTATACTTCTTTGAATACAGCAGAGGTATATGATCCTACTACAGGGACTTTTACGGAAGTTTCCAATCGAATGATGACTTCCAGATCCTTTTCTTGTTCTGTCCTTCTGGATGATGGAAGGGTTTTTATAATTGGTGGTACTGATGGAATTTTTGCACCTAAGGACACAACGGAATTTTTTGATCCAAATACACAAACCTTCTCTTGGGGACCAACTTTGCCAGTTCCTGTGGGCGCTCTGAAGTGTATGAAATTAGCAGATGGGAATGTCCTGATTTATGGAGCACAGTTATCAAATTTAAACAACTCCACTATGTTATACGATTATTCACGAAACCAAATTTTTACAATAGCAAATTCCAAATTTCGCAGAGAATGGAGTGTCGCATCAGAATTGCCGGATGGTGGGATTCTGTTTTATGGTGGTGCCTATCGATATACCACAAGTGAACCAAGTCGAGTTATAGAAAAACTTGATTATGCAAAGAGTAATAATTTTTTCGATATGGGAATGGCTAGATATAGTGTATCAAAACATAGTGGTATCAAATTCTCTGACGGAACTTTATTGTTTCTCGGAGGCGAAACGGGAGGAGTCGCTAATTTAGGAACGGATTATTACGGTCTTTCAAATTAAATTCTTTATGCCACATGAAAACGGCCGCATCTATGGCTCCTTTAAAAAAATTTGTATTTCTGAACTTGAGTTAAAAAAAGAAGCGGAGTTGATTGGCCCAAATTTATTTTCTCTAAAAGCAGATTGGGAATCTGGTCGTATCTCCGATAGTTTACTCAGCTTTCAACTGGTTTTGTTGTATTTGGAAAGAAGAGTCAAACGACATCCATTTTTAAGGATGGGCAAACCATTGCCAAACCGAAATGAATCCAGAGAATTTTTGGAAATTGTGCGATTTTATGGAATGCCTGACACCGTACGATTTGCACTCTGGAAGTGGCATATAGGCGAATGGGACATTCGTTTGATCGATTATAATCCAAGTTCATTAGAAATGTTGGAATCCCAAAGTCAGGGATACCGTTATTCAACGATTAGTTGGGAAGATGCACTAAACGGCACTTTGGTGGAAGGGAAAAGAGATGCATTTGAACATTTGTTACATGATCTTGCGCATGCTTTTATGTTTTTTCGAGAAGATTATGATTTTGAGGGCCAAAAACAATTCTTTCGAAAAATGTATTCTGAGTATTCAGAATACGAATCAGTTCTAGAAACAAATTCAACTTTTCGAACAAAATTTGATTATTGTATTTCCGATATGAATTCACACCCTGCACATTTAGCAGCTTATTGGAATGCCATTCGGAGAGAGGCAGGAATTTTAGTTGAATCGAATGGTTAGAGTTTTGGATTGTTTTTATGACGATTCAAATCGCGTTTTGTATTTTTTTGAATTGTTGTTTGGATGGCATCCTGAAGAGAAATTCCCATTTGGTTTGCTAAACAAGTGAGGACAAATAGGATATCACCAATTTCGTTTGGAATATTCTCTGCAGATTCGCCGAATTTAAAAGATTGGTCTCCATACTTTCTTGCCATAAGTCTTGAAAGTTCTCCCACTTCCTCCACAAGAATTGCTAAATTGGTTAGTTCTGAAAAGTATCTTACTCCAATTGTCTGAATCCAATCGTTTACTTCCGATTGTAATTGATTTAAGGTAACTTCATCGTTTTCCAATTTTTTTCTCCAATTCTTTAGCTAGAATTCTTGTGAACTCTTTCATGCCGGCTTCATTTAAGTGAATCAAATCAAAACAATACTTTCCATTTTTTTCGCCAAGAGAATCCTGTAGGTCCATTTCATCTAATGATTGGTGAGGCGCCAATGCTTCAGACAGGCCATCTTGCCAAACTTTCATCCTACCTTCATTGTTTACTTTTCTAATTACATCAGAATATGGAGCAAAAACATTGATGATATGAATGTTACGATCAGCAATATAGTCATACATTTTTTTCAATCTTCTAAAGTATCGTTTTGTATCTTCCGTTTCATTTGAGTCTTGCGGAACCACACTGGCAATACCACAAGTTTCAAACAACATACGCCTATGGTCAGGGTTTGATGCTTTGGGAATTTCAAGAGGTAGGTGGAGAGCTAGTCGATTCAAACAATCATCCACACTTTTTAATTGGTATTCGTCGATGGATTCAGGATGGTCGTTTTCATAATCCCAGGCATTTAGGTTTGGGTTCTTATTTCTTCTTGCTATTGCCTTTAATCTTTCATTGAAGTTAATCACCAAATCTGATAGATCTTTGCGATAGGCCACAGATTTAAAAATAAGAAACAAATAATTCGAAAAGGTTAGGTCGTATTCAAAATTGAGGACCGTCGGGATAGCTTTAAAATTTCCGAGTTCGGATAACATTGTCATTGTGGGATCTACAATGTATTTTCTGTCAACCCAAGGCATTCCTGGTTCCATTACGTGAAGGATGATTTTCACGTTGGGAAATTTATCTAAGTATTCTTCCAGAATTCGGTGTTGGACAACCAACTCCGACCCTCGAACTGCTATGGATTGAGTTTTCCATCCGGCTTTTTGAAGTTCTTCATTTAATATCCGAATGCTGATTCCTTCGAAAGCAACAGAGGTTCCCACAATGAGTATATCCGGGTCCAACACATCACGTTTGGAAACAACATGTTCTGTCACACGATTGATATTAGAAGCATAGGAATTTTTCTTTAAAAATGGCTTATAAAAGCCAACCTGAAGAATACATTCCAATACGAATAAAATAAATATGGATAAAAGAATTTTTTTATCAGTAAAGAAAGAGATAGTTTCTTTTAGTAAGTTCATAATTAAAATTGAAAGTAGAGAAAGTTCTGACTTTCAGTGACTCCAAAAAGTAATAATAGTAAGACATTAACAATTACGAAGGTTGTATACTTTAGCCAACTTCCAGTGAGTAGTGTTGGGATTTGTCGTTTCGAAAAAACATAACTTGCAGTAAAACAAATCACCAACAAAATTCCAAACCGATAATTTGTCCAACGAGTAAGTGGGGCAACAGAATCATTCAAAAAAACAAGCGCCTTCATCATTGGAATAGCTTTTTCCATAGTTTCTGCACGAAACATTATAAAACCAAATGCCAAACAAAACATTGTAAAAACACGAGCAAAAAGATCATAAACTCTTCCACCTTTGCCGTTTAAAAATTTTGCTACCTTAGTATCCCCATAAAATTTATGGGAAAGCAACATCGTTCCTTGCCAAATTCCCCAACCTAAATAATGGTAAGCTGCACCATGCCATAAGCCAGCGAACAACCATGTGATCATAATATTACGTATATACATGATTATACTTACTCTCGAGCCTCCTAATGGAATATAGATGTAATCTCTAATCCAAGTGGAAAAAGAAATATGCCACCTTGACCAATGGTCAGCAATGTTTCGGCAAGACATTGGAAAGTTAAAATTTGGATTGAATTGGAACCCAAACAATCTTGCGACACCAATTGCAATGTCTGTATAACCAGCAAAGTCGAAATAGATTTGCCATCCAAATGCCAATGCACCCGTCCAAATTTCAATAGAGTTTAAATTTTGATAATTTGCAAATGTAGAATCTACCACACGTGCGAGATTGTCTGCGAACACGATCTTTCTTGTGAATCCGATCAATATTAAAGCGAATGCAGTATCAATATTTTCTTTATATACTCCAAGACGAAAGTCTAAGTCTCGGAAAAAAGTCTCTGCTCGAACAATAGGTCCTGCTACTAGTTGTGGAAAAAAAGCAACATATAACGCAAAGTCGAGAAATGATTTCCGTGCCTCTATTTTGCGATTGTATACGTCAATGGTATAACTCATTGATTGGAATGTATAAAATGAAATTCCTACAGGAAGGATAATGTTTTGTTTTGGAAATTGATAAGCACCCAAAAGGTGGATGTCATTGATAACGCCGAGTAGAAAATCCGTGTATTTAAAAAATCCAAGTGTTCCAAGGTTTACAACAAGTGATAATACAAGTAACCAGCCTCTTGCACTGTCACCGTCCTGTTTTTCCTCAATCAATCGTGCTGCAAAGTAGTCTATGATGGTTGAAAAAATTAAGATAAATACATAAGGATTAATTTTAAAATCACAATAGAGTCTATCGGTATAAAATTTAAATCCTTCCGTTGCCATTCCTGTACAGGAAATAGAGGATGGTTGCCAAGCCATATAGAAGTAATAACTGGTGAGTAAAAAAAAGAGTTTTTGCCATCGGTTCTTTAAAATGTTTCCTACGATGATCGTTACAAAAAAGAAAACTAAAAATTCAAAAGAGTTAAATAACATTTGTTTGGTTCCTAACGGTAAATTGATTCTTCTGCTAACTTCTCTACTGGTCCCTGAATTCCTTCGGTATATCCAAATTTTGGACCAATGGATCTAGGAAGGGTGGAAAAGGTAAAATTTGTACTGAAGTAAAATAGAAATAATGCGAGATAAATGCTATGGATGACGGCCTTAGAAAATTTTGGTAACAAAGGAATGGATAGGGATTGTAACGTGTAGGAGTTTAGTATCCAGAGCGCAATGGTTGTTCCTACCCAAAATTCAAAAAAATATCCTTCCCACCAAGTATAAAATCCGATAGATGGAATGATCCAAAACAACATTACCAATAGTTCTTGTTTGTATCGTGCCCACATAGTACGGAAATTCAAAATTCCCAGACACAAACTAAAAATCCAGAATAAAAGATTTAAATTGTAGGGTAGGTGTTTGGGGTTTTGAAAGTCGAATAGGTTCACTCGGAATTTCGGAATGACGTTCTGGAATACTAGAAAGGCGTCTCCTATTCCTCGATAGAAATACAATACATAGTTCTTTTCTTCCCCAAGGCTTGTTCCCCATCGATTGATAGCAGCATAGAGAAACATCCAAAATGAAAAATGTTTTTCATCAATGGGTCCGAGCCCACGTTTTAAAATAATAAACCCAACAAACAAATAAGAGAGGATTGTTGCGATTCCCAGGCATGTTAAATACAAAAAAATGATTCTAAGCTTTCTACCAAAACTCCGATTTGGTGATAGAAATACTGCCATAGGAACTAGTCCAAAATGAATGACATTCGATTGATGGAAGTAGATACTAAATAGTTGTACCAACCAAAGGATGGTTAGATGTTTCGTTTGTAAACCTTCTCTTAAAAAGTAGATTGTATACAAAAATAGAAGTGCCATCAAACAGGAATGAATGAGCGGTGTATCATTATGTAAACTATAGAACCAAAAGGCTTGGCTGACTTGGATCACAAGAGCAAGGATAATTCCAAGTAACAGATCTTTGTATAAGTTGTAATAAACCCAAATAAAAAGTCCCAAAAAGAATAAGGAAAAACTTAGAATACGCAGACGTAAAAAAAACATAATGTCCGTTGTTGGGTAGAAAGAACGGATCATTTTCCAGTAGAGTAAACCAGATGATTCAAATCCTAGGTGGTGTGGGTTAAAAAATGCAGACTCCACTCTATCTTTTTGAATATTGAGTGCATAAACACAAGAATCCCAATCAAAGGCCCGGGATAGATATCTCAGATGAAATAAAAAAAGAAGGAGTAATAAAAGAAGAATGAGTAACTTTTTCAAGAATCAAATTCCAGGTTAACGATTTAGAAGTCGGTTCACAATTGTCTTATTTTTTTTGTAAGGGAAAAAATATGGAGAAGTTAGTAGGTTTTTTCCATCTTTAGCCCAAACCATTCGGTTGAAACCTAGATAGTCACTCAGGCCGCCATGTTCGTATCCTAGTTGAATTTCATTTGCATCTAAATTGATTTTGATAAGTTTTTTTCCAAAACCAAATCTTTGGATTTGCCAGATTTCGTTTTTTACAAAAACAGTTCTTTTATTCCATTTGTTTAAAAGTCGGCTAACGTCAATTAATAGGGATACGGCTATGTAAAAATAAACAAATACGGATAAATAATGATAATATCTTAATTCATCCAAAAAAGGTATTTTTAATACTTTCGTGATTTCTAATATACCAACGAACCAGAAAAAGAATTTCCCCAAATAAAATGCATAGGGTAGGCCATAAACAAAAAACAATGTGGCTGTAAAAATTAACAAAAGAGAAGGGATGGGATTTATCGTTAATTCATCATATAGCGATGTTCCAAAGTATGCTGCTTCTTTTTTACTTTGGTTTTCTTTCCATTTAGATATCCATTTATTTATAAATTTCATTGAAAAAGTACCTCTTCTATTTTTTTCGCTGTTTCTTCCCATGTCCATTGTTTGGCGGGGAATTTGGGTGACCTAACTTTTTTAGGTCCTGACATAATTTCAAAGGATTTTGTCCATGCTTCAGTTTCTTTTGCCGGAACAAAAAGATCGCATTTTTCAGATAAAATTTCTTTAAATACGGGGATGTTTGAAGCAACACAACGTTTGTCTTCTAACATAGCTTCCAAAAGAGGTAAACCGAATCCTTCATGTAAGGAAGGGAAGAAAAACGCCTTACATTGTTTAAATGCTTCTGCCAAAGTGGCATCATCTGGTTTTTCTAAAAACTGAATGCCTTGTTTTTGAATTTTTGGATCATTTAGTTTTTGATATAAAAACTCGCCTTCTTCTCCCCATCCTCTTCTGCCAAGAATGAGCAGGGAATTTTTATCTTTAGGATATTTCTTTTTGAACTCTAAAAAAGCATCTACCAATCGGTTGATATTCTTTCTTGGTTCCAAAGTTCCAACGGTTAGAAAAAAATCTTTTGGAAAATTGGTTTTGATTTTTCCCGTTTTTTGTTTGGACACACCAGGATATACGACTAAACATTTTTTTTCATAACCAGGATGGAATGCGGTAATTTCATTTTTTGTATTTTTTGACAAACAAAAGATTTTGTCCGCATTTTTCATAGTAGTTGGAGACAAAAATTTATGTTGTAGATAATTCCATTTTGCCATTGTTTCTGGTGCAGAAACAAAATTAAGATCATGGTAGTTTACATAAGTTGGGATCGGTAATTTGCGGAACGGTAACATCTGTATGGTGCCCCAAAAAACATCGATTCCATCTTGTTTTAAAAGTCTAGGTAAAATAAAATTCAGATAAAATGGCCCTGGAATGTTTTTTGGTTCTAGGATCTCTTTTGCATTGGGACCTAATAAATCTCTAAAAACCGGGTGAATGGGTTTGTTCGTATACAAAAAGAATTCTTTTGATTTATGTTTTGGGAGAATGATTTTTAATACTTCTGCCAAGTATCTTGAATTCCCCGTCATTCCATAAGCAAGAGGCCTAGCATCAATGCCGATTTTTTGTTTCATGGAATGCAAACCTTACTATGTAGAAGTATAAAAAACTAGTTGTATAAAATAAAATAGAAAACATCGACAATGTAGCTTCTAGTTTAGCGCCGATAAAGGTTCGATGGACTACTATCGGTAAACTTAAAATAATTAGTAGAATATATAATTCCTTCTTCTGATTCATTATATTGGTTATTTGATTCAAAATAAAATAAATAGGAATCAAACAAATTACAAAACTATGAACCCAGCTGATTCCGCTAAAGAGAGCAGAAACTAAAAACAAAAGAGAAACAATTTCCCATTTTTTATTTTGCTTTCTCCAGAGTAATAACAATGGAACTCCAAAGATTATCATAAAAACAAGTTGGATGATTTTTAAAGTAGATAAGGAAAGGTTGATAAATGGCATCCCGTAAGTTGGTTGGTTGATCAAATCGGCACCGGACACAAAATACTTTGCCAATGTAGAACTTAAGGACTGGTTGTTTTTCCAAGACCGAAGAAGAGGATTACTAAATGCATTCCCTAAAATCTCTCGGAGCCATTCATTAGTCATTTGAACTGTGTAATCCCATTGATACAGGAGGGGCAGAGCATTCCAAATCAAAATGCCAACCAAAAACCAAAGGATACGTCTATAATGTTTTTCATAAACAAATACAAATAAAAAAACAAGTGGAGTGATTTTAATGCTTACTGCAAGGGCTAATAGAAAACCACTTAACCAATGTGAACGCACAGTAAGGGAAAAAAATATAAGTAAGATGAGTAGAAGTCCTACTTGGTTGTTTTGGATATGACTTTCTAAAAATCGAAAATTAAAGAGGAGAGTCGCCAGGAGAATGATAAAAGGATACTTTGATTCTTTTAGGTTTAGTTCTTTGTTTTGAAATAGTAAGTACAGAATTCCTAATAAAGAAAACCAACTTAGGATCTCAAAAAGAAGCGCAGCGCCAGTTTCACTCAGATGGGTAAATGGAATCAGTAGAAAAGAAAACAAAGGAGGGTAAATATAAGTGGCGGTTTCATTTTGGAGGGCCGAAAGCAAATGGAGATTTTCCGGACGAAATAGATCTTCCATCGTTTTGATTTTGGTTTGGAGTTCAAATGCTACATCAAACCTGTAGAGATTGTCACCTGTTCCCCATCGTTCGGCAGCATGGTAATAATCTAAAAAATCCGACTTTTGTTTGGATCTAGATACGGAAAGGACTAGGAGAATCATAAGCAGTATGCCTAGAATCCACTTTCCGCGTTTCTCTACGGTTTCGAAAAATTTCCACATAGTTCTCCTACCATTCCCAATATTTCTGGTTAATTGACAAGGTTTTCCCAAGGCTATCTAAAGATGGATTTTTTGAATGAATACGATTTTCACCTTCCCGAGGAGCGGATTGCTAAATTTCCCTTAGAAAATAGGGATGAATCTAGGCTTCTTGTAGTGGATCGAACCCAATCAAAATTTTGGGAAGCACCTTTGTTTCGTGACATCACCCCCCTCATACAAGCCGGAGATGTTTTTGTTTACAATGAGACAAAAGTGTCGTATCGACGTGTGTTTTTACAGGTGGAATCGGGCCGAATCCACGAATCTATTTTTTTAGAACCCGACGATGATGAAAACCAAAGATGGTTATGTATTTTAAAAAATAGGGCAAAACTTCGATTAGGTGAAAGTTTGTCGCCTGTTGGGTTTCCCAATTATCAATTTATTTACCAAGGCCCCAAGGAAGAACTTTCGTTTCTCAATTCAAATTTACCTATTTCTGATTCCGATTTTGAAATTTTTGGAAACATTCCAATCCCTCCTTATCTCAAAAGAAATGTAACCGAGGAGGACAAAGTTAGATACCAAACAATTTTTGCCAATCGTTCTGGATCGGTGGCCGCTCCGACCGCCGGACTTCATTTTACAGAAGAGTTAAAAGATAATTTAAAAAAACTTGGGGCAGAGTTTTTGCCAGTAGAGTTACAAATTGGTTATGGGACATTTCGTCCTCTAACTGCTGAACAATGGCAGACCAAAACATTGCACAGGGAGAAATACTTAGTTTCTGAATCCACCGCCACAAAGTTAAACGATGCAAGAAAGGAAGGTAGGCGCATCATTGCGGTGGGAACCACGACGCTTCGGGTTTTAGAAACTGTATTTGATTCTCAACTACAGAAATATAAGGTAGGATCAAGTCAAACTGACATCTTTTTGTCGCCAGGGGACAGAATTCAATCCGTACAAGGATTGATTACTAACTTTCACTTACCTAAGTCAAGCCTGCTGCTACTTGTCAGTGCCTTTGCTACGACTCAACTTGTGTTGGATTCTTATCAATATGCATTGAAGAACGGGTTTCGTTTTTATTCGTATGGAGATTCAATGTTCCTATTTTAAAAATAGATTTACATTCTTTTTAAATTAGGAAATATGTTTCTACAGTTTCCTTATGTACTCCCCGAAATCTTCGGTATATGTTTCCCTCTTCTCTGGTATAGGTCTTCTTGGTGTTGTTTATATCACTCCAATCAAAGAGTCTACTGTCAGAGAATTAGAACCTCGTGACTCACTCGAGTTAGACGATGAGTATCTACGTACAAATCCGATCAAAACAAATTCAAAAAAAAAGTCTTCAGGTAATTTAGAATATTCAAATCATCTAAAATCATTGTCTTTGGGGTTTCTGGTGGGATCCAAAAATAATGGGAACAAATCGCTGGATGGAAATCTTTTGGATTTTGATTTTACACCTCAATCCATGAATGTTTTGGATGCAAAAAACAGCGGAGAACCTTCTTTATCACAGACAATTCAAATAACACCGATTCATCCATCGGCAACTATGATCTTTCGTCAGATGGACGCAAATAAGCGATTGTTGGTAGATCCTAAACAATTGTACGAATACCAAGGTAGTTTTTCGCCGGCAAAATTTTTCAAAGTGCAAACATCAGTATACAATCTAAAAACAGAAAATCCTGTCAGTGCCTACGGTGCGGAAGGTGGTAAGTTTTCTTTTTTTTTTGGCAGTGATAAAATCCAACTCAATGTAAAATACAATTACGTAAATGCAAAACCTGGTTCCTATGGCAATGGGCAAATGGGTTTTATGCCTGCACAAGACATCGCTTCCCTAGGATTTATTTTTTTTCTTGGTTCTTCCAAAAATTACTCTCTCTATGTGGGAAACCAAATATTTAATGTTTTTAACGATCCGTTATTGCAGGTAAAAGATCAAAATGGTCGTTCTCCTGAAACTTTTGCTGCAAGTTTTCGTGGGAAACATCCCGGAAAACTAAAAACCACTTTTTTTTTGAATTTCCAGAACCAATTTTATAAAGACGGTATGCTGATTGGGGTTCCCGGTGGTTTTATGTACGGGAATGGGTTTAATGGAAAATCGTTTTATGAATATGTTACCTCACTTGGGATGGAACTTGCATTTTAAAAGATTCTTTTTGGCATTGATTTTATTTAGCATTAGCGCTTGTTATTTGGGAGAAGAGAGAGAATCCAAACCCAAAAAGGCAACCGTACCCCCTCTGGAACAATTGGCTGTTTCCCTCTCAGAAAAAGGATTTTATTTCCAACCACAGCGATTGGTCGTTCTGACTTTTTTAGACCACGAGGGTAAAAAAAGCCCTTACGGTGACATCCTTGCAGAAAAATTAACCACAGAACTAGTAAAAAGGGATAGGTTTCAAATTTTAGACCGCCTGGCCAACGAAAAGGTTTTAAAAGAAGCAGGGCTTGGTTTGGATGCACCAACTGACACTGCCACCTTGCGGAAAATAGGCGATGTTTTGAAATTGGACGTTATCATTACGGGAATTGTGACACCATACCAAGACGGTGTTTTTGTCAATACAAGGCTCATCGAAATTAAATCCGGGCTCATCCTCAAAGCCGATGAAGTTTATGTCCGTATCGACGGGTAAAAAAGATACTGGTTCTCACTTAAGAGCCAAATTTACTGATTTTACTTCTTGTAGTTCAATTTTCGATTGATTCCCTTTTTTCCTGCAGTCTGATAGGTATAAGAGGTTCAGATGGCATTTGATATAGAAATGATAGCGGCACGTTATTCCAAAATGGAAGCGGCCATCACACAAGCCAGGAAGGTAGTGGGTCGACCCCTCACACTTACAGAAAAGATTTTATACAACCACCTTTGGGATGGAAATCCAACAAAGAGTTTTGGTCGCGGTGTCGACTATGTTGACTTTGCACCAGACCGTGTGGCGATGCAAGATGCAACAGCGCAAATGGCGCTTCTCCAATTTATGCAAGCTGGTCGTAAAAAAGTAGCGGTTCCTTCCACCGTTCACTGTGACCACTTAATCACGGCAAAAGACGAATCAGGTGTGGATCTCGGAATAGCTGTCAAAGAAAACAAAGAAGTATATGATTTTTTATCCTCCGTTTCAAATAAATATGGAATTGGTTTTTGGAAACCAGGTGCTGGTATCATCCACCAAGTAGTTTTAGAGAACTATGCATTCCCAGGCGGAATGATGATCGGAACCGATTCCCACACAGTGAATGCTGGAGGACTCGGAATGGTGGCCATCGGTGTTGGTGGAGCTGACGCTTGTGATGTGATGGCAGGTCTTGCTTGGGAACTTAAATGGCCAAAAGCCATCGGTGTCAAACTCACTGGGAAGTTAGATGGTTGGACATCTGCCAAAGACGTAATCTTAAAAGTTGCCGGGATCCTCACTGTAAAAGGCGGAACTGGCGCGATTGTGGAATACTTTGGTCCAGGTGCTGAAGCTCTCTCTTGTACTGGAAAAGGTACAATCTGTAACATGGGAGCAGAAATTGGGGCTACAACTTCTACTTTCGGTTATGATGAATCAATGGAACGTTACTTAAGATCCACTAACAGAAGTGATGTGGCTGATCTTGCTAACAAATATAAGGCACATTTAACAGCTGACCCAGAAGTGTATGCAGATCCATCCAAATACTTTGACCAAGTGATCGAAATTGATCTCAACACTTTAGAGCCTTATGTGAATGGCCCATTTACTCCAGACCTTGCGACTCCTATTTCTAAAATGAAAGAAGAGGCAGCAAAAAATGGTTGGCCACTCAAAGTGGAAGTAGGTCTGATCGGATCTTGCACTAACTCTTCTTACGAAGATATCTCAAGAGCCGCATCCCTTGCCAAACAAGTGGCTGCCAAAGGTTTAAAAACCAAAGCAGAATTTACAATCACTCCTGGATCGGAACTAGTTCGATACACCATCCAAAGAGATGGTTTTATTGATTCCTTCCACAAAATTGGAGCCAAAGTTTTTTCAAATGCTTGTGGTCCTTGTATTGGAATGTGGTCACGAGTGGGAGCAGAGAAAAAGGAAAAGAACACGATTGTTCACTCCTTCAATCGTAACTTCCAAGCACGTCAAGACGGAAACCCAAACACTTATGCTTTTGTAGCTTCTCCAGAAATCACTACGGCACTTGCCATTGCTGGGGACTTAGGGTTCAATCCACTCACTGACACTTTAACTAACGAAAAAGGCGAGCAAGTAAAACTGGACCCACCTACCGGGGAAGAACTTCCTAACAAAGGTTTTGCGGTAGAGGATGCAGGTTTTGTGGCTCCGGCGACAGATGGTTCAGGAGTCCAAGTCATTGTGGATCCAACATCCACAAGATTACAACTTCTTGCTCCATTCAAAGCATGGGAAGGCACAGACCTCAAAGGTCTAAAACTACTCATCAAAGCCAAAGGAAAATGTACAACTGACCATATTTCGATGGCCGGTCCTTGGCTTAAGTTTCGTGGTCACTTGGATAATATTTCCAATAACTTACTCATTGGGGCTACGAACATCTTTAATAGCAAAACCAATGAAGTAAAAAACCAACTCACCGGAAACTATGAACCAGTTCCACAAACCCAAAGAGCTTACAAAGCACAAGGAATTGGATCCATTGTGGTTGGGGATGAAAACTATGGAGAAGGGTCTTCTAGGGAACATGCAGCAATGGAACCAAGACACTTAGGTGTGAGAGCCGTTCTTGTAAAATCCTTTGCGCGGATTCACGAAACCAACTTGAAAAAACAAGGGATGTTGGCACTTACCTTCGCAAACAAAGACGATTACGATAAGATCCAAGAAGATGATGTGATTGATATTGTAGGACTCACAAGTTTTGCAGAAGGTAAATCACTCACTCTTGTTCTCAACCATAAGGATGGGAAAAAGGATGAAATTTCTGTAAACCATACTTACAATGCGCAACAGATCGAATGGTTCAAAGCAGGTGCTGCTTTGAATTTGATGAAAGCGTAATTAGAAACTCTCGAACGGTCGCCAGATGAGTCTCATCTGGCGATTTCCCACCTTGGAATGCCAAAACAAAAGTCTAAATCCACTGCAGTCAATCCAGAAGAAACGTTGATATGGACGGGCTCTTCTTCTAACCAAACCAAAGCACAAAAAGAGTTCAATGATGCTCTACGTAAACATAAGGAAACATTGGAACGGTCCAAAGAAATTGAACCTTTGTTTCAACTAGTCAACGAAACATATCTGCAAGATGTTTTACCTCAATTGGAAAAACAAAAAAAACTAGAAAGAGAACGTTTTGCCCTTATGTGCGAAATTTTACTCGAAGAAAAACTTTCTTTTGGCAAAATGCAAAGAGAGTTTCTGCGGCGTTACCTTTTAGATATTTGTACCGATTCCATTTTAGAAGCTCCTGATTTTTATGGGAAATATCGTGATCAATTAGAAACGAAGTTTGAACGAACGGAAAGACTTCGATATAAAAATCAAATGGAATCAAAAATCAAACAAAAGTTTGGATTCAATATTGATTTAGATGATTTGAATCGTACACAATTTGATTCGGAAGAAGAAAGAGAATCTCATGAAGAAAAGTATAAAGAATTTCGTGAAAAATATGAAGAGTATCGCGCTGAATACTTTAGAGGGTCTCGTTCGCATGCAGGGGAACGCAAAAAATCAAAAGCACAAACTGAAAAAGAAAAAAAAATTTTGGAATCGGAACGTTTGCTTAGCACTGATATCAATACTCTATTTAAAAATTTAGCAAAACTCATCCACCCTGATAAAGAACAAGATCCTATTTTACGTGAACGTAAATCCAAGTTGATGACTAAACTTTCAGGTGCGAGAGACAATATGAATATAGCAGAAATTTTAGAAATCAAATTACAAGTTGATGAACTATTGCCAAACCAACAAACGGATGTTTCTTTCCACGATACTTCCATCAAACGATTTGTTGGAATCATCAAATCCAAAATTCGAGAATTAGAAGATTCCATCAGACAAAGATTTTTTTCTCATCCTCTCATGGCAGATTTCCCCGAGAAAAAAATCACAAAAGAAACTCTTGAGGTTTATTTAAACAGAGTGAAAAAAGATAACATTATGGTAACTAAGGCTTTCGAAAAGGAAGTGGACCAACTCACAAGGGAACCAAAATACATCAAAGAAATGATCCGAGAGCTCCAAAGTTTAGGAGTTCAGTTTTAATGAAAGGTTTTCTGAAAAAACAAAACTTCGGCTTTGGGAAAAATGGGAAAGAGTTTGATGGTACCTATTGGTCTGATATTTACGGGAATGGGTTGGACGTAGATGGATCTTACAACGCCAAGCAACATGCCGAATACTTAAAAGCACTCTTTCAATTAATGGAGATTCCGGTTTACAAAATTGCTGACTTCGGATTTGGAAAAGCAATTTTACTCCGAGAAATGGTAAAATCATTTTCACCTGTTAAAGTATTTGCTGTGGATGCATCCAAGGAAGCTTACGAAGACCTAAAGAAAAAAGACTGGGTCAAACGTTCAGACAAATTTCATATTTTTCATGAATCCTTAGAAACACTCAAACTCCCCAAATTAGAAAAGGAACCGGTGGAACTTGGAATTTGTAATTCTGTGATCCAATATCTCCCCGATTCAATGATTCCAGGGGTTCTGGAAAAGATGGCAAAGTATTGTAATTACCTATATTTTACAGTTCCAACTAACGAAGACTATTCGGTAATGAAAGAAGAAATGAATTTTACTGATCCATATGCTTTTTCTCGATCGAAAAAAAAATACAGGAAATGGATTTCTCGTGATTTTGAAATTGTAGGTTATAACCTTTTGCAAAGTAAATGGTTAGGTGAGAAGGGATTTAAGGAAGATTTTTTTAGGATTTAGAAAAAACAAGTTTAGTTTATTGAAATTTGTTTTTGTATGAATGGTCTGGTTTTGGTTAAGGGAAGGTTCCAAATGAGGATACATTTTGTTTATCAATCGGAATTTGTGGAATTCAAGATTACAAACCTTCTTTTAGTGTCTTAATATGTTGGATTTGTCCTTATTCTTTTCAAAAGAACTTCAGATTTTTTCTGTATTCGGTAACACGATGAGTCTGATCGAACTCCTTGGCACAACTACTGGTCTTCTTTGTGTTTACTTAGCATCGAAAAATCATATCCTTACTTGGCCTTTTGGGATTTTAACTTCTATTTGTTTTTTCTTTTTATTTTTCCAAATCCAACTTTATTCAGATATGTTGTTACAAATCTATTTTTTTGGATCGAGTGTTTATGGTTGGTTGGTATGGAGAAAAAAAACCGGTATTTATGTAAAAATCCAATCTTTAGGCAAAACAAAAAACATTATCCTTTTATTTGTGATGATTTTTGGGATTTATTTTTTGGGGCAAATCACAAGCCGGCTGCCATTATGGTTACCCAGTATTTTTGTAAAACCACCTGAGTTTTTATATTGGGATGCATTTACAACTGTGGGAAGTATCATTGCCAATTTTTTGCTTGCTCAGAGAAAGTTGGAATCCTGGTTTTTATGGGTGTTTGTCGATGTAGTTTGTATCGCCATTTATTTCTTAAAGGAAATTCCCTTTGTAACTTTGGAATACATTGTTTTTTTACTCATTGCATTTTATGGATGTTATCATTGGTATCAGGAATATAAACTAAATCGTCATTCCATGGAATGATGTCTGGATCGAAGGACAAAAAACGAAAGGGATTCGTTTGATTGGACCAACCTCGTTAAACTGAGAGTTGATCCAAAATCTTTTTTTGGAAATGGTTTGGATCAAAGATTAACTTTTGATTTTTCTACCTTCAGGTCGTAAATACCAAGAAATCACTGTGAGTGATAGAAGTAGTAAAGAAGGAAAAATTTCTCCAAATGGATGGCCACAGACAATATGGGAAATGGCAGCTCCAGACATGGCAAAGAAAAAACCCGCATAAGCCCATTCTTTTAGCAAAACAAATTTTGGTGATAAGACTGCCACAACACCTAGCAATTTCCAAACTCCAAGAAGCGTAAGAAAATAAGTAGGGTAACCCAATTGGTTGATTTTTTCTACTTCTTCGGGAAGTTTGATTAGTTGTACAATCGCTGTGGATACCATCCCGAGTGACAACCAAAGAGTAAAGAACCAATAAGCTATTTTTTTTGTTTTTTCTGACATTTGATTTCTCCTAAATTAATATATAATCCTTGTTTGCCTGTTTTCCTTTGTAAGTCATGTGGTAAGGAAAAAGTTTTTTGCAATATAAGTTTAACTTTAGTCGTTTAAACCTTTGCCTTTTAAAATATTTGGAATTTGTTTTTCGATTCTTTCTTTTCTGGTTTCAGATTTTTTTGCGCCTGAAAAATGGAGTAGGTAGGCTCTTTGCCTGCCGGGCGTTAAAGATTCAAAAGCAGTTTGTAACTTTGGATCTTCTTCTAATTGTTTTAAAAACTCTTCTGGAAACTCAAACTCCGAAGTTTTTTTCATAACCACGTTTTTCCCAGATTGTTCCAGTTGAATGGCTTCTTTGATATAAGATTTGATAACTGTTTTTAGTTTTATGATTTCAGAAGCATTTTGGAATCGGATTTGTCTTGCGGATTGTACATTTTTAGTTTGTTGGATGAGTATTTTTTTCGGGTCTTTGAGTAAGGCACCTTTAAAAAATAAAATAGCAAAGTAATCTTTGAATCCATGGATTAGGAATATGTTTTTTCCATTCCAAGTGTAACAAGGTTGTCCCCATTTGATTTCTTCTTGTAATTCAATTTCTAATACAATTGATCTTAAGATTTGAAATTCCAGTTTCCAGTTTTTGATTTTTTGGAAATATAAATCGACTTGATTCATTTTGGAATTTGTCTGTTTCATTTCAATTGGCTCCAATTTCCTTTTTATCTATTTCATAAAAGTTTTGAATTAAACTTTCTCACCAAGAACTTTTTCCAAATGGTTGTGGGCCATATTGATTCCCTGTGCAAATGGCATCTTTAAAATTTGGTCTCTATGTTCGACGGACTTATAAATGATATGCATGATTAGTTTGCATTTGGTTTCTGAAATTTTTTGGAAGGTAAAAAACTCAAGTTGAACAGGAAAACCAGTATTTTCCATTTCAAAGGTACGAACAAAACTTTCATTTTCTTTTATATTGAGTAATACTCCGTTGGCTCGAAACAAAACGATCCCGTCCGGATTTTTGGTTTCAAAAATCCAACTTCCATGATTTTTTGCTTCGAACTGGAGGACTTTGTTTCCCATCCACTGTTCGATGAGTTCTGGTACTGTATGAGCTTTAAAAACCAAAGAAGTTGGTAAATCAAACTCACGTTCGATTCTTAACTCTTGTTTGCCGTCTTCTGCATAAACTTTTGTTTTGAGTTCCATATTCTTATCCTTTCGCTTTATAGTTTTTCATTACCGATTCCAATTTGTTAAATCGGTCGTCCCAAAGTTTTTGGAAAGGTGCAATGAAGTTTGCTATTTCTTTCATTTTGTTTGGGTTTAAATGGTAATACATCTCACGACCGTTAGGTTCTTTTTTTAATAATTCACATTCTGTTAAAATTTGTAAATGTTTGGAAACTGTTGGTCGTTTAGTATCAAACTGGGAGGCAATGGCACCCGCCGTCATGGACTGGGTGGCCACAAGGAGGAGGATGGCCCGCCTTGTGGGATCTGCAATTGCCTGAAAAACATCTCTTCGTAAATCCATTGTGTAGCCATTTGACTAATCAATAATATGTAGTCATTTGGCAACACTTTTTTATAAGTTTAAAAATTTATCTAAAAGTTCTATTCACAACACAATCCCACCGCCAGGGCATACGAAGGGCTTGGTCGGAGGAGGCGAATGCCTCCAACGACGGGAGCCGAAGGCGCACCCCGGAGTACGCCCGGTCGTTTTTACTTTACGAAGTCGGATTTCAGAAAAAGATTCGAGGCGCCCATGAATGGAATTTGTATCAGAGTTTCTCTATCACGCCGATTGCACTTTCGCCAGGAGGAAAAAACAAAAAAGAGCTATTGTGGATGAAGTTGGTTTTAGCTATTCTTTTTGATTTTATCGGCAACAAACGCTTTGTAGGCGGGGCTACCAAAACTTACGTCCATACGAATGATTTCTGGGGCAATGTAAGGGTGGTGTTTCATAATGTATTCTTCGATCGCATTGTACTTGTCAGTTTTTGCTTTGAGAAGGATTTTGTTTTCGGTATCGACAGTGATTTTTCCTTCCCACAGATAAACAAGTTCTACTTCAGGGAAAATGGTTCCTGATACGATGATTCCTTGTTCTAACATTTCGGAGATTTGTTCTTCGGCCATATCACGGTCGCCAATTGTGGTAAATACTAAAATTTCTTCTGAAGCCATGGGAAGTCCTTCTTTGTTTTTACAAAGATCGGCTTCGAGAGGTGAAACCCTTATTCTTTTGGTGATTTATTTTGTAAGTAGGATTGGAACCCTTCTTTCATTTGGTCTACCATTCCTGACTCACGTACAGACCGAATCACTCGTTGCCAGAATTTGATTTTGCCTTCAAATTCATTCCAACCAAGTTGTAAATCCATCCGTTTGATTTTGAGTAACATCCTAAGTTCGGAGAGTGACATGTCTTTTGGATCTTTGTCTAAATACCGTTCGTGGTCTGTTAGAGGATTGAATCTCATGGAATTATCTTTTCTTTAGAACCAGTGACAAAAACAAAATGGCAAAAATCAAAAATCCAAATCCTGTTCCAAAACTAGCAAGGATTGGATCGCCGCTTGCAAAAAACTTTTGGATGCTTAAAAAGATACCGTACGAAACGTACGAGAGTCCCAAAAAAATAAGAAAAATAGAAGTGAAAACCCAAACAGAAGACAAAACCAAATTTCTAATATAAATTTGGAGATTCTTTTGAATGTAAATTGCCATAACTTCGCCGTAGGCTACAAGTTTAGCGACTAAATCTTCAAAGGCGGATTTGATTCCGCCTTTTTTACGATGTTTTGTTTGTTTCTCGTCCAATTATTTCTTCTTAAAGATTAAACCAAGTGCAATTCCAAGGCCAAGGCCAACACCAAAGCCGATGACAGCTGCTTTTTGTGGGTGTTCTTTTACGTAAGACCCAACATTGTCAATGACTTCTTTTGCTTTGATAGAAGCCTCTTCACTTGCCTTACCTAACTTTTGTTTGATGTCACTTACTTGTTCCATATACTTCTCCTTGGCTCTTTGTTCAATTTCTTTGGCTTTTTTCTCATACAACTTAATTTCGTCGATGAGGGATTTATCTTTTTTCACTTCTTCCATAATAATTTTTATTCTGGAACAACTATGTTTTCAAAGTTGTCAGTGAAACGATATCCGATTCCCCAAATGGTTTCGATCCATTCTGGTTGAGCGGAGTTTTTTTCTAGTTTAGAACGGATGCGTTTGATATGGCTGTCGATCATCCTTTCAAATCCATCCCATTCTACGCCCCAAACTGATTCTAAAATCATTTCGCGAGAAAAAACTTTTCCGGGTGAACCAGCTAATAGTTGTAAGATGTCGAATTCTTTTCTAGAAATGTTGATGATATTTTCGTTTAGAGTGACACGGCGACGAATGGAATCAATTTTAAGAGCACCACGAATGATTTCTCCGGCTTGTCCCACATTGGGTTTGATACCAATTTTTTTGTCCCATCTACGAAAGAATACATCCACTCGAGTTTTGAGTTCGCGAACCGAAAATGGTTTTGTGATGTAATCATCAGCACCTAACTCAAGTCCCATGATGCGATCAATTTCCTCTGTCCTTGCGGAAAGAATAAAAATTGGCGTACTTTCATCGGATTTTCGGATGCTACGGCAAATTTCCATACCATCAATGTCCGGTAGAGAAAGGTCCAGAATCACTAAATCAGGATGATTGGATTTGTAAAATTTCAAACCGTCTTCGCCATTTTCAAAAACGGAGGTTGTGTAGTGAGCAGAATCGAGAGATTTCCGGATTAGGTTCCCGATGTCCGGATCGTCCTCAATTACCAAAATATTTTTCATGTTTTTCCCTTGAGTTCTTTCTCAATTTGTTTCTTGTAGTAGAAAAAAAAAGTAAAAAATGGAATCAGGAACACAAAGGGAAGCAAAATCGTGGGCGATGTTCGCCATCAATGGGCCCAAACTAAGGCCATTGGAAGTCACAGAGAAACTGGGCATCCAACCGGACTATTACCACGGTGCTGATGCAAAAGACATAGAAAATATGACAATTCCGAGTCATTGGCAGCTGAATTCTAAGTTAGGACCTGAGTTTCCTGTGCTTGACCATATTTGGGATTTGCTTAAAACCTTAGCACCAGTTCGAAAAGATCTAAAAGAATTCACTGAAAGTTACGAATCTACCATTTATGTTTCTGTAGAGTTTGCCTCCGAGTTCACAAAAGGTGTGGTTCTCGACAAAAGGACTATGCTTTTGTTAGGTGAAATGGGTGTGAATTTAGAAATTATCCCCTGGGAACTCGATGTGACTCCCTAAGTATGGCTTCACTCGGGAAAACGAGTCGGATCAGGCCAAATCGTTTTAAATACATATAACCAGAAAGGGGAAGTCCCAGAAGAACAAGGACACGTTTTTTCAAACGAAGGTCCCGGGCGATATTTAAAAGTTTAGTAAGGAGTGTTAGGGGAAGGTAAGGTAGATTAGAGAGATCCATTTGAATATGAGATCTTGTTTGAAAGAACAACATATGCATCACAGAATCCATTTCTTCCTCTAATTCTGGATGGACATTCTTAGATAAAATGACAATTTCATAGGCATTCTGAACTTCACGTACGGTGAGGTATTTTGTTTTTTTTGCCATTGGAGGTAATGGTATGGATTCACTCTCAAAAGATACACTCATTTTTCGTTCCAAAGTATTCCGAAAGGTCCGTGAGATTTTATGGAGAGATGGTTTTTTGGAAGTGGATACACCTACCTTAAAACCTGTTGTGGGGATGGAACCTTATCTTGATCCCTTTGAAGTGCGTTCTCCCAGTGGAGCGGAAAAAGGATATCTCATCACTTCTCCCGAGTACTGTTTGAAACAAATGATGGCCAAAGGTATGACTAGAATCTTTGAACTAGCTCATACATACAGGTCAGGGGAAATGGGCAGTGAATTCCATTCCAAAGAGTTTGTGATGTTAGAACTTTACGCAAAAGGAATGGATGATGCTTCTTTACGCCAGTATATCGAGACGTTTATAAGAGAATTGATTCATTTCTTTGGAAAAGAGGAAGACCAAAAAAAAACATCTAGTCCAGATTGGATTCGCCATCAATCTGTCAAAGAAACATTTATACAAAATGTAGGACATGGGTTTTCCAAAGAAGATTTGATTGAAACGATAGAAATCAAAAAGTTATCATCTTCGCCTGTTTCAGAACTAACAAACTGGCCCTATGAAGATCTTTTCTTTTTAGTTTTTCTAAACCTAGTAGAACCAAATTTAGGTGAAGGCATTGTATTTTTATACGACTATCCTCCTGAATGTGCTGCACTCGCAAAAATTGTAGATGGAGTTGCCAAACGATTTGAGATTTATTGGGACGGGTTAGAACTTGCAAATGCTTTTTATGAACTGAGTGATGAAAAAGAACAAAGGAAAAGATTTAGCGAAGAACAAGAGTTACGTGGAAAATTAGGAAAAGAAGTGTTTCCTATGGATGAGAGTTTTCTTAAGTCCTTAGAAAATGGATTTCCCGATTGTGCTGGGATTTCTATTGGAATGGATCGGCTACTTTTGAAATTATCTGGAAAACACGGACTAAGTGAAATTAGCCCGTATTGGATGGAAGTATAAGTATTTAGTTTAGTCTTCTTCTTGGAATTTTTCGCAAGCTTCTGGAACTTTTCCATCTTCTAAATCTGCACAAGAAAATGCTGCCATCTCTTTGGCACATTTTTTCATGTCTTCCAAATCTTGTTTGGAGAGTTTTTTTGTGGGTTGGTTGTTTGCCGGTTTTTGGCCTTCTACCACGTAATTTTTGTATCTAGATTCGCAGACGTTCCCATTCACAAATTGAGATTCGACCATTTTTCTTTGGTCGGCAGGAAGATCTTTTAACTTTTCTTTCATACACTCAGAAGTTTTTGCACACATTTTTTTGGAGAGTGCTTGGAATTCTTTCGCATCTTTTAATGTCTGTGCGGTGATGAGAAGAGGTGCAAGTATTAGTAAAAAAAGGGAAATTTTTTTCATACGAAAACCTTCCTTTAACAAAAGGCTTTCGTAAAGTTTTTTTTTAACTAATTTTTATAGTTGGACACCTGTGGTAATGCAATCTGAAGAGATATCGGAGAGTGTATATTTATCCTCTTTTTTTCTGTTCCACAATTGAATGTTTTACTTAGAGTTAATGTTGACTCCCATGATTGGAATGATTTTAAATTTCGTATTTTCCATTTAATAATTTGTTGGTTTTTAATCTGCTAACGGGTATTTATTGGTGTTTGTATTGCGTCTTATTTTTTGAAAAGCCTGCTGAAAAAAAATTGATTAATATCGGAAAATTCCCTATATTTAGAGATTATGAAAAAAACATCCAGTTTCGTATCTCTCCTTGCAATTTCACTTTACGGTAAAAACCAAGAATTAGGAAGGCAGTTAGCCAAGTAGATGTTAGATTCTCTATTGTCATTTCACCCAGTAGTTTTGGCGCTATTTGCCACTGGATTTACTTGGTTTTGTACTGCTTTCGGTGCAGGTTTTGTTTTTTTCTTTCGAACAGTACCAAGACCTGTTTTTAATGCAATGCTCGGCTTTGCTTCAGGCATTATGATTGCGGCGAGTTTTTGGTCTCTTCTATTGCCATCAATCGAACTTTCAGAACGTGCCGGAAATCTTGCTTGGTTCCATGTAAGTCTTGGTTTTTTATCCGGTGGTTTGTCTTTATACCTATTACATAAACTCCTTCCTCATCTTCATGTAGGTTTAGAAGAAAATCGTTTAGAAGGAGGGAAGTCCTCTTTTCAAAGAAGTCTGCTTCTGATTTTGGCAATCACACTTCATAATATTCCTGAAGGTTTAGCTGTTGGAGTCGCCTTCGGTGCGCTTGGTGATGGATTTACATATGAAGCACTCATGGCTGCCGTCGTAGTTGCCTTTGGGATCGGAATTCAAAATATTCCAGAAGGTGCTGCGGTTTCCATTCCCTTGTTACGAGAAGGGTTCTCGGCACGGAAAAGTTTTTGGTATGGGCAACTTTCCGGTTTTGTAGAACCGATTGGGGGTCTTCTCGGTGCAGCCCTTGTTTTTTATGTAGAAAGTATTTTGCCTTTTGCTTTATCTTTTGCAGCGGGGGCGATGATTTTTGTAGTGGTAGAGGAACTCATTCCAGAATCTCATACTGGAAAAGAAACGGAGATGTCCACTCTTGGTGCTATGTTTGGATTTGTTCTTATGATGGCTTTAGATGTAGGCCTTGGTTAAACTTTAATTTGAATTCAATTCGTATGATCTTTATAGACTGGCAAAACGGGAAGGTTTATTTACCACTTTTAAATTTGCTATTTTGGAATTTACTCAAACTATGATTTTAAATAATTTTTCTCCCTTTGTAGGAGTTCACTGTGAAACAACAACGACGGGTACTCTTTTAAAACACATTGGGATCAAACTTTCAGAACCCATGTTATTTGGTATAGGAGAAGGTCTTAGTTTTATTTTTTGGAATATGAAATCTATGGATTTTCCCTTTATTGGTGGGCGTGTCAAACCGGACGGGCTCACGGAAAATATTTCTAAAAACCTAAATTTAAAGCTGAAAATCCAAGAAACGGCTTCTAAATCTAAGGCTTGGTCCTCGGTTTGCGATCTGATAGATTCGGGAACACCCGTCGGATTGAAGTTGGATTGTTTTCATTTGGAATATTTTTCAAAGCCATTCCATTTTGCAGGTCATTATGCGGCTCTTTACGGATACGACAAAACAAATGCATATTTGATTGATACCAAACAACAGGGAACAAAAGTTCGAACTTCTATAAAAAGTTTGGAGCTTGCAAGAAGCGAAAAGGGCGCTATGGCATCTAAAAATCTTTTTTATACAATCGAGCCTGGGAAAAAACAAATAAACTTGGGAAAGGTAGTTGCACTTGCTGCAAAAAACAATGCACGTGAATATTTAAATCCTCCAATTACCAATGTATCCTATAAAGGAATTCGGAAACTAGCATCCAATTTAGAGAAGTGGTTTCACTCTTCAAAAGACATTCAAAGAGATTTTGGAACCACAGCTATGCTGATGGAAAAGGCTGGGACAGGTGGTGCCATTTTTCGTAATTTATATCGAGATTTCCTTTTTGAATCTTATGAGTTAACAAAAGATCCTATCTTTAAAAATACCCACCTCCAATTTCAAGAGATCTCAAATCATTGGACAAAAATAGCCTCTTTGTTTGATTCCTTAGGTAAAAAAGGAGACGATCGACTGTTAGGTGAAATTAAAAATCTTCTCAATCGGACGGCCGATTTGGAATTAAGTGCGATGACGAATTTATTAAAATTAAAAGATGTTTAATCTTTATGTTTGATCCCAATTTTTAAAACTGTGCCGTTACCATAAGATAAGCAAACTGTGCTGTTTTAGCAAATTGATTCGTATAAACTTGGGAATTGATGCTGCGGTCATTCACCTTATTTTGAATGGCATCTCCCGCATAAATAACACTATACCCACATTCTAAAATAAAATTTTGGTATGGGACGTTGTATTTAAAATCGAGTTCACGAAATAAACTTTTCCCAAGCATGGAAACGGGTCGATTGTTTCCTGTTCCATTTTCCGTTAGGACTTGGCTTGTATCATACTGATTGTTTGAAATGGATTCGGTACTCGCACCTAATTTGGCAACGCCGACAATGTCATACCAACTGTCTTGGAGTTTGTGTTTTTCAATCGCAAAATAATCAAAACGAAATGATCCATAAGTTCCTAAGTTATAGGTTAGGTTTACTGATTTTGATTTCATATTCACCCAACTGACTTGGTCTGCCATTCCATAAAAAAAGTGATTGGTGTGGAATAAGTTTTGAAAACTTGCGATCGATCAGTCATTTCTGTTTGGATCTCCACTCCCCACATCGTAAGCAAAACCAACTCTCAGTTTATTGATTGTATAACCTATGTCGGCACCAAAAGCATAGGTTTTGTATCTTTCTCTTTCGGAATAAATTAAATACTATGTTTATAATTTGTGTTGGTTAGTGGGTCAAATAAAGTAACTTCAGTTCGGTGGTCATCCCATTTGGGTCTAATGGATTTACCCGTCGTTCCTATTTGTACAACATATTCAAACGAATAATCAAAAGACTGGAGAGACTTTTTGCCTGACTGTGTTTTGTTGGTAATTCTCATTCCATAGGTATGTAAAATATCCCATCTACCAGCTCTGGATTCTGGTGTTCCCGTTTCTCCAGTGGTGAGAATCAGGGAATGGTTCGTGCGCAAATATTCTTTTTGTAACCCTAAATAATACAAATCAATATGAAAATATTTAGAAGGTTGTAATGTATTGTAAAAACCTGTAAAGTATGAATCACCTAACTCTTGTCTTTGTCCATCAAGTTTAGCAGTACAAGGTTTTGTGCCATTGTAAGGGCAATCCACCATATAAGTGTTGTATTGGTTTTTGATGCCAAAGGATGTTGAGTTACCTGCTATATCGGAGTGACGTTCACTCACCGAAGTGACAAATACATGAGAAGATAAATACTTCTGTTCCCATTTGAGTCTTGAGTCCATCAAAACTTCTACCTACGTTTGTCCAATCGAGTGAACCTACCAAACGTTCGTCTCCGTATCGGAGAAGTTGACGACCCGCTTGGATATGCAGAGGGAGACCTAAATTGTTTTTAACTTCAATATAAGCTTCGCGAACGTCAGTGCTTTGTCTCGTCCCATCGTTAGCAGTGGAAATACCAGTAAGGGAACCCTTTTCGGCACCCCATAGTCTAGAATCTTGGAATGTGATTTTTGCAATTACATCTTTGCTGAATTCTTTTTGGATCCAAAATTGGATTTTCTGTCCAGTAAAATCTACATTGTCATTTGTATTACGATTGAAATCAAAGTTATACTTCATTTCTGGACCGACACGAACTAAAGCACCAACTGAAAATCCATCTGCCCAAGAAGGAGGCGGTATTGGTTTTGTTTCTTCTGTTTGAGTCGTCATGGAACTAGAGTTTGGTGTTATGTTGGGAGTTTCCTGTGTTGTGGATTGTGCAGTAGTTTGCCCAAAGATCCCGTAATGAATGAAAAGATAAAAAGAGAGTATGGTGATGGATAATCTTTGCTTCTGCATTTTCTAAAAGATCAAATTTTTGGTCTTCTCCTATGCGAGGCCAAAATGCAAGAAGCGTACACTTTGAATCGAAAGTAGTAAAAATTATATAAATATCTAAAATATTAGACAAATTGTATCTTTTAGTGGAACCGAGAAATGTGGCGAGATTCTTTCTTTAAAGATAACTAGTTTACAAAATAGGTATTTTGTCTGTATTTATAAAAATATGTATAGGGTGTGAGCAGCGATTCTCTCCCCTCTACTTTTTGTATGTATACAAAGTGGTTATCGATTCTACGCTTTTTTGATCAGCTAACTCAAATAAGCTGGTATAACTCGAAATATACCAACTTATTTTTTTTAGAAATTCATCCAGAATTTTTCGGAAATCAGAATTCCGGGATGAATTTCATTTACAATGATCCCTGTGCTGAGTTTGAAACTTCCTCCCAAGCTTCCCAAGTGGCAAAACGATCTGCATAGGTTCTTCGCACCAAAGGTAAATTCTGACTGCCAAGAAACAATCGAAGGGGAGGGTTTTCTGCATCGATCATTTTGAACAAAGCCTCAGGTGTTGCATTTGGATTCCCTCTATGTTGGTTTTTTAATCCCTCTTGGACCTGGTTTTTAAGATCTGTGTAGATACCAAGTCCTGCTGCAAACTTCAATGAAGTGGGGCTTCCAAACTCGGTGGCATAGGCACCAGGTTCTACAATAGTTACTTTGATACCGAAAGGTTTCACTTCGCTCGCCAGACTTTCATGAATCGCTTCGAAGGCCCATTTGGAAGAACAGTAATATCCAATCAATGGCGCCGATACAAGGCCCATCGTGCTGGAAACACCAATGATATGACCTCCACCCTGTTTGCGTAATAACGGTAATGCCGCTTGGATCACAGAGAGTGGACCAAAAATATTAGTTTCATAAAGAGCCCTGACTTCCTCTCCACTTGCTTCTTCAATGGTACCCACAAGCGAATATCCAGCGTTGTTCAAGATTATATCTAGTCTGCCAAAGTGCGCATGGGCTTCTTCCACCACACGTTTGACCTCTTCGGGTTTTGTGACGTCGAGTTCTAATGTTAGAACTTGATCACCGTATTTTTCCTTCAGTTCTGCCAAGTTTGCAATTGAACGTGCGGTGGCCGCCACTTTGTCTCCGCGTTGGAGGGCAGCCTCCGTCCATATTCGACCGAAACCGCGAGAACTTCCTGTAATGAGCCAGATTTTGTTAGACATATTGCCACCTTTTTATTCGTCTGGGATCCATTTTATCCCAAATCATTCTGTTATCATTGATAACAGAATATGAGTATCATTGATAACATTTGTTTGCAATCAAATTTTTCCCCTTCTCCAACGAAAAATAGTAGGGGGCAATTCAAGTTTATTGGTTTGATGTTGGATCGAAATTTTTAATCATCGACAAAGATTACATTCTTTTCTAAGTTATTTGAGTCCAAAGAATTTGAACCAAAAGTAGCATCGAATCGTGTCTCAAAAAAAGTCTGCAGGCCCAACTCCTGAAATGAGTGCATCCCGAAATGATATTCGTGAGAGGATTCTCAAAGCGGCTCTAAGTGTATTAAAGAAAGGCGGTCGAGAGGCCTTAACGACGAGGAGTGTCTCTGCTGCAGCGAAGGTGCAAGCTCCGACTCTTTATCGTTTGTTTGGTGATATGCGAGGCCTACTTGATGCCGTAGCTGAATCTGGATTTGTCGCAGCCTTTAACAAGAAGAAAGAACAAAAACCAAGTCCTGATCCTGTAGAAGATCTCCGAAGGGCATGGGATTCTCATATTACCTTTGGACTTGAAAACCCAGTCCTTTATGTGTTGATGTTTGGTGAACCAAGGCCGGAATTAAACTTACCCATCATCGAAAAATCAAAAGAACTTCTTAGTGAACTAGTCCACCGCATAGCAGTTGCGGGTCAGCTGCAGGTGACTGAAAAACGTGCGGCCGAATTGATTTATTCCTTTAGTTCTGGAATCGTACTCAGCCTACTTGCGATGCCAGAAGAAATACGCGATGTCAACCTTTCTTATGATGCACGCGAGGTGCTTGTTTCGGCGATTACAAATAAAAAACCATCCCAAAAATCCTCTAGCTCCGACATCGGGTCGGCTGCAATTACTTTGCAAGCGTTACTGCCGAGTGCCTCCTCACTTTCGGAGGGAGAGCGCACTCTCCTAAAAGAATTATTAGATAGAATCGCAAACCAAAAATAACTAACTTCGATACGCGAAAATTACGAATCTTTTTTGATTCTTGGTTCTGCTATTACTATTGGTATTGTATCTTTAATTCTCTATTCCCAACTCACCACCACTTTCCCAAAATGTTTCCCGGTTTGCAAATACTGTAAGGCCTCTGGGACTTCATCCCAACCGAACACTTTGTCCACAACGGGTTTCATTTTATTTTGTTCGATGGCTCGGTTCATTTTTTCAAAATCGGCGCGGCTTCCGACGATCACACCTTGGACTTTGACTCCTTGCATAAGAATCGGGTAAAGAGAAAGGCTTGATTCTCCACCAGCAAGGACTCCGATGAGAGCAATGATACCGTATGGTTTGACACTCATCATTGATTTTTGCATCGTGCCAGCACCACCCACTTCGATGATGAGATCGGCACCTGCCATCTTGGTATGTTTACGGACATCTCGTTCCCAGTTGGTTTTGGTTGCATAGTTGATGGTAACGTCCGCACCGAGGGTTTTGGCACGTTCTAGTTTTTCATCACTGGATGATGTGATGATGACCCGAGATCCCATCATTTTTGCAAATTGTAAGGCAAATAGAGAAACACCCCCAGTTCCTAAACAAAGTACATCGGATCCAGGTTCAATCCCTCCAAAATTCACAACGGCATTGTAGGCAGTGAGCCCAGCGCATCCCAATGTGGCTGCTTCTTTATCGTTTAAGTGGTTTGGTGTGGCGACAAGGCCTTCTTCTTGGAATTTACCAAAATTCGCTAAACAGCCGTCATGTGGACCACCGAGAGTGGAACGGAGGTTGTCCATATTTGGTGCCCCATCCATCCACTTCTGGGCAAAAATCGGAAGCACCCGGTCTCCTTTTTTCCAAAGAGTGACCTCAGATCCAACAGCTTCCACCACACCGGCTCCATCAGAACAAGGGATGAGGGGAAGTTTTTGCCTTGGGTTATAAGTTCCAATCACCATTAAATAATCACGATAGTTTAGTGAAGTGGCTGTTAGGCGAACGAGAACTTCTTTAGGAGTCAGTGATTCAGAAAGATCCCTTGTAGTTTGTTTTAGGTTTTCTAATCCGAATGATCCTTGGATTTCCCATACTTTGTTTAACATATTCCCTCGTGCGATTTAGAATCAAAATTCACTCGTCAGATCCTCCTGTGTCCTTATCCTTTGTCGAGTGGGAATCAGAAGAAAGGGGCCTTATGAATAAAGATTTTTGGAACGATAGGGTGGTAGTGATCACTGGAGCAACAAGTGGGATCGGCAAGGCATTGTATGAAGAATTGGCTACCTTTCCCTGTGAACTTGTCCTTGTAGCAAGAAGGGCTGCAGAAATTTCCGAACCCAAAAACAAACACGACGGTGTTATCATTCACCGAGTTGCTTGTGATCTTGCGGATCCTACTTCTGTATTAGATGCCACCGAATGGATTGGAAAGGAAGTTTCTAAAATTGATGTTTTGTTTAATAACGCAGGAATCACTGCACATGGTCGTTTTGATTCCCTTTCGATGGATGTGTATCGCAAAACCTTTGCTACGAATTTTTTTGGCCCCATCCAATTCATCCGTGGGCTTTTACCTCTTCTTCTTACTGCCAAAGGAAATATTGTCACCACATCCACAGTCTCTGCTCTCTATGGAGTGCCTGGGCGTGCGGCATACTCCGCATCTAAGTCTGCCTTACATGCGGCACTCGAATCTCTTCGGATCGAAAACTTAGAATCGGGACTTGGTGTTTCCCTTGTATGTGTTCCCTATACGGACACGGCGCTTAGAACATCTGGCCTTGACGCATCCGGTGGGACTTTATCGGAGGCACCCGCAAAAGGAAAACGAAAGAGTGCAAAAGAAGTAGCTCATGTTTTAATGTCTGTTGCTAAAGACAAAGAAGCAAGGCTTGTCACATTCAACTTGTCAGGAAAATTTTTGGAATGGATGCGATTTTTCTCTCCTAAGTTTTTAGAAAAAATTCTATATAAAAAACTTTATGAGGACTTCAAATCACACTGAATCCTGTCTAAACCAAGGTATAGGGAGATTGTCTAACCTTTGGAAAATTTATTTTTTTCGTATTTAACTGCTGTTATATTCACATTTCTATTGATGACTCTCATGTGGTTTTGGGGAAAATCCAGAGATAACTATGCCGTCATCGATGTGGGTTGGGGGCTTGTCATCGCTGGAATTGCGAGTGTTCTCGTTTTTTTTGGCACTGGGACTGTTTTTGCGAAATGGGCAGTGCTCATTCCTGTTTGGATTTGGGCCCTTCGTTTGTCTGGGTTTCTATATTGGACACGCATCCGTACAAACCATCCTGAAGACAAAAGGTACGCTGGATTTCGAAAGGACTACGGCGACAAAGTCCATCAGAAGATGTTTACCAATGTGTTTCTATTACAAGGGTTTCTCGCACTTTTTCTTTCTTTTCCTTTTTACTTTGCCGCGCAGTGGAACTTATTTCCCAACTCCGGGATGATGGGACCTAACGGGTATTTAATGGTAGTTCTTGGTTGGATTTTTTTTGTAGTGGGAGTCATCGGGGAAGGAATCGCTGATAGGGACCTTCACAAATTTGTATCAGATCCAAAAAACAAAGGGAAAGTTTGTGATCTAGGACTTTGGAAGTACACAAGACATCCCAATTATTTTTTTGAATGGGTGATCTGGCTTGGAATTGGGATCATTCCGATTCTTTCTGCACCTTGGGCAGCCCTTTCCCTATTTACACCAGTCTTTATGTTTGTATTGTTACGATTTGTTTCCGGTGTTCCTTTTGCAGAAAAATATTCCCTTCTTTCCAAAGGAGATGGTTTTCGCGAATATATGCGCACCACAAATGCATTTTTCCCCTGGTTCCCAAAACAAAAATAATAAAGGATAAAACATGAATTTTACGGATTCTTCCAAAAAAGAAGAAGGTTCTTCTTTTAGTATCAACGCACTGCTAGAAAAGGATATCTTTCCTGATTGGCTCATTCGATTTCGCATCCGTCAACTTTTGAATTTGCGAATCAAACAAGAAAGAAAAGAGAATGTTACGGCTGGGCTCCAACATAAAATGAATTATGTGAACGAGTTAAAAAAATCTCCGATTGCCGTACATACGGATGCGGCAAACGAACAACATTACGAAGTCCCCAGCGATTTTTTTACGTATGTAATGGGACCTAGGATGAAGTATTCTTCTGGGTATTGGCCCACTCTCGATACAAGTTTTGCTGAATCCGAAGAAGAGATGTTACGAATCACGGTAGAACGTGCAGAGATTCAGAATGGAATGAAAGTTTTGGATTTAGGATGTGGTTGGGGGAGTATATCTCTCTATATCGCAGAAAAATTTCCGAAATCAAAAGTTACAGGTGTATCCAACTCGCGTACACAAAAAGAGTTCATAGACAAACGAGCCAAAGAACGTGGATTAAAAAATCTAACCATCATCACTAAAGATATGAACGATTTTACTACCAAGGACAAGTTTGATCGGATTGTTTCTGTAGAAATGTTAGAACATATGAAAAACTACGAAAAACTCTTTGAAAAACTATCTAAGTTTCTTGTGGCGGATGGAAAGTTTTTTGTACATATCTTCACTCATAGAGAATTTGCTTATCCATTTGAAGTCATTGATGAAACGGATTGGATGGCGAAGTATTTTTTTACTGGTGGGCAGATGCCTTCGGATGATCTATTTTTATACTTCCAAAAAGATTTCCTTATCGAAAACCATTGGGTTGTGAATGGAACTCATTATGCGAGAACAAGTGAAGCTTGGTATGATAATATGACCCAAAACAAGGATAAACTTTTGCCTATCCTTGCCAGTACTTACGGCGAAAAAGAAAAAACCAAATGGTTTGTTTATTGGAAAGTTTTCTTTCTCGCCTGTGCTGAGTTATGGGGTTACCGAAACGGTGAAGAGTGGTTTGTGAGCCACTACTTGTTTCGAAAACGCTGAGTTTTTTTCCCGGCAGCCTTTACGTAAACGCCACCTTCTTTTTTAGAAGAGGGTGAGCTGCTACGGCGGGAATCCCCACCTCGCTCACTGCGTTCTCCGCGTTCGCTCCTTTCCCCTCTGTCACTGTTGGATCTTCCACCACGGTAACCACCGCGACCGCCGCCACCAGATCCACCTTCATCACGACGCCGTCTTCCACCAGATCCACCACCAGGAGGCATTTCGCTCCATTCTGCAGGTGTTTTTCCGATTTTTTCCGGTCCACTGATTTTGGTTTTATCAAGCATAGTCGAAAGGAGTTTTAAAGCTAACGAACGTTTGTCGTCTAACTTCAAAAGTTTTTCTAAAACTTCTTCTGCGTCTGCATGGATTTCTGTTTCCACAACTTTGTTTAAAAAGTCTTCTTCTCTTCTTGCGAGTACTTCCTTTTTGGTTGGAAGAGCTGCAATAGTCAAATTGGTTCCAGAAGTTCCTTTGAGTCGGATGAGAGCACGAGATTCTCTGGTTGTCACAAGAGTCACAGCTTTTCCTGATTTTCCGGCACGACCTGTACGACCAATTCTATGAGTATAACTTTCGCTATCAAAAGGTAGGTGGTAGTTGATCACAAGTGACAAATCTTTTACATCAAGTCCACGAGCGGCAACGTCAGTTGCAACAAGGATCTTCACTCGGCCATCATGAAGACTTTTTAAAACTTGTTCTCTTTGTTTTTGGTTTAGATCTCCGTGAAGTGCTTCCACAGGGTATCCTTTAAAACTGAGAGTTGATTTTAAATCATCAGCTTCTTTCTTCGTTTTTGTGAAGATGATTGCCTTAAATGGATTTTCATAATCCAAAATTCGAACTACAGAAATTTCACGTTCTGCTTCATCAATCACGTAGTACACTTGTTCGATGTTTTTAGAAGATTTTTCTGTTGCTGCAATTTTTACATGAGCAGGGTGCGTTTGGTATTTACTTGCCAACTTCTTAATCGGCTCCGGCATTGTTGCGGAGAAAAGTAAAGTTTGTCGTTTGGTTGGCAGTAGATTAAAGATGGATTCAATATCATCCATAAAGCCCATATCGAGCATTTCATCTGCTTCATCCAATATCACCATTGAAGGTTTGAAGTTTTTAAGTTCCTTACCTTTCAATAGGTCGAGAAGTCTTCCTGGAGTTGCAACGGCAACTTGGGCACCTTTGGCCACTTGTGTGATTTGTTTAGAATAGGAACTTCCACCATAGATTGTGGTGGTTTTGATTCCTAAATGTTTTCCCAATTTAAACAGTTCATCAGATACTTGCAGGGCAAGTTCACGAGTTGGAGTGAGGACAAGCACTTGCATGCCATCGTTCACACTAATTCGGTTCAAACAGGGGAGTCCGTAAGCTGCAGTTTTTCCGGTTCCGGTCTGCGCTTGTGCGATTAAATCTTTTCCTTCCAATACGAGCGGAATCGCTTGTTTTTGGATAGGGCTTGGTGATTCGAAGCCTGCATCAGTGATTCCTTGTAGTATTTCAGGACGTAATCCGAAGGATTGGAAGTCATTTCCAACTTCGGTGTCATTCTTAGTCATGGAAATAGGATACAATAAAAAAACGGCCTAAAAAAGAAAGGTAAAAATACCTGAACCTCCAAGGCCAGGTTTATCGGCTTTTTTGTGCGATTTCCGTTAGATGGGCATATAGTTCTTCTTTGAGATAGGGTTTGGGCATAAAGTAATCAAATCCTGATGCCAAAATTAGGTTTTTCTCTTCCGGCATACAAAGGCCTGTGCATGCAAAGAGTATTGGTCGATGGGGTTTTCCTGAAAGTGATTTCGCAATTTCTGTTCCATGTTTTCCCTGCATTTCGATATCCAAAAAAGCAATATCAAACTGGGAATGGTCCAGTTCTCTTAGTGTATCAATACCGTTATTTGTCTCGGTCACTTCAATAGGTAGGGATTTAAGATAACTACGAAGCACTTTTCGGTTGAGTTCATTGTCATCAGCAATTAAGACTTTTAAAGTTTTTTGAAAACTTGGAAGTGACGTAACTTTTTTTGTTTTATGATTTGAAGTGAGTTTTGGATCTTCTTCCTTTTTCCAAACTACTGGAATTTTTACTTTGAAACTAGAACCAATTCCAACTTCTGAATCAACTTCTATGCTACCACCTAACTCTTCTAAGGAAAGTTTCACGATAGATAAACCAAGACCTGAGCCCGAGATTTCGCAACCTTCAGGTAGAAATTCATTGTATTTTTGAAAGAGTTTGTTTTTAACTTCAGGCGAAATGCCTGGTCCCGTGTCTTTGATTTGTATGTGTAAAATTGCATTTGTTTCTGTTTTAATTTCTAAATCAACTACACATTGAACACTTCCTTTTGAAGTAAACTTAACTGCATTGGCAGTTAGGTTCCAAATGATTTTTTCCATTTTACGTAAATCGGATAATAAGAAAGTTTGATTAGAAACATTGTTGTTTAATTTAAATTCAATTTTTTTACGTTTTGTTTCTTCAATGAAAAATAAATTAAAAATAGATAAACATTGGCCCAAATGAAACCATTCATTGTTCAATGAACTTTCGCTTTCTTCCAGTCTTGAGAGTTCAATCGTATCGTTGACTAAATGTAAAATGACTTCTCCTGCATTTTTAATATGGTCTACATAACTAAGAATGGTTGGAGTCATCTCTGTATCTCTGATCATCTCCGACATACCAAGAAGAGAATTTAATGGGTTACGGATATCATGACTAATGGCAGCGATAAAATCTCGTTTGGCTGCCGTTGCTCTTTCTGCCGAACGTTTTTCAATTTCCAATCTATCTCTATCTTTACGCATTTGTAACAAACGAACGGTTTGTTTTCCTAGTAACTTCAACATTTGGATTTGGTCGGCACTCAGTTCTCTCGGTTTGTTATCAATGACACAAAGAGTTCCCAGTTTGATCTGGTCATCCAATGCTAGAGGAATCCCAGCATAAAATATGACATTGGGTGCCTCGTTGACCAGGGGGTTGTTTTGAAAACGTAAATCTTCTTTGGCGTTGGGAATTAAAAAAAGTTCATCCCCTAAAATAGCATGAGAACAAAAAGCGAGGGACCTTGGAGTTTCTCGTGTGTTCAATCCATGGTGGGATTTGAACCATTGCCTTGTTTCATCGATAAGGCTGACTAAAGAAATGGGTGCATTACAAATCATGGAAGCAAGACTTGTAATTTCATCAAACATCTCCTCTTCCGGTGTATCGAGAATTTCTAGCCTTTTCAATGCCAAAAGGCGCGCTGTCTCATTCTTTGGTAAAGGAGCAATCAGCATACGAAGTTTAGACGAAATTATTTTCGCCCAAAGGAAAGTAAAATTTTCTTTTCTCCCAGTCTAAACTCCATGAATCGTTTCCTTTCTACCATTTTGCTTTTGTTCTTTTTGGCATTCGGATTGATCTTACTTTCCTCTTGTATGGAAACATCTTCTCATCCACCAAAAAAAACAGAAAACCCGGAACTAAGAAAAAAACTAACTGACCTTCAGTATCGAGTCACTCAAGAAGAGGAGACGGAACCTGCTTTTCGAAATGAATATTGGGACAATCACAAAGAAGGTATCTACGTAGACATTGTTTCCAAAGAACCACTTTTTAGTTCGAAGGATAAATTTGAATCTGGTACAGGATGGCCAAGTTTTTCAAAACCACTAGTCAAAGAAAACGTAATTGAGGTGACAGACAATTCTTATGGGATGACACGAACGGAGGTACGTTCCAAAAAAGCAAATTCTCATTTGGGTCATGTATTTGATGATGGGCCAGCACCAACAAACAAACGCTATTGTATGAATTCGGCGTCAATGGAGTTTATTCCCAAAGAAAAACTTAAAGAAAGAGGATACGGATCTTATCTTTCAGAGTTTGCGGAATTAGAAAAAAACAAGTAAAGGATGGTGGAATCACTTAGTTGTGATCCGCTAAAATCAAAACAGGTCGTCGGTCTTTATGAATCTTTGGTTTATGCCCAAAGATTCATCATAAACTCCTCATCTTTACGTAAGGAGATGAGTTTGTATTTGGTTTCGTGAATGTCTTCTCTAGACACTTCTCGTTTCCAACGAATGTCCACTTTCAATTTTCGAACGCGAGTTTGTAACTCCAAAAGTTCCCAAATCGAATCTTCCATTTCTTTTCTGTAGAGATTGGTGAATAAGGGAGCTACCTGATCTGGGGTATCCATTTTTAAAAGTTCAATATGAGTGAGGTCATGGATGTTTTGTAATGCCCAAATATGAAGTGTGAGAGTTGTAATCCTTTCTAATTGAGAGATTTCGTCTTTGGTATTTCTAGTGACCTGTTGTTTGAAAAATCGAATTCGTTTTTCTAAATAAGCAATGAGATCTGATTTTGGAATTGCTCTTTGTTTCCATTTTTCCCAATCGGATTTTAGATCTTCAAATAATCCTTCCCCGAAAAAAACCGATGAGGCTTCCATCAGTTGCAAACTTCCAGGTTCAGAAATTTTAATTCTGTGGCGAAGCGAGTCCGCATCTCCGGCGATCATATTCACTGGAGCCACATCCTCTAATTTCTGTAAGGCGCGCGAAATCGATTCGATAAATTGCGACTTCATTTGATCAGTAGAATGTGCTACCAAATAAAAATTGAGATCGGATTCGGGATGAAAATCTCCCCTTTCTCTGGATCCGTAAAAAAGAATTTGGTAGGGTTTTGTCGACGGGATGATTTCTAATTCATCCAATACTTGTGCATAGAGATTAGGGTTTAGTGCTTCAAATTCCATAGTTCATTCAAAGTATAATTTCATTCGGGAGAGGTTTTCTAAAATGGCTTTGAAGGCGCGATCGCGTTCCTCTTTGCCAGGGAAAGGTAAGGATTTTACATTATTGAGATCTTGGTAAATGATTTCAATGGAAGGTTGGTTGGGATTTTTTTTGATGGAGGCAACGTAATCCAAATTAATAACTTCCGATTCACCTAATTTTAACCACATAAATCTTCTCCCCAAAGACTAACGGCCACTGCCTATTTGCCTAATCTTTTTTTCAAAAAAAGTAGGGCTTTGCGAAAAATGAAAGGGCCTAATATAGCTCCAAAGATTGTTGTACGATCTGATGGAGTTCTTTTGCCAGTTCTTTTGCTGCCTTTTCATTTGATATAACGGTTTCAAATACTAGTAAAAATCCGTTATGGACACCCTCCCAACGACCGTAGAGTTTCCCGTCGGGAAGTGAAAACACAAGGACACTACATTTTTTGTTTCCCCAAACAAAATACGAAACATCTGGATTTTGGATTTCGTCTTTGTAGAAATAAGGAAATTGAGACTGGTTTTCTCTGTCGGTGGAGGACAATCTCATCCACCGGATTTTCCCACCTGTTTCCAAATTAATTTCATAACTATTTCCGGTACCAAATATTGATCCAGATTTAAGAAGTTCAAAATTTTCTTTTGCTACCCAAACTGCATGGTAGGTAAGGCGAAGTTCTTTTGTTAGGTGGTTTTTGTTTGGTTCCAGTTTTGGGATTGGTGTTTGGATCATTTCTTTATTGTCCAAACGAATTTTTTTGTCTGATTGGCAGGCCATCACAAACATTAATGAAAAAATGGAAGTGATTTTAATGACCCACTTCATATTCATCTCCTAAATAATTTTGGAAAAGGTATCCATCTTTTGTTTTCTTTTGGAAATAGTCTGGTGAAAGAAGGACCTTACCTCCACCACCCGTTAAGTCTTTTACATAACTAGGAATCGTTATACCTGAATGGAAACCACGGAGTTTTCTATAGATTTCAATCCCTCGTTCAATAGGCACAACAAAATCAGAACTTCCAAACACTTCATCACATTGGTGGAGGTAATAAGGTTTGATCCCGATGGATATGAGTTTGTAATTTAGTTCGGATAATACTTTTTCATCATCATTGATTCCAGATAGCAATACAGTTTGATTGAAAATAGAAAGGTGTCCTGCTTTTATCATTCGCATAACATACATTTTAGTCTCTTCTGTGATTTCATTTGGATGGTTGAAATGAGTGACCATATACAGGGGAAAATATTTTGCAAATACAGATGCAAGCGATTCAGTAAGTCGCATGGGCATCGTAACTGGATGACGGGAATGGATTCGTATTTGGTTGAGATGGGGGATGGATTTTAACTCACCCAAAAGATAATCAAGGGAAGAATCAGAGAGGGTAAGGGGGTCACCGCCGGACAAAATGACCTCACGTAGTTCCGTATGTGTGCGAAAGTATTCTAATGCTTTTTCCCATTCGTTGCGATTGGGAGTTTCTTCTGGGTCAGACACCTTTCGTTTCCTTGTACAAAACCTACAATATACAGCACATACATGAGAAATATACCAAATGGCACGGTCCGGGTATCTATGGGTCACTCCTTTGACGGGCATATATCTTTCTTCTGCCAAAGGGTCTTCCACTTCATTGGGATTTTTTTTCAATTCACCTGCACGTGGAAGGACTTGTTTGCGAATAGGGCAGTTGGGATTCTTTTGATCGATTTGTTCTAAATAGTACGGGGTGACAGCAAAACTAAAATCTGCCAATGCAGGTGCAAAACTTTCCCTCTCTTCATCAGTAAGAGTCAGTTTTTCTTCCAAATCTCCTAGGGTAGTGATTCGGTTTTGTAATTGCCATTTCCAATCCGACCAAGTCATCGCTTATAACCATACTTCGGTTGACACATGGCCAAGTCCCTCGGATTTTGTTTACGAGTAACGAAATTATGAACTTAGGCATTACAGAAGTAAAAAAAGGAATGATCCTCAAGATCGAAAATGAGCTTTATTCCGTCGTCAAAACAGAGTTTGTGAACCCAGGAAAGGGTTCTGCATTCATCCGTACCAAACTGAAAAACATTGTCCGCGATTCTTCCATTGAAAGAACCTTCAAAGCGGCTGAAAAATTAGAAAGTGTGGATTTGGAACGTCGTAAAATGCAGTATTGTTACGCAGACGGTGACCAAATCATTTTTATGGATATCAACGATTACGAACAGATCCCTGTTTCCAAAGATTATGTGGAAGATATCCTTCCATTTATGAAAGAAGAAACTCCGGTGGAAGTTTCGTTTTACAATGACAAACCAATCGGTGTCACACCTCCTAACTTTGCTATATTGGAAGTGACTTATGCAGAAGATGGTCTCAAAGGGGATACAACAGGTCTTGCACTCAAACGAGTGACTGTGGAAACTGGTGGAGAAGTTCAAGTTCCCATCTTTATCAAACAGGGAGACACTGTTAAAATTGACCTTCGAGATTTGACTTACGTGGAGCGCGTGAACAAATAGATTTGGATTCTCTCCCTTACTTAAAAGCACTGACTAAACTTTCCCATACCTATTATGAAAGGCAGTGGATGTATGCCACTGCTGGAAATCTCTCTGCACGTACAGGAAATACATTTTGGATCACTGCTTCTGGGAAACATAAGGGAGAACTGACAGAAACTGACTTTGTTTCTGTTTCTGTGGAAGACGGAACCTTAGTTTCTGCGGGAGAAGGCCTCAAACCTTCTGCAGAAACTAGCATCCATCAGGTGGTGTATTCGAAAATTCCTGATGCTTGTGCAGCCCTTCATGTCCATACTCTGGATTCTAATTTGTTAGAATTTGGAATTGGAAAAGAAGAGGGGTTTCGGGAACTTCCTCTCCCTCCGATTGAAATCATCAAAGCGTTTGGGATTTGGGATGAAAAACCGAACCTTACGTTTCCTGTTTTTTATAACCACACCAATGTGCCAACCATAGCTTCGGAAATCAAACGTTACATTGAAACGAAAGGGATACCTCAAGTTCCTTTTTTACTCATTGAAGGCCATGGGCCTACCGTTTGGGGAAAATCAGTGGCTGAAGCCAATAAACATTTGGAAGCGGTTCATTTTCTTTTGCAAGTGATGGCAAGACGGATATGAAGAGGGATGCCCATGTTTATATTTTTGGAATTGGTTCCGGAATTGGACAAGGGCTTCACAAACGTTTTTTAGAAGACCCATCAGTGGCACTCTTTGGTTTTTCTAGAAAGGGAAGTTTAGATCTTTCTCAATTTTCAGAGAAGGGCAATGGGACTTTTGTTTTGGATGCTAAAAATCCAAATGATTTAGAAAAATTTCAGTCTGCTCTCGTTTCCAAATATGGATCTCAAACAAACAAAACTTCCTCTTCTTTGCAGAATACGAATTTGGTCGTTTATTTTGCCCTTGGCGACGGGGTTTTTGGGCCAATTACTGGCCTTAGAGAAGAAGAACTTACCTCTCATTTCCAATTGAATGTCCATTCTCTAATCTTACTTTCGAAGGCATTTGCTCCCCTTCTTTCTTTGTTTCGAAATTCTACCTTTGTGTTTTTAGGTTCCACTGCGGGAAAACAAGGATTTCCAGAATCCGTAGCCTATTGTGCGTCCAAACATGCAGTTCTTGGAATGGCACGTGCCCTCCGGGAAGAGTGGAAACCTTTGGGAACGAAGGTAGTTCATGTGAGTCTTGGGGCAGTTGCCACTGAGATTTGGGATACAAGACCCCAGTTTGACAAGAATGATATGGTTTCTATTTCGGACATTTCCGAGTATTTGTGGAGTATTTCCCACTTGCCTAAATCTCTCTTTGTAGATGACTTATCCATTACCCCAAGAAAAGGAATTTTATAGTTCCCATGGAATTTAAGGAATCGATCGTACTCGTGACCGGTGGCAGTGGAGGGATTGGACGAGAAATCGTTAGAACCCTTGTCCTTGCGGGGTTTTCTGTTTGGAATTTGGACAAAGTCCGGCCAAAATCTCCCATCCTCCAGGAGACGTATAGAGAAGTGGATTTGGCAGAAACTCCCTTTGTTGTGGAAAGAAGTCTCGCAAAGATCATTGAGGAAAGTTCAGGTGCAGGGGAACTGTATGGCATTGTCCACAGTGCTGGTTTTGGTGGGCCCTATCATCCCATCACAGATGTTTCCATTGAAGAGTGGGAATCTATTTTTCGAATCAATTTAGGTAGTTTATTTCTTTTGTCTAAATTCCTGTTGCCAATCTTTCAAAAACAAAATTTTGGAAGGATTGTTGCGATTGCTTCTTCATTGTCTATTGTGGGTTCAGCAAATTCCGTCGCATATTCATCCTCCAAACATGGGTTAGTTGGGCTGATTCGTTCCATAGCTGATGAATGGGGAAAATTTGGAATCACAGCCAATGCAGTTAGTCCCGGTTATGTGGATACAAATATGGGAATCCAGGAAGACCAAATAATGGATCATAAAACTAAAATTGTCAACAAAACACCCGTTAGGAGAATAGCTGAACCTTCGGAAATTGCTCGTGTGGTTAATTTCCTCCTTCAAAAAGAATCCGGTTATATTTCTGGATCCAATTGGACTGTCGACGGCGGACTCACTGCCATTTAATACAAACCCATGAGAATATCACCTCCGCACGATCATTTTTTACAACTGACGACGAAGGAAACCTTAGGAAGGTCTTCTGGGATCATCCTACAAAAAGAAGCATTGTCCATTATGAAGACAGTGGAAATCCAAAGTTCAAGGGAAAATATTGAGGCTGGCCATTTGTTTCGGCCCACAGACTCCAATTTTGAAAAACTAAAAATGGATCGTGAAACTGCTTTGGATGCAATGTGGCAACTCATTGATTACGGACTCACCACTCAACTTTTTGAAATTAAATTTGATTCCGATGTAGGTGAGTTGCGGTTTGTCAATTTTTTAGTCGGACTTCCTGGTGGAATGCCCTTGGAAGAACCTTATAAGTTACTCATCGCAAGGTCTACCGAACATTTTTACCAATACATCCAAGCAAAAAGGATTCTTACAGAAGATACTTGGCGAAATGTTTTGACCAAACTCGCTGACATTGATTACAAAGAAGATGATGGGTCTGGTGACGAACTAGATCGAATGTTGGAACCAAAACAGTTCCCCTTACAACCGTCAGCTGAAATGTTAAAACGTTCTCGCGGGCTCATCATCGATGAATTAGATGCAGATCCAAAAATCATAGTTCTTCCTCATGTGGGGTTTTATACAGTGCCTGAAATAGAGGCTGCTAATTTTCTACATATTGCCAATGAATATTTGATGACCAAAGTGGAGCCTTTGGCAAAGGCTTTTGATACAGAAATCAGGTTGGCCTTTGATCGAATCCATACATCTACACCAGTGACTGGGAATACAGAACCTAACGAAATAGACCTGATCCGTTCTAAAATTGAAATGTTGTATGGGTTTAAGGAAATTCTAAAAGAAAACGGCTTTTATCCTCTCGTTCACAATTTACGAAAAGTGGCTGAGATGGCGGCCCAGTATGCTGAGTTAGAAAAAAAAAGAGAAGTAGACCGACTCCTCAAAGTGTATATGAAAATGTTGGATAGCCAATTCGATTTTGATTCTAGGCTCCTTCGTATCAATTTAGAAAAAGATAATGAACATGATACTATCATTATAGATCTCCTCCGAAAAAATCCGAAAGTTCTTTCAGCCGAATGGCATGACCAGGATTCAAAAATTGCCGTCTTTGTGAATAATAACCAAAACAACATCAAAGACATCAATCATTTGATTTTTCAAAACTATCGTTTTACGACAGAACATATTTTATATCTCAAAGCTATCATTGAGTTAAACGAAAAAGAATTAAAACCTTTATTCAAAGACGATGAATTTGTAAAAACTTATGGAAAAAATTTACAGTCAGTGTATTTCAAATACATTCCTTGGTTTTATAAACTTTTTTATTATTTAGGGGTCTCTCCAATAGTAAACTCCGGTTATGCGAAAGCAAAATCAATTTTAACTTATTCACAAATGGATCGTCAGTTTTTATATCAAAAACGGAGAGAAAATTTCTTTAAAAAGAAACTACGGGAAAGAGAAGAACGATTTGAAAAAGAACGCAAACAACAACTGAAAAGAGCACTAGTGTCAGCACTTAGCGATGCTTATTTTCAAAAGAATTGTTTGCCATCTGTAGATTGGTTGGGTTCTAACTACCCTGCATTTTCAGCAGAAACTTTGGAAAAAATGATTCCAGATTTTGCGTTTGTGTCCACAACAGGAAAATCGGTGAAACCAAATTCGGTCATTCTTTTTCCAAACTCACCTGAATTTGACTCGCTTAACAAACGTTTAAAGGAACTTTTTAACCAATGGACCCGAGGTGAATTGGAACCTCCAGTAGAAGATCCTGAAATTCTTGTACAAATTCGTGGATTGATTTAAAAGTTAATACCAACGTTTAATTCTAAAATAAAGTAACATCAAAATTCCTAAAAATCCCATCGCTCCAAGCGCAGTGATAAATCCGTATTCCCATTCGAGAGTGGGCATATGCCTGAAGTTCATTCCATAGATACCAGCAACTAAGGACATTGGCAACATGATGGCAGTCATGATAGTAAGAATTTTCATTATCTCATTTGTTTTGCGTGTGGAAATAGCGATATGAGCTTCTAGTGCTGAGGATATGGATTCGATGTTACTATCTACTAGTTCCAAAATGCGGAGGGAATGGTCTCTCACATCTCGAAAGAAGGCATCTGCTTCATCGCTAAAAAAACTGTTTTTGATTTTTTCTAAATCTTCTAATACTTCTTTGTTTTGCAACATTCCTTTTTTAATTGAAAGAAGACTTGCTCTCAAACTATAAACGTTACTTATATCTAATGATTTGGCGTTACTAAAAATTTGGTCTTCAAAATGTTCGATTCGTTCTTCGATTTTTTGGGTGATTGCTAGGGTATGATCTGTTTCTATATCCAATATTTTATGTACAACAAATTCATACCCGCGGGCTAAAATTTTATTATTCACTTTCCATTGGTCAATGATATCACCGATGCTATCACGATAATCAAGTGTTAAAGAGATAATTTGGTTTGGAGTCAAAATGAAGTTAAAGTTCTTTTGGGTAAGTTGATTCCTTTCAAAATGAAAACCACGAAAGACAAAAAATATATAATTAGGAAAAATTTCCAGTTTGATCCTACTGTTGGGATTTAGAATGTCTTCAATTGTCAGTTGATGGATATCATGTTTTTGAAAGAGAAACATAAGTTTTTCTTCGTTCTCAGCAGTGATATGAATCCAATGTTTAGGATGTCTGTGGGAGAGAGGAAGCGGTCTGTCAAGAAGCACTTCTTCTTTACTAGAAGGGGTTAAAATATAATTAAAAAGAGCGGGCATTTAGACGATATTCCTTAGAAAATAATCTCTTAGTTCTTTTCTGTCATCTGTGCAGTCTTCTGCGATCACAAATTTTCTTGTTTTGTGATATCCGGAAGCTGTCATCATTGATTCTTTGATTTTTCCTGCCCTAGAAAGGATAAGATGGAATTTTTCACCCGGTCTTAGGCTTTTTTCTAAATTTTGAAGTGTTGTTTGTGTGGCTCGTTTCCCATTGATAGCAAGGATTTCGTCATCTAACATAAGATCGAATGAATCTATATCCGATTTATGGAGGAGTTTTTGAACATATAAATTACCATTTTTTTCTTTGGTTTTGAATCCTGTTTCTCCTACAAGGTCTGTCTGAATCCTCCGGATCCCAATAATGTCCAAATACAGATCAATTGGAATTGGTTTTGGATTTTCCAAATATTCATTAAATTCTATTTTTAAATCTACTCCTGTAACATCTTTTACCGTGTCAAAAAACTCTTGTTTGGTGAATCCTCTTTGTTTTGTTTTGACAAATACTTCGTTTAGTTTATGGAAAACGTGACGAATGGTTTTTCTTTCCTGTGATTCCTTTAATAAAAATAAGTTCATACATAAAGCAAGGACACCTCCCTTTGTATAATAAGAGACTGTGATGTTATGACTGTTCCCATTTCGTTTGTAGTATTTTGTCCATGCAGTAAAAGAGGATTCTTCTAGGCTCATCCAGCTATCAGCTTCATTGTCTTCTAATGAAAAAATGTCTGATTGCAGTTTAGAGATGTATTCTTCTTTGGAGAGAAATCCTGAATGAAACAGAAAATAAGCATCATAAAAACTTGTAAATCCTTCGGCGATCCAAAGTTCACGTGTTAGATTGGGTTTTTGGTAATCAAATGGACCAAGGGCGATGGGCCGAATTCGTTTGATATTCCAAAGATGAAAGTATTCGTGTGATAAAAGTTCAAGCAGTCGTTTATATTCTTCTTCATCAGATATAAGGTCTGGGCTAAAGTAATTGATACTAGAGGCCCTGTGTTCCAGACCTCCGTATGCAGGTAAACTTAAGTTTACTACAAATAAATAATACGGATTTGGACTTTCCATCATCCATTCAATTTGTGTTTCTGTAATTCGTTTTAAGTCTTCTGCCAACTTGGTTTTAAAATCGAAACTAACATCGCCCTCTATTAGTAATTCATGTTTGGTAGTTCCAGCAGTAAAAAATACGGAATTTTTTTTACTCAATTGGAATGGTGAATCAAACAATTCATCAAAGTTCTCAGCACGAAATAGAGTAGGATCTTCTTGGTTACGAGTCAAACTAGAGTAAATATATGGGAAATATTCCGAAACCTGGAACCGAACTGTACTAGACCTTTCTAAATTTCCTTCTGGGTATAAAAACAAAGCAGGTGGGTTGATGAATCCAAACTCGGTTTCTAAATAATTGGTTCTTACTGTAAAATCTTCAAAAGCATAGATAATGTATGAAATTTCGAATTCTTGCGGAAGGTTTTTTAGTTTCCATTTGTGGAGATCTACCATCTCCCAAAAGATTGGTTCATTTGTTTTTGAATTTCTAACTTCAAACTTATGGAGGTGAGTTCCATAGTCGCGGATCATATAAGAACCAGGGGTCCAACTGGGCAAACAAAAGTTTAACTCTGGTTGGTCTGTTTTGACTCGTAGTCGGACTTGGAAATAATGTTTGAAGAGGTCAAAAATGGAAACTTCAAAATCCAACTGGAGGAAGTTAGACTGGTCGGTTGGGTCTAAAGTTTTTTCAGGTTCTTCTTTTGCCATGGTTACACTATCTTCTTTTATTTTTAGTTTTGATCAAATGTTTTCTTGACGGTATTTCTTTATAGTACTAGAAAAGGTTTAGCTAAGGTATAAGCAAAGGAGGTGGTCTTTTTGGAAAGTAGTTGTTACAACAAAAGATTTTTGACTCGCGAGGTGGCTGGGCAATAACGCCTGTGCTTTGTTGCAAAACCGACCAGACACAGTCTTTCCAAGTTCCGAACGGGTGGTCTCCTTCGGGCAAAATGCAGTCGCTTGGAAAGATTCCTTTGATTCTAAATTGGATTCACCTGTTCCTTACCCCCTTAAAGGTTAAATTTTAATAAAATTTCTGACAACCTAGAGCTAATCCCTGTCATGCGAATCAAGTTATTTGACATGTTCCCGATTGTTCCGATAGAATCTGTGAACCGTTGGAAATATTAATAGTCATGTTGGATAGTTCGAATGTTAATTTAAGTTTTGGTTTCTTTTCTCAACATATTTCTAAAGAAGAGAAAGTTTTTCTGGATAGTCACTTACGCCTAATTGGTTTGATTCAGAATCTAAAAAGTAAATTGTGTAATCCGTTTGGTTTTGAATTTTGACTTGGTCTAAAAATTGAATCCATTCAGATCTTTTGTTTTCCTCCCATTTAAAAACGAGAGCACGAGGAGACTTTTTTTCTCCATCCTCTAACATCAAAATGACGGAACCAAAATCAATCCAAACCGAACGTAATTCTCCTGATTCATAAAGAAATTCCCGCACTTTCTTTGCTCCAGGAATTTGGAGGTAAAACTCTGCTAAATTGGAAGGATTCGGTGTACCGATGGCAATATGGTGGATCATTTTTTTGTTTTCAAATCCCTTTCTAAAAAAGAAGCTATCATGAAATCTATGTATCGGAGTTTTTCATGAAAAAATCCCTCATCCTGGCGCTCGCTCTCGGGCTTTTCTTGGCTAATTGTAAATCCAAAGTGTATACCCAAGAAGAGTGTGAGTCTGCTCTCGCTAGCACATTCGCTCAAATTGAAGAAGAAGCTAAAAAGAATCCAGCTGCAGCACCAGTTCTCGCAGGATTGCAACAAGGTAAACAAAAAATGATCGACCAGTGTATGGAAGGAAAATTTGATCCTAACTGTTTGAAAAATGCACCAGGTTTTGCTGGCATTATGGGTTGTGTAAAAAAATAATTTTACAAGTCCTACCGGGAGCCATCGTTCCCGGTTTTTCCGTCCTCTAAACTTTCAAACCCACCAGGTTCTGCATAACACCCATGTGATCTGTAAGGACCATCTTCAAAAAATCGAATTTCTTGTGCATATCGTTTCCCTTCCCGTAAACATTGTTTGCAAATGAAAGGGCGAATGGCCCAGTCTTCACATTCTTCCGGTCGGAAACTTGGAAACACTCGGAGGAAGGGTTTGGAAATTTCTTCTTCCGGTGTTGCCAAAAGAACAAGACCAAACACCAGACTGATTCCGAGAGCTATACTTAGTTTCATTCAATAAAACTATCGGAAATTTCTGCGTTTTTCAGGATGGACTTTAGTGAAAGAAAATGTGAGTCCAGAATGGAAGGGGGTGGTACTTGTTCTCATCGGAGCACTTTTATTCAGTGCAAAAGCCGTTGTTGTTAAATTAACCTACCGCTATGAAATTTCCGCGATCGGGTCACTTTTTTTCCGAATGTTATTTGCGTTTCCTTTTCTTGTTTGGATTGCCTGGAAAGCGGAACGGGTGGAAGGAAAAACAGACCTTACCAAAAAAGATGTAGTTTATGTTCTTCTGATGGGAGTTGTGGGTTATTACTTGGCAAGCCTCTTTGATTTTTTAGGACTTAAATACATCAGTGCTGGCCTAGAACGAATCATTCTTTTTATTTATCCAACCCTTGTTGTAATCCTTTCCTTTTTGTTTTTAAAAAAGAAAATCCATTTGAGAGAAGTGTTTTCTTTAATCCTAACTTACACGGGTGTTTTTTTAGCCTATGGACAAGATGTTCAATTAGGTTCTGCCAAAGATGTAAGTCTTGGTGCTTTTTTTATTTTACTTTCGGCTCTTACATATGCAATTTATTTGATGGGAAGTGGAACCATCATTCCAAAGTTAGGTGCAAAGAAATTTACAGCTTGGGCACTTCTTATCTCTTCGTTCGCCGTATTCATTCATTTTGCAATTTTTGGCACATACAAAGAACTATTCCAACCATTCTCATTTTATGCACTCGCTTTTGTTATGGGAACTGTTAATACTGTGGTACCCGCTATATTTGTTTCAGAAGGAATCAAACGTGTTGGTAGCAAAACAGCTGCTATAGTAGGGTCAGTTGGACCTATGTCGACTCTTTTCCTTGCGTATTGGTTACTTGATGAACCCATTACTTTGCTACATAGTATTGGTACATTATTCGTACTCACTGGGGTTTTTTGGATTAGTACGGCAAAAAAAGCAAAAGAAGTGTCCGTTTAAGAGAGAATTTTTCTTTCCAATTGTTGAAAATAAGTAGAGAATACGGGTCTATATGAAAATACGCAACTTACTACTTCTATTAGTATTTGTCACAACAGTCTCACAATCGGAACTGTATGCACAATTTACATGCGAAGGTTCGGCCTGCAGTTTTTTACCTTCAACACTGACGGAAGCAGGGAATGGCTCCCTAAAAAAATTTGAAACAGGTTATTTAAACGAAGTCCTCAAAACCAATTTAGAAGCTGGATTTCTTGCAAATGTTGGTACAAGTAATATTGGTACTGGAACTGTTCGCCGAATCCAATTTGGTGTCAGTGCCTCTGCTGCTGGATACAAAAAAGATGACATCCAAGTCCAAGATAATTTAATCAAATATCCCAAATTACCAAACGTTGGTGGTGCAGTCATTCCTTCCTTTCATTTGGATTTTAATCCTGGATGGTTGTTAGGAACTTCTGAAGGTGGGTACATCCGCCGGATCGGAATTTTTCTGCATGGTATGAATGTCGCAGTGACGGAAGACCAGATCCAAGCTGCCTCAAATAATAAAAACTATGAAGGTCGCATCGCCGTACGTTCGTATGGTGGAATGGTTCGTTACCAATTGGTCGAAAAAGAAGGTTTTTTGATGAACCTCATCACTTGGAATGGAATCAACGTGGGAGTGGGACATCATGTGATGGAACAAAATATGAGCCTTAATTATTTAGAAGGAAAGGCCTCTCAAATTGAATTCCAAGGTGTGAAGGGAAAATGGGGTGGGGATACAAACTTCGTTTTTAATACAAAAGTACAAACGACAAACATTGATTTACGCACAGGTCTAGGTTTGTTTTGGATAGCTAATGTGATTGTGGGTGGGGGATATAGTTGGAACTCAGGACACAATTCGGCTTCTCTCTCCCGTAGAGGCCCTTTTCTCATCACTTTAAACGATTCCCTTCCATTGGAACTCCCCAGAGAATACCAAGCGGCTCTAGACAAGGAACTTCTTGCCCAAAGCCCAAATGCTACCTTAGGCTTTCGAGCTCGGGGTGAATCTCACTCCAAACGTGGAATTGGATACGGAATTGTGGGATTGGAATTGGATCTCTATTTAGTTAAGGTCATTGCGGAAGGATTGTATGGCGGGAAGGATCTGTATTCAGCCAACCTAGGAGTGAAACTCTCTTTTTAGGAAAACTTCGGGGAAATCCATAAAACCTTGCCGTACGGATTGCGAAATTTACCCTACGTATTAGGTCTAAGTTTCAATGAAGTTATACAAACGCTACGCACGCGCTTTCACTCTCGCTTCCCAAGTTTTTTCCTTGGGAATTGTGGTCCCCATCGGAATCGCATTAATTCTTTTCTACGTCGATTTAAGTCCCACACAGATCAAAACATTCATTGGAGCGACCATTGCGGCAGCTCTAGTCAGTTTGCTTCTTCCGTCCTTCATTTTTCCTAAAAAATTAAAATCCATCAAACAAGGGCTAGTGGAACTTGAGTCCCAAACAGAGAAAGATCCCAAAACCTATGTGGCAGTTTGGAATCTGATCGCCAAGATGCCGGTGATCGGTGCATCCGTGGGGAGTGCGCAGTGGGCATTGGCTCTTCCCATTGTTCTTGGACCACTTTTATACTTACCTGAAACAAGTAAGTCAGATTCGTTTTATATTGTCTGTGTACTAATCTTAACTGCACTACTCAACGTTGTATTTTCTTTTATTCTTTTGGAGAAAGCTTCTCATTTGGTTTTGGAAGATGAAATTTTTCAAGCAGAACTAAAAGAACGAATATCTCCTTACTACAGGAATCTTCGTAGTACAGTTCCTATCATGTTTTCTATGATGGTTATGGTTCTTTCCATTTTTCTTTTGATTTTTGCATTTAGTGTAAATGCAAAATCATTGGAAAAAGCATTCTCAAACCAGTTGTATAATTTTAACCAAAGTAATGAAGCAGGGATCAATGTATATTTTGAGTCCGTCGAAACCAATTTAAAAGAAATCAGTTCTTTGCCTGTAATCAGAACGGCGTTAGAAACAAAAAATTACAAACTGGCGGAACCTATCCTTTCAAAAGTTTTGGCTGATTCACAATTATTATTAGAAAATGCTTATATAGCTTCCTTCTCCGAAGGTGTACCCATTGTTGCTTCTGGACTTCCCAATGGAGCAAGTGTCGGTTATTCTTTGGCTTCCAATCCAGATATTCTTGAAAATATCAATGCTACCAAAGAAGGTAAAACCCACGTTGGTGTGGCGCTCAAATCACCGTTTAACGGAAATATTGTGATCATGGTGACAAGCCCTGTGAAAAGTGCAAATGGAACCGTGATTGGAATGGTTGGAATGCCTTTTCTTGTGGGAAAAGCAATGGAGTCCTTCCTAAAAAATGTAAAAATTGGAACCACAGGTTATTCCTTTCTTTTGGATAAACGATCTACAATGGTTTATCATCCGAATCCAAAATATTTAATGCATAGTTTTAAAAATACAGAATTTGAGGAATTGGCAAAAAATGCCGGAGAATCTGATTCGTTTCGCAATCCATGGGAAGGATCTACCTTTTTATTAAGAAGAAAGGTAAGTGAAAAGTATGGATTACAATTTTTTTCTACAATTGATTTAAAGGAAATTGAAGTAGAGAGTCTTTCTTCTCTTCGTGGGTTAACAATCATTAGTATTGTTGGGGCTGTTTTTATTGCTATTGCGATTTATCTTCTTTTTACGGCTCGATTCAAACCGATGAAAACTATTGGGAAAATCTTGCAAGATATTGAAGTAGGAGACCTTCGTCATAATGCAAAAATGGAATCTTCGGATGAGTTTGCAAGACTTGCCCGTGGCCTTAATGCCACTTTAAAGCAGATTTCTGAAGTTGTGGGATCTAATCAGATTTTTTCTGAGGATTTGGCATCTTCCGCCGAACAAATGTCAGCATCTCTTAATATGTTATCTTCCAATGCGCAAACACAAGCTGCCTCTGCTGAGGAAATATCAGCATCCATCGAAGAAATTTCTGCTGCCGTACAAAATGTAGATGCCCAAGCTGAGGATCAGTTCCGCAAAGTAGATTTTTTAAAATTAAAAATGGCTGAACTGTCTACTTTGATTGAAGCAACAGGTAGGCAAGTGGGCAAAGCATCCAAAGATGTCACCTTAATATCAGAAGAAGCAAAATCAGGACAGGCTTCATTGGATTCGATGAGAAATTCAATCTCAAAAATTAGTAACAGTTCTCAAGAAATTGGAAGTGTAATTGAGATAATCAATAATATATCTGAACAAATCAACTTACTTGCGTTAAATGCTGCAATTGAAGCTGCAAGGGCAGGGGTTTATGGAAGGGGATTTGCTGTTGTCGCCGATGAAATTGGAAAGTTGGCAGAAAAAACTGCTATTTCCATTAAAGATATCGGGGAACTCATCCAAGCCAATGAAAAGGAAATTGAAAATGGTCGAGAGAACATTGAAACCACAATTTCCCTCATCCAAAGAATCATCCAAGGAGTGAGCTCTTTCAACGAAATGACAGATACCATCGAGGGCAGTACTCGGGAGCAGCTCATCATCAACCAAAAGGTAGGTGAAGAGGTGGATAAGGTAAATCAAATCAGCCAGGCCATTCGTCTTTCTATGGAAGAACAAAAAAATGCCATTGGGGAAGTGGCTCAGGCCATTTTCAGTATCAATGACTTAACCCAAGGCACGGCAGCAGGACTGGAAGAAATGACGGCTACCTCCAATGGGATCGCCAATTTGGCTGAAACTTTGAAAAAGAAAATCAATTTCTTCAAAATCTCCTAGTAGGAGCAGATTTCTCGGCCTTTCTGCTGAACGAAGGGTCAAAAAATCGCTTGCCGGGATCTACATATCAAGATTTCTTGATATGTAGATATCTTGGATATGGCAACCGAAGCACTCCTCCAATCTAGGCACTCAGGCCATTTGCTCCCCGCGACCAAAGCCATTTCCGACGAAACACGGGTTCGGATCCTTCATATCCTTAGTTTTGGGGCTTTTTCTGTGAATGAGGTGGTAGAAATTCTAGGAATGGGCCAATCGAGGATCTCTCGCCATTTGAAAATTTTAACCGAAGCCGGGCTTATCGGGTCCCGCCGAGAAGGAAGCCTTGTATATAGTTTCCTTCCAGAAGAAGAAGAGTCTGGTTTAAAATTTCCTTTAGAACTCACCAAACTTTTGTTATCATATAAAGAAGATCTCCCTTCTAGAGAAAGAGATCAAAAAATGGTGCACCAAATTTTGGAAGCAAGAGAAAGGAAATCAAAATCCTTTTTTGATGGTGTGGCCGAAAGTTGGGAAAAATTACAAGAAGAGACATTACACCCCAAACTTTATCGTTCTTGGATTTTACAAGAGCTTCCCGTTTGTGAAAATATTTTGGATTTGGGTTGTGGACCTGGTGTGCTCATCCCTTTTCTTCTCAACAAATCCAAACATGTGATTGGAGTGGATAACTCCTCTAAGATGATTGAAAATGCATCCTCACATTATGGAAAAAATCCTAGTGTGAGTCTCATCCAAACTCCTATGGAACATTTGCCACTGGTGACTCATTCATGTGATGCCGTGGTTGCCTCTATGGTAATGCATCATATCTCTCATCCACCTACGGTTCTGGAAGAAGTGGCTCGTGTGCTTCGGCCAGGTGGAGTTTTGTGTATTGTGGATTTAGCAAAACACAATGCAGAGTTTATGCGGGATAATTTTGCTGACCTTTGGCTTGGATTTGAACCAGAACTTTTTGAGTCTTGGTTGTCTAATGCTGGTTTTAGAGTCGGGTCAATGAATGAGATCCAAACAGAATCAAGTTTTAAAATTTTAACTATCAAAGCAATAAAGGAAGAAGGAGGACACTATGTCCACAGCAACTGAAACAAAATCGGAAAGATTGCCATTTAAAGTGAAGGATATCTCTCTTGCAGAATGGGGAAGAGAAGAGATCATTTTGGCAGAAAAAGAAATGCCGGGCCTAATGGCTCTACGTAAAGAATTTGGAACTTCTAAGCCACTGAAAGGTGCTAGAATTTGTGGATCACTTCACATGACAATTCAAACAGCGGTTTTAATTGAAACCTTGGCTGCATTAGGTGCTGACATTCGTTGGTCCTCTTGTAACATTTTTTCAACACAAGACCATGCAGCGGCAGCCATTGCAAAAGCAGGAATTCCTGTATTTGCTTGGAAAGGTGAAACAGAAGAAGAATATTGGTGGTGTATTGAACAAACACTATTTTTTGACGGTGGAAAAGGACCAAACATGATCCTTGACGACGGTCATGATCTAACTCACTACATTCATGAAAAATACCCACAACTTCTAGCAGACATCAAAGGTGTTTCTGAAGAAACAACTACAGGTGTCATCGCACTTCATAAAAAATTGAGAGCGGGAACATTAAAAATCCCTGCAATCAACGTAAATGACTCTGTAACGAAGTCAAAATTTGATAACCTTTACGGTTGCCGTGAATCACTTGCTGACGGAATCAAACGTGCAACTGACGTGATGCTCGCTGGAAAAGTAGCACTTGTTTGTGGATACGGCGATGTGGGAAAAGGTTCTGCTGCTTCTCTTCGTAACTTTGGTGCACGAGTGATTGTCACTGAAATTGATCCAATTTGTGCTCTTCAAGCAGTTATGGAAGGATACCAAGTTCTTCGTGTAGAAGATGTGATTGAAAACGCAGATATCATTGTGACTGCAACTGGAAATGATGATATCATTTCACTCGAACACATGAAAGCAATGAAAGACGGTGCAATTCTTTGTAACATTGGTCACTTTGATACAGAAATCCAAATGTCTCGTTTGAACTCTGAAAAAGGTGTGATCAAAAAAGAAATCAAACCACAGGTTGATAAATATACTTTCCCTAATGGAAGATCGATCATCGTTCTTGCAGAAGGTCGATTGGTAAACCTTGGTTGTGCTACTGGTCACCCGTCTTTTGTAATGTCTAGTTCTTTCACAAACCAAGTTTTGGCTCAAATTGAACTTTACACAACAAAATACGAGTTAGGTGTTTATCGCCTCCCAAAACATTTAGATGAAAAAGTGGCAGCACTTCATTTGGAGCAGTTGGGTGTTCGTTTGACAAAACTCACTCAAAAGCAGGCTGATTATATCAGCGTTCCTCTCGAAGGTCCGTACAAACCAGACCACTACCGATATTAAAAAAATCGCCCTTTTTGGTTAAATCCAAAAGGGGCAATGGAGTTTCTCATGGCTTATGTTGTAACTGAAATTTGCGTTGATTGTAAATACACGAGTTGTGCAGCAGTTTGTCCCGTAGAAGCTTTTCATGAAGCTCCGGACACTCTGTACATTGATCCAGATACTTGTATTGATTGTAATGCTTGTCAATATGAATGTCCGATTGATGCGATTTTTCCTGACTATGATGTTCCGGAAAAACACAAACCTTCGATTGAAGTAAATGCAAAAGAAGCAACCAAATTCCCGGTAATTGTTACCACTAAACCACCTCTCAAGGGTGCAAAGTGTTCCGATCCGAGTAAATAATTGATTTTTAGGGTGTGTGGCCTTTTGGCCATATACTCTTTTTTCTATATACTGATATAATAATATGAAATTTGAATATACCAATCCTTCCGCAAAATCCCTTTTGAAATTAATAAACGAGAGAATCCTCGTTTTAGATGGTGCTATGGGTACCATGATCCAAAGACATTCTTTGGAGGAGGACGATTTTCGTGGAGATCGTTTTAAGGATTGGCCTTGTTCTATCAAAGGGAACAACGATGTTCTCGCCATCACTCGTCCTGATATCATAGAGTCTGTCCACTTGGAATATTTGGAAGCAGGGGCCGATATCATTGAAACCAATACCTTTAGTTCGAACATTGTTTCCCAGGCAGACTACAAAATGGAATCTGCGGTTCGGGATCTAAACTTAGCTGCGGTTTCTTGTGCAAAAAATGCTGTGGCAAAATACAAAGAAAAAACTGGAAAAACGGATGTGTTCATTGCAGGGTCTATTGGTCCAACAGTAAAAACAGCATCTCTTTCTCCAGATGTCAACAATCCGGCATTTCGCGCAGTCACCTTTGATGAGTTAGTGGATTGTTTTTATGAACAAGTTTCGGCACTTCTAGATGGAGGTGTGGATTTACTTTTACCAGAAACAAATATTGATACTTTAAATCTAAAAGCATGTATCTTTGCGATTGAGAAAGTATTTGAAGAACGAAAGATTCGAATCCCTGTTGTACTTTCTGTTACCATTACCGATGCCTCTGGCCGAACTCTCTCTGGCCAAACAGGGGAGGCATTTTATATTTCTATCAAACATGCAAAAGCATTAGCCGTGGGCATTAACTGTGCACTCGGTGCAGGTGAGATGCGCCCTTATATCGAGGAACTTTCTCGAGTGGCTGATTGTTACGTATCTTGTTATCCGAATGCAGGTCTTCCCAATGCCTTTGGTGGGTATGACCAAACACCAGAAGAGTTTGGCGGTTGGATGAAAAATTTTGCCGAAGCTGGATTTCTCAATATTGTTGGTGGGTGCTGCGGAACCACGCCAGCTCACATTCGTGCAGCCAAAGAAGCAGTGTCTTCCATCTCTCCTCGTCCTCTAAAGGAACAACCCAAACTCAGTACTTTTGCTGGTCTTGAACCTTTAAAACTGACCAAAGACCAAGGGTTCATCAACGTGGGTGAGAGAAACAACGTCACAGGCTCTCCTAAATTCAAAAAACTCATCTTAGATGGAAATTTTGAAGAAGCAGTGCAAGTTGCCTTACAACAAGTCCAAGCTGGCGCCAACGTCATTGATATCAACTTTGATGAAGCTCTCCTTGACGGCGAAGCCTCTATGACAAAGTTTTTGAACTTAATCGCAGGGGAACCTGACATTGCACGGGTCCCGTTTATGGTGGATTCTTCCAAATGGTCGGTATTACTCGCGGGTCTCAAATGCATCCAAGGAAAACCCATTGTGAACTCTATCTCTTTGAAAGAAGGGGAAGAGGTATTCTTAGACCATGCGCGCACCATCCAAAGATTTGGAGCTGCTGCAATCGTTATGGCCTTCGACGAACAAGGGCAGGCGGCAACCAAAGATGATAAGGTTCGCATTTGTAAACGTGCCTACGACTTACTTGTCGAAAAATTAGATTTTGATCCTACCGACATTATTTTTGATCCAAACATCCTCACCGTTGCGACAGGGATTGAAGAACATAATAATTATGCGATGGATTTTATCGAAGCCACTCGTGAGATTAAAAAAGTTTGTCCTGGTGCGAAAGTATCCGGTGGTCTCAGTAATATTTCTTTTTCCTTTCGCGGAAACAATCCAGTTCGTGAAGCCATGCACTCAGTATTTTTATACCACGCCATCCAAGCGGGAATGGACATGGCCATTGTGAATGCAGGGATGTTGGAAGTTTACGAACAGATCCCAAAAGATCTTTTGGAACTTGTAGAAGATGTCATTCTCAATCGCAGACCGGATGCGACGGAACGTATGATTGAGGCCGCTGCTAGTTTCCACGGGGAAGCCAAAGTCCAAAAGAAGGATGATGTGTGGAGGAGTGGATCTGTTGAAGAACGCCTAACGCACGCTCTTGTCAAAGGAATCGATGAATTTGTTACCCAAGATACAGAAGAAGCTCGCACCAGTTTTGCTAGACCTCTCGAAGTGATCGAAGGGCCACTCATGAATGGAATGAAAGTGGTTGGGGAACTTTTTGGTGCAGGAAAGATGTTCCTTCCCCAAGTAGTAAAAAGTGCAAGGGTGATGAAAAAGGCCGTGGCATACTTACTCCCTTATATGGAAGAAGAAAAACGGAACCAAAAAGACGAAAGTAAACAAGCCAAATTCCTCATTGCTACTGTAAAGGGAGATGTCCACGATATTGGAAAAAATATTGTTGGTGTGGTATTGGCATGTAACAACTATGAGGTGATAGACCTCGGAGTGATGGTTCCTTGTGAAAAGATTTTAGAAACTGCTAAAAAAGAAAATGTTGCGGCCATTGGTCTTTCTGGCCTCATCACTCCGTCACTGGATGAAATGGTATATGTGGCCAAAGAGATGGAACGCCAAGGATTCCAAGTCCCACTTCTGATTGGTGGGGCTACAACTTCTCCCGCTCATACAGCGGTGAAAATTGCCGAGCAGTATTCCAAACCAGTTCTTCATGTAATGGATGCGTCTCGTGTGGTGAACGTGATGAATAGTGCTCTCAATCCACAAACAGCAGTGGATTATGCAAAACAGGTTGTAGAAGAACAATCAAGAATTCGTGAAGAATTTTATTCGAGAGAAAACGAAAGAAATATTTTGCCAATTGAAGATGCAATTAAAAATAAATTCTCTGCTGATTGGGATTCCTATACTCCACCAAAGCCAAGTTTTACGGGAGTACAAAAAATTGACGATGTGAGTTTGAAGGATTTACTCTCTTATATTGACTGGTCTCCTTTCTTTTTGGCTTGGGAGTTAAAAGGCAGATACCCTCAAATCCTGAAAGACCCAGTGATAGGAAAAGAAGCCACATCTCTTTTTAATGATGCCCAAATCATCTTAAAAGAGATGTTGGAAAATCCAAATCTCAAACCGAGAGCGGTTGTTGGGATGTTCCCTGCCGTATCTCACGGGGAAGTTGTGGAAATTTTTGAAGATGATTCCAAAACCAAGTCTTTGGGGAAGTATCCAATGTTACGCCAACAGACAGTAAAAATGACAAACCAACCAAACTATAGTTTGGCGGACTTTGTAGCTCCCGAAGATAAAAAGAAAAACGATTATATTGGATATTTTGCCGTAACGGCCGGTCATGGAATTGAAGAACTAGCAAGGTCTTACGAATCCAAACAAGATGATTACAATGCCATCTTAGTTAAAGCGCTTGCTGACAGGTTTGCGGAAGCGTTTGCCGAGTATATGCACCATAGAATGCGGGAAGAATGGGGATTTGGAAGGACTGAAAATCTTTCCAGAGAAGATATGATCCGTGAAAAGTATCGTGGGATTCGTCCGGCACCTGGTTATCCCGCTTGCCCTGACCATACAGAAAAAAGGAAAATTTGGAAACTATTGGATGTGGAAAAAAATGCAGGCATCCAACTGACCGAATCCTGTGCGATGTGGCCTGCAAGTAGTGTGAGCGGGTATTATTTCTCACATCCGGAATCTCGTTATTTTGCCATTGGAAAAATCAACGAAGACCAAGTGGTGAATTACGCTAAAGATAAAGAAATGGAAATTTCGGAAGTAGAACGTTGGTTGTCACCAATTCTCAACTATGATCCTTCTCGTAAGTCTAAGTCTTAAAGAGTCAGTTTAAGACTTGAGAGAGGAAGGAGGGTTCTGTGAGTTTCATTCAAAACAATCATAACCATGGATGGAAGTCTGTCGCCAAAGGAACGCTAGGTGATGGATTTTCTTTCCATTCCAAACTTGCTTCTTGGTTACAGGATTATACCAATATCCCCAAAGAAACGGAACTTGAAATTTTAGAAGTGAGTTGTGGGGAAGCCAGTTGTCCAACTGAAGAAACCATGATTGTTTGGAAAGAAGAGGCAAAGCAATCAAATGAGAATCAAAACTCTAATCACGAAGCCAGGTCCATTTTCAAGAATCACGAATTTCGGATCTCTCGAAGAAAAGAACAAATATCTAAGATGGATGTGGATTTGTCTTGGAAACGGTTTGTAAGCAAAGGATAGAACAAAACTAACTCATTTCCTATCTTTTAGTTTACTTACGTTACACTGGGCACTAAAATATTTCTTTCTTTGTCAACCTTATAATTTGCCTGGGTCTATATAACTATCAAGTATAAATCTTCGAGATACACGTGATAATTGAATATCGCATATTGACTGAGTTGTAAGTCTAGATCATTTTAATATAGGATGATGAATGAGTAAAATATTATTAGAAGTTGTTCCAAGAGATACTGAAACATTATTATACGAAGTGAATTATGTAAAAAATACTTTCAGTCAAATCTCTGGAATAAACATTCCCGATTTACTACGGTTTGAAACTAGAAGTTGGTTTGCCGCTGCATCGATTCAAAACATTTTTCCAAACGCAATTCCTCATTTGCGTGCCATTGACTTTCATTTAGATCATTGTGATCATATCATTGAATTCCTTCAAAAAAATAACATTCCCTCTGTTTTAGTCATAAAGGGCGATCCACCTACGGATATGTCCCAAAAAGTTTATACAACGACTTCGATTAAACTGATTAAAAAATTAAAAAAAGAAATGAGTTCGCTAAAAGTTTACGCTGCTATTGATCAATATCGCAGTGGGATTAAAGACGAATTTGATTATATTGAAATGAAAATAGATGCGGGCGCCGATGGATTTCTAACTCAACCTTTTTTTGATTTACGACTGATTCAGATTTTTACTGAAAAACTACAAGGAATGGAAGTTTATATAGGGATCAGCCCTGTAATCACGGAAAAATCGCAAAGTTATTGGGAATCAAGGAATCGAGCTTATTTCCCAAAGGATTTTAAACCTAATATGGATTGGAATGTAAAATTTGCAAAAGAAGTCATTCAATACTGTTCAAAAAATGATTTAAATACCTATTTGATGCCCATTAGATTGAGTCTTGAGACTTATTTAAGCGGTATATTTAAGTGAAAAGCAACTAACATCAAATTCGATGTGCCCCAAGGAAAGATAAATCAATTTATGAATTCACAAATTCAGTTTTTAAAAAACAATTCAAAGTATATATTTTTAATCGATGGTCTAGGTGCCATCCTTTCGGGAGTTTTACTTTCTCTCGTCCTTCCTTTGTATATCGATTATTTAGGGATGCCAATTGACACACTGTATATTTTATCAATATTGCCTTTTGTTTATGCCGTATATTCTTTGTTATGTTGCGTTTTAAATCCTTTTCAATGGAAATTTTATTTACGAGTGATTGCTCTCGCCAATTTTTTATACTGCGCCTTCACTATGTTTTATCTCCTTATGAATTTAGACCAAACTACGATTGTATGTGAAATCTATTTTGTTTTGGAAATGATGGTAGTGGTGAGTTTAGCAAGCTTTGAATGGAAGTTAACGAAGGGTTAATCAATTAGAATGTGTGGACGGTGCTACAGGCATGTAGTATTTGAGACCTAAGTTTCCTTGGATTTCAGGTGCCCAAAGTTCGTCTAAAGTGCGACCCGCTTCCCTTGCGTTGAGAGGAACACGTACCATACCTTCGAACGTTAAATTACTATTGGAAATGCTGATCCCCGGTGTGATGTAAACTTGTCTTCCAACGAAGTTGGTTCTGGAAGGTTCTTGTGCTCGAATGGATGTATTGAGTCGATTATTGATGTCGTTATCGAACCTATGAAGTTCAGAGAGTTGTAAAAATAATTCCCAACGAGAGTTTTTGATAAAAGAAAACAAGTTTCGATTGAGTCGGTATTTGATTCGCACTTTTGATTCGGCAACATCCACATACCCGGAGGCCCCTTGGTTCATCGACATTCCCATACTGAGTCCTAAATCAAAAGTAAACCCATTTCTGTAATACACATAAGTTACGTTGGGTTGGTAAGAAAGTAGGGCAGAGTTCATCCTTTCTGGTCTGACATCAAAGTTACCCTCTGGGTTGCGGTACGGGTTTGTCGTGGAAAAAGGAATGACGGAAGAAAAAATTTGAATCCCAGCCATGGGATCATCTGATTTTGGAAGTTTGCCATCATAACCAAGTTCCAATTCTTTTGGGAAACGAAATGGAATTAAGATCGCCAAATTACCGTTACGTGAACCACCTACTTGGAACAAAGCAGATCTTGGATCCGAAAAAGAATAACTAGAAAAGAAAGGAAGGCCTTGTGCGAAAAGATTGTAGCTCGTAATCGTAACGAGGGTGGTAAGGAATACTATCTTTTTAAGCATCTAAAAGCATTTATGCCTGCTTTTCCTTAGTTTGGCAATGAAATTTGCTTTCTTCTCTCTCTTTTTTTGTTATAAGTTGGATCAATGAATGAAAATGATACCAAGGTTGAACAATTTGGTCCTTGCACCATTCCAAACCCAGCAGGGTATGACTACTGGACGGAAGACAACTCCGTCGTTCTATTCCAAACTATATTTTCCGGTCCAGCCGATGCTAAAAAAACCGTTGAAACAAGTCCCGTATTCTTTGAACAGGCGGGCCCGAAAGAAAAAATCTATTTTCGCCCCGAGGAAGTCACAGCAGGGATCGTCACCTGTGGGGGACTTTGCCCTGGAATCAACGATGTGATTCGTGCTTTAGTGATGGAGCTCCATTACCGGTACAAAGTGCCCCGAATTTTGGGATTTCCATTTGGGTATGAAGGCCTTGTGAAAAAATTTGGACATAGGCCCGTGGAACTCACGCCAGATAAGGTAGCTCATATCATGAACTTCGGTGGATCCATTCTCGGATCCTCTCGGGGGAACCAAAATATTGGAGATATGGTGGATACATTGTTTCTCTATGGAGTGAAGATGTTGTTTTGTATTGGTGGGGACGGAACCCTTCGTGGGGCCCAGGCCATCCAAGAAGAGGTGCGGAAACGAAAAGAAGACATCGCCATAGTCGGGATTCCCAAAACTATCGATAATGACATCAACTATGTCCAAAAAACTTTTGGGTTTTCGACTGCTTTTAGTAAGGCGGTAGAGGCAGTCAACTGTGCCCATGAAGAGGCGAAAGGAGCACCTAGTGGAGTCGGTCTTGTGAAACTGATGGGCCGCCATTCCGGTTTTATCGCAGTGAACTCGGCTCTTGCTTCTAAAAATGTAAATTTTGTCCTCATTCCCGAACTTGATTTTGATTTAGAAGGAGAGGGAGCTTTTTTAACGGTGTTGAAAGAGCGAGTCCAAAGACGAGGCCATGCCGTTGTGATTTTGGCAGAAGGGGCTGGCCAAAAGTTCTTTGAAGACAAAGGAGAAAAAGACCAGTCGGGTAACAAGAAGTTGGCGGACATTGGAATTTTTATCAAAGATAAAATCACCGAATACTTTAAAAAAGAAGGTGTGGGTCTCAATCTAAAATACATCGACCCCAGTTATATCATACGTTCTGTTCCTGCCAATGCGGAAGACTCTGTGTTCTGTGGGTTTCTCGCACAAAATGCGGTCCATGCTGCCTTTGCAGGAAGGACGGGTTGTGTTGTTGGGATTTGGAACAATGTGTTTACTGTAATGCCGATTTCCCTTGCCATTGCCGAGAGAAAAGTGCTACGTCCAGAAAGGAGTACACTGTGGCGGGCGTTACTTGCATCGACGGGCCAACCCAATTCGATGAAGGCGAAATAGCTGATCTTTAGATCAGCTATTTTCTACTTTCTTTTGAAACTTGAGAATATTATCCCGAATTTCTTCCTCTTTTTTATGAAGTTCTTTTAGAAATTCCGTATCCAAAATCATTTCCGGTTTTTTGATGAACTTACTTTCATCGTAATTGTCAATTTCGTATAACAGATCTTCGATGTTGGATTCGACTTTGACTAAACTTTGGATGGACTCCACTACCTTTTTATTTACAAAAAGGATTTCTTTGAATCGTAAAATGTAATGTTGGAATCTGTTGTCGCGAATCATCGCTTGGCGTTGCATTTCTTTTACGATTTCTCGTTCTTTCAAAACTTCTTTTTTTTCCACAAGGATTTGGTTTTTAAAAATACGAATTAGATTTTCTGTTTCTAATTTATAATTTTCAAAACTGCTATTGTGGTTGTTTTGTAAGTCTTCCATTTGTTTACGAAATTCTTTTTCTCGCAAACGATCCTGTTCTTTCCGTAGTTTGTCAGATGTTTGTAGCGCGTTTTTAACACGTGTTTCAATGACAGCATCTAACATGGCTTTGTGCAGTTTGTCCAATCGGAGTGACACTGCAATGGCATATAGAATGCGTTTCATAAAAACTCCTTTACTACTAGTTTAGACGAATAATAAAGAGGGAAAGGTCATCGTGTGGCTCTGCTTCACCCACAAATTCACTTACTTTTTGTAGAATGGCTTGCCGAATTACTTCTGGTGGATCGTTGATATGAGATAAAATGACGGATTCCAATCTTTCTTCTGAAAAAAGTTCTTCTTTCGTGTTCATGGCTTCTGTCACACCATCTGTGTACAATACCAAAAGATCACCAGGCAAATAACTCACAGTATGTTCCGAGAACTCACAATTGCCAATCCCCATAGGTTGACCTTTTCCTGATAGGTGTTGGATTTTATGATGTTTTTTGCGATAGATGATTTGTAAATTATGGCCAGCAGAAGAATAAGTTAATTCTTTTTTTGTCATATTGATTCGCACAAGCATTGCTGTGACAAACATTAGAAAACCAGATTTATCTTGTAAGATTTGGTTGGCGTTAAAGAGAGCCTCACTTGTGGAAGTGGTTTTTGCAACCTCTTGTTGCAAAACCGTTTTGGAAAATTCCATAAAGAGGGCAGCAGGTGTCCCTTTCCCTGACACATCCGCAATGATCACAGAAACCTCATCTTTCCCATGGACCACCATATCATAGAAGTCTCCACCAATTTCACGTGAGGCTTGGTAGTAGGTATCAAATTCTAAAAGGGAATATTGTTTAGGAATGATTGGGAGGGAATGTTTTTGGATCATCGCTGCGACTTGCATATCGCGGTCAATGTTTTTCAAACGTTCACTTTGTATCTTCACTTGTAAAGCAGTGTAAGCCTCCCCAACTTGGTTTGTGAGCGTTCGTAAAATCCGAATGTCCATCTCATCAAATCTGGTTCGCGATGTTTTGTCAGAAACCACAAGAGAACCTAACCATTCTTTGTTTTTCAGAATGGGGAAAAGAATCATACTATGTTGGAATAATCCTTTATGTGTGAGTTGAATTCCTTGGGGTGAGTTAGCAGTAATGATCTTGTATCCTTTGAACATCCAATCTGCTTTGTCAGCGAATAACAAAACTTCTACATCTTCGTCATGGATTTGATCGGAGAACCCTTTGGATTTGGTACGAGGCAGTCCTTTTTTCTCAATCTTTTCAAAGTGAAGAGAAACTCTATCTACTTGTAAAACTTCCGAAATGGTTTTGACAGCCAAATCCATGAATTCATCTGAACTTTGGATATTGGCAAGAGCTTGAGAGATTTGAAACAATCCGTTAAGTTCATTAGCTCTTAAATTGAGACTATCAATGAGAAGGCGATTTTTTACCGCAATGGCAGCTAAATTAGAAAGGTATTTTAAAATTTTAATATCTGTATGATTGAAATCACGATTGTCGAGGGAGTTTACTGCTTCGAGTACACCTTGTACTTCTCCTTGGGCAATCATAGGGACACAAAGTAGATTCCTTGTGACGTAACCAACCTTTTGGTCGATAGCTTTAAAAATCCTAGGGTCATTGGCAGCATCATTTACAATTTCCGGTTTAAGAGTTTCGAGTACCATTCCCGCAATCCCTTTCCCTCTAGGAACTGTTAGGTGGGCTAGTGATTCTTCTTTTAAACCACTAGTTGTATTAAATACCAACTGATCGTTTTCTTTATCATATAGGAGTAAGGAAGAACCTTCCGTTTGAAGAACATCACGAGTGATTCCCATAATCTCTCCGAGAAGTGTATTCAGATCTTCCTGTGAATTAATACGGCTTGTGATGTCTGAAATCAGACCTAATGTCAGTAGTTTAGTAGGCATCCGAATCTATCCTTGTTCGATTAAACTTCCAATCCCTTGGTTGGTTAAAATTTCAATTAAGACGGAATGGGCAACTCTACCGTCAATGATGTGCGCTCTTTTGACTCCAGAGTCAATGGCTCGCAAACAACATTCTACTTTTGGTATCATGCCACCAGAGATCTGTCCACTTTTTATATGCTCGTGAATGTCTGCCTTTTTGAGACCCGTTACCAATTGCCCATCAATCAGAATACCCGGAGTGTCAGTGAGTAAAATGAGTTTGTCAGCATGAAGTGCTTCAGCGATGGCTCCAGCCATCGTATCAGCATTGATATTTAAGGTTTGTCCCTCTTTGGACATAGCAACAGGTGAGATGATAGGGATGAAACCTTCACGTTGTAAGGTGAGTAAAATATTGGAATCTACTTCGGTCACTTCGCCAACAAGACCTAAGTCCACTTTCTGAACTTTTCCATCATCTGCTTCCACTTCCATCAAGTATTTTTCAGCGATGGCAAGCCCACCATCTTTTCCAGAGAGACCAACGGGTTTTCCTCCTTTTTCTTGGATGAGAGAAACAATTTGTTTGTTCACTTTTCCCGTGAGAACCATTTCCACCACTTCCATTGTGGCTTCATCTGTAACCCTATGTCCACGAACGAACTGCGTATTGAGGTTGAGAGACTTGATCAGGGCATTGATTTCCGGTCCACCACCGTGGACAACAACTGGATTGATCCCTAAATATTTGAGGAGTACAATATCTTCAGCAAAAGATGCTTTTAATTCTTCTTCCACCATGGCAGCCCCGCCATACTTGATAACGATGGTTTTCCCAGAATATTTGATCAAATAGGGAAGAGCTTCCAAGATATGATTGATTTTTTCAGAATGGTGGTTCATAAAAGTCCTCATTTATGATAATGAAATTTAAAGCCGCCGCAGTGCAAGTCACAAGTACAGCAAGAATCTCAAATAACCTAACTAAGTGTAGGCAACTTGTGGAAGAGGCAGCAAGTGCGGGAGCAAAAGTCATTGGCCTACCCGAAAACTTTTCTTTTATGGGAAACGAATTGGAGAAAAAAAATCTCCTGGGCCAAATCGAAGAAGAAACAAATGCTTTTTTACAAGAGACTGCAAAAGACCTAGGGATCTATCTCCTCGGAGGAGGATTCCCAACAAAAGCACCTACAGGCAAAGTTTATAATACTGCTGTCATCATAAATCCGAAAGGTAAGGAAGTATTTCGTTATCATAAGGCACATTTATTCAACGCCGTGGTGGGTGATGGGTTTAATTATAGCGAATCAAAATCGACTGAAAGTGGGGGAAAAGTTCCTGATGTCATCCAAACCGAATACGGAAAAATTTCCTCAGCCATTTGTTATGACATTCGTTTTCCAGAGTTATTTCGAGCACTGTCTGAAAAAGGAGTAGAACTTTGTTTTTTGCCAGCAGCATTTACAGTGCCGACAGGTGAGGCCCATTGGCATGTTTTGCTTCGTGCACGGGCCATCGAAAATTTTATGTATGTTTTAGCACCAGGACAAACGGGAACACACGACTCACATGGGAATCGTAAAACCTTTGGTCATTCTCTCATCATTTCTCCTTGGGGGGAAATTTTAGATGAGATTCATACAGAGGAAGGATTTGCAATTGCGGAAATAGACCTACAGAAGTTAAGCGATATCAGAAACCAACTTCCGAGTTTAAACCACCGTCTATTTTAAAAAAAAGACTTCTTTGTGGAAGATACCTTTTTCATAAGAATAAAATCTTTCATCACCTTTTCAGCTGCTTGTTTTTTTTCCATGTGTACAAAATGTCCGCATTCAGAAAATAATACCGCTTTTACATGAGGAGTGGTTCTTTCGAGTTCCACTACATCTTTTCCTGGAATGATTGGATCCTCTTCTCCTCGCATGATGAGGGTGGGGACTTGGTTCCCAAAGACTATGGGTCGAATGTCCGTTCTATCTAACATTTCTAAGATCATTAAAATCTGTCTTGGATTCAAACATTCAAATTGTGGGTTATAGTCTTTAAGAAATTGTTTGATATCTTCTCTTGCATGGAAAGCAGAAGAATCATAAACCCCATAAGAAAATCCAATTTGTAAGGCTTTGGGAAGAGATTTACCCAACTTAAAACCAAAGTCAAAAAAACTTCCTAAGTTGGCCCGAAGTCCCACCACCCCAATTTTCAAAATTCCAGGAACGGGTCCATGCACAAAAGGTGCGATAGAAATCACTTGTTTGATCCTTTGTGGAAATAAAGAAGCAATGGCAAGAACAGCCATCCCACCAGTTGAATGACCAACTAAAGTAATGTCTTTTTCACCTGCGGAAGCCCAAATTCCTTGTGCTTGTGTTTCTAAAAAATCTTGGAGAGTGAGTCCTTTTTTCTGATCAAAAATTTCTGCCGGATAATGACCGACTAAGTCGAGTTCGATGACATCTCCAAACTGACGAAAAAAAGGAATGTTTAGGCCCCAATATCCTGCCGCAGAACACCAGCCGCCAATCAGAACAATTGTTTCCTTTGCCTTTGGATTGAGTGATTTATGCTTAACGTAAGTTAGTCTATGATTTTTCCAATTATAAATTTGTCTTTCTGACATAAGATCCTCTAGTCTTCAATGATACGAGGGAAAGATCCCAAAATTCTTGTGACCACTTCATAGTTAATGGTTCCCGTCCAGGATGCATGATCGTCGGCTGAAATCATTTCGTTTCCTGATTTTCCAAGGATGACTACATCATCTCCTAGTTTTGCATCAGGAATGTGAGTGATATCAAGCATAGTCATATTCATACAAATCCGACCCAATATTTTTGCCCGTTCGCCGCGAATGAGCATATATCCATGATTCGAAAGTTTTCGATCAAGTCCCTCATAGTATCCGACGGGAACAACTGCCAATTTCGTATCGTGTGTGGTTTTATAAGTGGACCCATAACCAATAAATGTACCTTGGCTTAGGTTTTGGATGTGTTGGATTTGTGTTTTCCAGCTGAGTGCTGGTTTTAACATCCCCACATCTTTTTTCATTAAAGATAAGGAAAGTTTTGTTTCTAAACTGGGCCATAGTCCGTATAGAGAAATTCCCACACGGACCAAATCCATCCTTGCTTCTGAAAATAACATGGCCGATGCTGAGGAAGCACAGTGGCAAATAAGATCGATAAACCCGTGTTTAGCGAATGTGTCGATTGTATCTTGGAACTTACTGAGTTGTAACATAGAGTAACTATGTTCTGTAAAATCTTCTGTGCTGGCAAAGTGAGTGGCGATTCCCGAAAGTGGGAGTTTTTTTTCAAAAATTTCCTTTGCAAGTGCTTCTGCGTCGCTTGTGGGAATTCCAAGTCTAGACATTCCTGTATCCACTTTTAAATGAATTTTGGGAGTGGGGGAAAGTTTTGATAAAATTTCAATTTCTTCAATGCGAGATACCATCACCCAAAAATTTTCGTCTGCCAAAGATTCCTTTCTATCTTTTAGATCGGGAATGCTACCCATAATGAGAATGGTGGCTTTTGTAAATACACGACGAATGGAGAGGGCTTCTTCTAAGGAGTTGACTCCCAAATAGTCAGCACCGGCATCGAGGGCAATGGAGGCTGTGGCAAGGAGTCCATGTCCATAGGCATTCGACTTGATAATGGCAGTAAACTTGGTTTTTGGGCCAATGAGTTTGCGAAAGAGGGCGATATTGTGACTGAACGCCGACCGAGAGAGGTAAATCCGAGAAGAGAGCACGGTCCCATTTTTTTTTACTTTTCTCTTCTGTCGCTTCAGATATTTCTATTTTTGAATGCTCACCCAACACTCAGAACTTCCATCGTTTCCTTCTTTTGATCATTGGAAAGGGATCTCCCAGTATTTCCCCGTACAGAATGATTCCGTTTGGTTAAATTATTGTGGAACTACACCAGTATCTACCTATGCCATCCAAATGATGAATCTTTACTTCCAGGAATATGCAAAGTATGGTATTTTCGCACCAAACTTCGCGGAACCCACAATCAAATCTTCCATCCGCGGATTCATAGCAGAAATTCTAAATTGTGATCCATCAGAGATAGGAATTGTACATAACACAAGTGAGGGGATGAACTTATATTCCCACAGCATCCAAATTCCAAAGGGAAAACGAATCCTTGTTTTGGAAAATGAATACCCAAGCAATGTCTATCCTTGGGAACATTGGAAAGAAAAAGGAGTGGGTTTGGATTTTATCCCCGTAGGAAAAACTCCGGATGAATTTTTATTGAACCTCAAAACCGAATTAGAAAAAGGGGATGTATATATCCTCAGCCTATCGCCTGTTCATTGGTGTACGGGAGTGGTTTTTGATATGGAAGCCGTATCCAAACTTTGTGAAACTCATTCCACCAAACTTGTGATTGATGGAAGCCAAGCAGTCGGTCATATCCCACTCGATTTTAGTAAACTAAAAGTGGCTTTTTGTGCTTTTGCTGCTTGGAAGTGGTTACTTGGCCCGCTAGGACTTGGTGTCGTGTATTTATCCAAAGAAGAATCCAAAGGGTTTAAACTGATTTTCAAAGGTCAGGCGAGTGTGGTAAATGATTCCAGTTATTTTCCGTATCGGGATGAATGGAAACCAGCCGCCGACCAATTTGAACAAAGTACCATCAATTTCAATGATTGGATTTATTTTTATGCATCCCTAAAGATGTTATCAACACTTGGGTTTTCAAGGGTTCGGGAACGAATTTATGAAGTAGCGGGGATGTTTAAGGATGCACTTCACGATCTGGGTTTTACTTTAGAATCGGATGCATTTCCTCATATAAAATCAGGGATTATAGCCATTACCGGTCATAAGGATCCGTCCAAGTTCCAACCGGAGGCCATCCAGGCATTTTTAAAACAAAGGAAAATCACAACAGCAGTTCGTCTGGGAAGGTTACGGATGGCTCCTCATATTGCCATTGAAGAAGAACATGTGGTCCGTGTGAAAGAAGCCCTAAACGACTTCTTAAAACAAAATTAGGCGAAAATGGATTCCTTGGTTTAACTATGCTCACTCAATTATCGAAACTTATTGTCACTGCGTTTCCTCTTGTCCTTCTCCTAATTTCAGGGATTGGTTTTGTATCTCCCGACAATATCATTTGGTTCAAAGGCCCTTGGATCACTTATAGTTTAGGTGCTATTATGCTTGGGATGGGACTCACTCTGGAAGCAGAAGATTTTATTCGTATTTTAAAACAACCAAAACCAATTCTAATTGGAACAGTATTACAATATACGATTATGCCAATCCTTGGATATTCTCTCGGATATTTGTTCCAACTACCACAAGCATTTGCTGTAGGGCTAATCCTTGTCTCATGTTGTCCCGGAGGAACGGCATCCAATGTGATCACATTTTTGTCCAAAGCGGATGTGCCTTTAAGTGTTACTTTAACTTCTGTTTCTACAATCCTTGGAATTTTAATGACTCCCTTTCTTGTTGCGGTTCTTATTGGGAGTCGATTGGAGATTGATCGGTTGGGACTTGTATTTACAACCTTCCAAGTGATTTTAGTTCCCGTAGGTTTAGGATTATTCTTAAAATCCCTTTTCCCAAAACTTACCAAAGAGGTTCAGGATTTTTTCCCCGTACTTTCTGTACTCTTGATTGCGATGATTGTGGCTTCGATCATTGCTAGTGGGAAAGAGACCATTCTAAAATCAGACTTCCGTATCTTTTTTGCAGTGATTCTTTTGCATCTAGGTGGGTTTGGACTGGGTGGAATTTTTAGCTTGTATCTGACAAAGAATGCAAAAACTGCCAAAACCATTTCGATCGAAGTAGGGATGCAGAATTCGGGGCTTGGGGCCGTGCTCGCAAGGACTCATTTTCTCGATCCGAACACCGCCATTCCTAGTGCTTTATCGAGTTTGACCCATTCGCTTCTGGGGAGTTTGTTTGCTACCTATTTCAGAAGGGAACAGAAAAAACCCTCTATTGTCGATTGACTATATATGGGGTCGGTACGTCATGGCATAAATTATGAGAGAAATCATAAAACTAACCTGTGTCCCATGTGCGATACCTGGGCGGTCAAATTACTTCCAGACTAAAAACAAGAAGACAAAGTCGGAAAAACTCGTGACTAAAAAATATTGCAAATTTTGCAAATCTCATACAGATCACAAGGAATCCAAAGTCTAAGGAATAAGATGCCGAAACCAGCTGCAAAATCTTCATCAGAGAAGGGAGTGGACAAAAAGTTCATTGAAGAGGTGCGTGAGCTCCTCCAAGAAAAAAAAGAGTCCCTCCTCATCAAACTCAACCAATGGGAAGACACCAGTTCTCCTTCCGGATTGAAGGAGATGGGGGACATTGCAGACATCGCATCCGAACTCAATTCAGAAGCATTAACTTCTGTTTTGACTGAAAACGAAATTGAAACTTTGCGTGAGATTGAACTTGCGTTAGAAAAAATTGAAAACGGAACCTATGGGATCTGCGAAGGAACAAAGAAAAAAATTCCTTTGGCAAGACTTAAGGCCATCCCGTGGACAAGATTTACAGTGGAATTTGCAGAACAAATGGCGAAGAGCCGTAACCGTGCTGGTGGATACCGTATGGATTCTTTATCTGCTTATCCTGCTACCGGAATGGATGTGGATTCTCTCGATTAGGAGAAATCCCTTCGTCCTTTTTCCCGAAAGACCTTTCCGAATTCTCCCCGATCTAATAAATTTACATTTGCTTTGCCATGCCTTTCTCTAAACTCTCTCTATCGTGAGTTTTCTAGGTCGGCTGCGCTCCTTACCCTTTTTTGATCTGCTATTTTTTTCTATTCTAACGTTCTCTCTTTGGACTTTGTACAGGTATGTAGAACCAGTCCCCGGTTTTTCTTTTTATCCTTCTTTTCTTTTACAATTTGCTTTTGGATTTTTTCCCCAAATGTACCAAAGGAAGTGGGGTCGGATCTTTACTGCACTTGGAGTTTTTACATTCCTCAGGTTACCATATTTGTCAGGACTGCCCATGGTTGGTTCTTACCAGCTTGTTGGATTGTTTCTCGGATCCATTCTAGGAATCTGGGCAAGAGAAGTTGTCCTTGTCCTTCTTGGGAGGAATGAAACGGCACTTCCCAAACAATCCGAACAAATTCTCACCGATTGGATGATTCGTAATCCAACCGGGAAATCTATTCTTCCCATTTGGTATTCCACTTATTTTGGATTTATATTTTTTCTTTTTCTTTTGACCATCCTTTGTTTTCTCCAGTACCAGGGATTGGGTCTTGTCAGTGGTCTTGGAATCCAGGAGTATCTGTATTTTCCTTCTCTTTCCTCTCGGGAGGCAATGGGACTTTCGTGTAAGATTTTAGTCCCCACTGCTTTTGTGGTATTGTATCTTTTTTCGGAAGAACGATCTATGCCAACACCGTCTAAGGATAGTTTGTCGGAGCAACTTCGGTTTGGGATTTTTTTAGGATTGGGAATCAACTTACTTGTGATGAGCATCCAATCTATTTGGAGTTTGGATTTTTTCTCTGAGGGAACTTTAGAAAGTGTCAAAGTAGGACGTACAACCGGACTTTTGCAAGACTCGGGTTCCGCCTCTTGGATCCTTCCTATTCTTTCTCTCCTTTGGATTTCTAAACTCATCTCCAATTGGCGTAAGTCCAAAGAAAGATTTAGTTTGGTTCTTGCGATTGTTACATCTTTATTTGTGACTTGGCTTGGTCTGGGACAAGGAAAAGCGTTTTGGGTGATATGGATCATTAGTAATGCAGTCGGCTTAATTCATTTAACAACCGATTTGTGGATTGTTTCAATTACCAAAAAAAGAATCATAAGAATTGGGTCTTACGTTTTTCTCCCTCTGTTTTTTTTCCTAATATTGTATGGACTAAGTTTTCTAAAAAAAGATTGGGATTTAGTGGAATTGTCCAAACGAACTATGGATGCTATAGCCGTTTGGAAAACAGAGCCATATACTGCTTTAAAACGTATGGATTTAGTTCGTGCAGAACTGCTCACCATTTGTATGGAAGGGATTAAAAATAATCTATGGTTAGGAAATGGAATAGGTTCCTTCCCTTTAGGTTTACTTGATCCTTTACGGGTTGGAACAAAAACTTCTAACGGAATGATTGATTTTCCACCAAACTTTTATTTGTGGCTAGTTCATGACTTAGGTATGATTGGCGCTTTTATATTTTTATTTTATATCGGTATATTTATTTGGGAACGTGGGTTATGGAAACAAAGTTTGTTACTAATCATTCCGCTATTTTTCGGAGTACAAATCCAAAACTCTGATGGGGCTTTTCTTTGTTTTTATCTAATTTTATTCGGTGAAAAAGGATCTGGATTTTCTCCTACGTTTGATAAATTTCGAAAAACCATTTGGTTTTCTCCTTTGTTATTAATCCTTTCGGTAGGCCTTCCTCTCAATTATGCTCTTTTTGATTCAGGGAAATTTTGGGATTTGGGAATTGGTTCCGAATTCCGAAAAAATCGATTGGGAGAATACCAAACTGCAGCCACAATCCCTCCCCGTTCACCTAACTATGAATATGAATTTCATGGAAAAGTTTGGGAATGGAAACTTTCTGAATTTGGTCCTTCACGAGCAGGAAGGATTGTTTTGGAAACAAAAAGTAAGAGTTTAGTAGTCGAAATTTTATTTTTAAATTCCGACAGAGTCATCATTAAACAAGAGTTATTTTCAGAATCCAACCAAGGTTTTGAATGGTCAGGAGAATGTCCAAAAGGTGCGTCTTATATACGACTTAAGTCTAGGTCTAGATTAGAATTCCGATTGCCTCGGTCTGCGTTTGACGGAAACAATCGAATTCAGTTTTAGATTTTAAGTCAGTCTACGAATGTACAAATCTTTTGTAACCTTTGCTACAGTTTTTCCGTCTTCACCTACCACTTCTGTTTCATAGGTTCGAATTGTTTTTTTCTCTTTTTTTAAGAATTCTTTTATATCTTCAAATTCACTGTTTGGGATATGGAAGGTTGCAGTGACTGTACCTTCTCCGGGTTTTACAAAATCAATTTTTGCCCCTTTGTCCCACACCATATAATCTTTTCCCAAATTCATCATTAATAAAAACATAAAAAAAGGATCACACATAGAGTAGAGCGATCCTCCAAAATGGGTTCCCACATAATTCGTGTTTGAAAGAATTAGGGGCATAGACACAACCATGGTATTTTGGTCTAAAAGTTTTGGCAAAATATTGGCACCTTCATATGGTTTAAACATTCGAAAGGCTTGTTCGAACCCGTAAGTTTGCTCTAAAAAATGCCATAAAGGATGGACTTTGTATTCTAAAAGAATTTCTCTGTGTCTCATAAACACAAGAATGAAAATATAGAATGATCGGTCTACATTTTCTTTTTCATTAAAAGAACAAAAAAAATTAAGATACACCCAAAATTTCGTCGGTTTGATTTGAAATTTCTTTGAGTTGCCTTTTTAAATTTCCAGTGAGTAGTAAAATCTCACGTTGTGCACTATGAATTTCTTCACATTCCTTTTGGATGGTATCTGATAGTCCTTGGACATCTTCCAAATTTGTGTGAATGGTAACAATTTCACCATAAACCTCTCCGGATGTATCCCTCACTCGTTCTGCTACATCATCCAGAGTTTTCGCTTTTGATAGAATGGCAGAACCTCTCGATTTTAATTCGTGGATGGATTGAATGACTTCAGCAATGGTTCCATGAACTATATGAATTTCGTCAGCGATGAATTGAAACGCATTGCCTGATTCAATACCTAGTTTTTCTGCTTTTCCATAATCATTGATATTTTCTTTTAAGATTTTTGTGATTTGTTTTGCATTGTTTGCGGTGACAGTTGATAGTTTTCCAATTTCATCTGCAATCACTGTAAAACCTTTGCTTTCCGATCCAGAATGAGTGGCTTCAATGGCTGCATTGATGGCAAGGAGGTTTGTTTCTTTGGAAACCCCGTTGATAAAATCGATCAACTTCAATATATTTCCAGATGATTCACTGAATTTTTTAATGGTTTTATTTGTGTCCGCAACTTTGGTTCTTCCATCCTTACTTAAAAAAACTAAATTCTCCATTGTTTCATTTCGACTTTGGATTTCAGCGATGACTATGTTTACGATATCAAACATGATATCGATTTCTTCCGATGTTTTTCCAACTGCTTCCATTAGTTTTACTTCCTCAGTAGCGAGTTGGGAAACAATTTGATACACACGGTCGATATCTTGCCCTGTAGTATGAATTTTATCGTTTAGGTCAACAATATGTTGGCTGATTGCATCCAACCGATTATGGAGAGAGGAACAATTTTCTAATAAGGATTCTGAATAATCTTGAATGTCGATTCCGTATCCAGATAGTAAAAGCACGGGATCCACTGATTGAGACCTTTCGCCAGCCCATAACTTTACGAATTTTCTTTTTTTGTATGTTAGATACAAAAATGAAATGGTGAGTGCAAAAGTAGTTATGCCAATAAAAATCGGGAAGGGAGAAGGGGAACTGGCAACCATAAGTTGAACAATGACAGTTACAACAAGCCCAATGAGTATTGTTACTAGGAATCCATCCAGACGGTTCAGTTGTTTGGAGATCTCATATTTTTCGTTAATGACTTCAAATTTATTTTTATTATTTCTCATTGAGTAGTTCAGTTTTTTATTTTTTTTAAGAGAAATTGGAACATTCCCCCATCTAATGGTTTAGACTATGATATTTACCAAAAGGGAAATTGAAGAACACTATCCTCTAGAGGAGCGATTGCGTTTAGAAAAAGCTAAATCGCAAAACTCTGTAATTTACTGGATCAATGAACTTGTTCGCAACCAAGTGAATGGTGCAGAAGATGTAACCAGTCTCATCGAAGTCACTAAAGATTTGATCTCACAAATAGAAGCTTTGTATGCGGAAAAGGAAACATTGTTAGAACAAACAAAAACAAATTCTATAGAAGAAGTAATTGGGCTTATCCACGGCATGGAAGAACAATTAAATTCTATGTATTCAGAATACGAAACTTAAAAAAATTCAAATAGGAATGTAATTAATGAGCAAATTCATAGACCCAAATATCCTTGGCAAACTTGGAACGCTAACGCAAGCCGAGGCTGACGCAGCGTCATTTGGAATCGTAAAAGTAGATGGAAGTGGAAAAATATTGTTATACAATAAGTATGAGTCAGAGCTTGCTAATGTTCCTATCCAAACAGCAGTTGGCAAAAACTTTTTTACAGAAGTTGCAATTTGTACCAATAATAGAATTTTTTATGGAAGATTTAAAGAAGGGATGGTTTCAGGCAACTTAGACATCACTTTTAATTACGTATTTACATATAAAATGAAACCAACTAACGTAGTGATTCATTTGTATCACGATTTACCATCTGATACAAACTGGATTTTCGTAAAATTAAGATAAAACAAACTCATTCCAATAAATAGAGTTTTTCTTTGATATACTCTTCTATCCCAGAAGCACTGGCAAAATAACTAGTTCGTTTGTCTTCTTCTGGGATTTTATGTTTTATTTTTTTTTCTAATCTTAACATCAAATCGGCGTATTGAATCGAATCCATTCCGTAATCATAAACTAAATGTTGGTTGGGATCTGGTTGTATTCCCAAGATGGATTCTAAAATTTCCAGAATACTGGATTGAGAATTTGTAGGTTCAAAAGCCTTTAAATTTAACTTTTCAGTTTTTAAGGATTGAAATTCCTCAAAACAGAGTTGGGTGATGGTTTGATAATCAGGTTTCCCATTGGGAAGTTTTGGCAAAGTAGGATTGGAAAGTAACACCTTTGGAATATGGCTTACTGGTAACTCCCTTCTCAATATTTGTAAAATTTCAGATGCTGCATAGTTACCTGAATAAAATAGTCCAATGGTATCTCCTAATTCATCCTTTAAGGGAACACATACAAATTCCCCTCCCAAACCCAATCCCAAAATTTCAGATTCAATCCGGTCCAAGGAAACACGTTTTCCGTTGTGTTTGATAATTCGGTCTTTTCGTCCGAGAAGGAACCATCCTAAGTCAGTTAAGTTTCCTAAATCACCTACAGAATAATATTCGCTAGGTGGTGTGGTTTGTTTTTCCCAACCATTGTCTTTTAAAAGAAAGGATTTATGAGATAAAAAAGGGCTTCGAATTTGAAGTTCTGTTTCCGAGATACCTTCTTCTGATTGCACCTTTGTTTCTATGCCTGAAAGGATTTGAAACCTGTTTTGTCGGAGTGGGTCACGAAATCCAATCCCTCCTGTTTCTGTTGATCCGTATATTTCCGTCACAGAGATTCCACCTAACTCCCGCAGGTGCCGGGCCAGTGGGACAGGAAATTTCATTCCTGATACAATTGCCGTGCGAGGAAGTGGGGTTTTTGAATCTAAGGCTCTTTGTAACTGTGGTGCCGAAGTGATCCATAAATCCCCAGCTGTAGGACTTGAAGTCCAATGGATTTGGATTCCGAGTCGTTTGGGAATAAAAAACCCCCAAAGCAATCCATACAGATGGCAGAGGGGAACTTGTACCTGTACCTTATTCGTCTGACTCATAAGAGTTTTGATTTCTGGTACATTTGTCCAATAAGAAACTTCTCTTTGAATTTCTTCCCATTCTTTCCATACCATTTTGGGAAGCCCGGTAGAACCTGAAGTGACAAGACAAAATGAATGATCAGAAGTAAAAGTGGGAAGAGGGAAATGATTTAGATGATCCTCGAGTTTAGTTCCTTTCCAGAGTGGATCCACAAGGATAGGATTTTGTGAAGTTAAATCGGATTCAAAGTTTCCTGAAAGGAAATATTCGTTTGTTGCAAATCGAAGGACAGAGGTCATAAAACAAAAAATCCTCCCCCCATAGAATGAAGGAAGGATTTCTTTTCGTAGGTAGGAATGCTGCCTATTAAGCGGCTTGTTGTTTTCCCAATCGTTTTTTCATTAGGAACCCGAGGGCTGCTCCTACGACAATCAAACTTGCAGAAACTTCCCAAGCATTTTTGCGAACTGCTTTGATTAGGTAGGCTGAAAATCCATTGTCTATATAGAAATCACTGACTCGAACCACATAAGATGGCCGTGTTGCTGAAGGGATTTGATCTACTTGTAAATACCAGTCTTTATGAAGGACTCCATTTGAAGTTACCCAATCGTTAAAGAAAATATAACCAGATGTAGATGTCTTACGAATGTCAGCACCTTCAGTAGGATGGTTAAAAACTCCCGGAACGATAATAGCCCATGGGAATCCTTTGCTATCTAAGAATGCATCTTTACCGGACTTTGTATAGTAACCAGGACGATAGATTTGTCGGAACACACCATCTGTCTTTTGGTTGATTGCTAGGAAGTAGTTGAGGTGTCCACCAACTAGGTTCTTTGTTGCATTCAAATCGACTGGTTCTTCAAAAGTAATTGTCACATGTGCTGTTACACCACGAACAAAGTCATTGATTGTGAAAGTTGTTCCTGCACTTGGGGCATTTTTACTTCCAAATAGAGTTTTATCAGAACTTGGGAGTATCAAAACTCCTCTCTTGAGTTGAGATTGATTTAGAGTTCCTCCAGTACAATCTCCAGTGGCATTGGCAGTGTATTTTGAAGCAGCGGCACATCCATTCCATGGTTTTCCGCTTCCGTCAACATAACTCACTTGCACTGTTGCATTGGTTGGAACATCTAAAGAGAGTCTGAGTTCGTGGTTGTAACCTGCACCTTTGGCTACATGAGTGTAGGTACCTCGGATCGTCTTTACCTTGTTTGTTGGAGTTTTATCCATCTCTGTGCTAAATACAGTAGAGTGATCATTTAAATCTGCATCACCAGCCGAAGGATACATATCCTCAAAAGCAATAGTATATCTGCCTGAACGAGCCGTTGTGGCAAGACTTGGATCATTAGGGAATTCATCATACGCATTTGCTACCCCATCACAATCGGAGTCGACAGCTTGCACACAACCATTAACTGGTTGGAAGTTGGTTGTATCTACATTGATAACTGGGGCAACGACAACTGTACCTGTGCCAGATCCAGAACCATTTGCAGGCGCAGGTTGTTGAACAGGAGCTGATCCTGTAATTTCCACCACTTCACCGGTGGTTGGATTCACCCCAATCACACTGATTTCTACAGTTGTCACTGTAGGAGGAACACTGATCGGAATGGTTACAGAACCATTGGAATCAGTGGTTCCGACTCCAACAACATTTGGATCACCCGTTGTTGTTGTTTCCGTAATGGTCACAGGAGCATTGGCGATAGGACCTGATTCATTTCCAACGACTACGGTGACAGGGACTGTAATGTTGGTTTCAAAATTAAAACTTCCACCGTTGGTTTGGTCTACAACCACAACAGTAGTGTCATTGTTGACAGTGGTCGGAGCAGGAGTCGCTGGAGCCGGTGTTGTTACTTCTGGTGTTGTTGTGGTTTGGTCGCCAGACGTAGCACCATCAGTAGGTGTCGATGGAGCAGTGACCTGCGTTGGGTCTGTTGTTTCCAATCCAACCACTGTAAATGTACCGTCACCGGTATTGGCAGAAGATGTGGCCGCTTGTTGCGTTCCATCTCCTAAACCCAAAAATGGGAGAAGTAATAAACCCTTCTTTTTATTGGAGCAGTCCAATAAGAGAAGAGGAATTGTAAAAAGAACTAACCATCGATTCATATAGAGATTTCCTACCTGCATAGTGAATTAAACGACAAAACACCTAAAAAATCAACGTAGTTTTGATAAAAATTAGGGAAATCCATGGGATTTTTGGGGGAAAGTACGAACGCTGATCAAAAAAAAGTACAAATTCTCAAACTAATCAGACATAAATCGAATTGGTTTGCCATTCATTCTTAATGAGTTGCTACATGTGCCACCGCGTTTCCAAAAACAAAATTTTGGAAACGAACATTTTGAAATCCGAGTTCCGTGAGGATTTTTGCCAGGGTTTCTTGGTCTGGGTAAGTTTTGGAAGAATGAGGTAGATAATCAAACATCTCGTTTTCCTTTCCGTAGAGTAAATACCCGAATAAGGGAACAATTTTGAAAAAATAAAAATCTGCAAAAAATTTCAAGAAGTTTGGTCTCACACGACCCACATCCAAATTTACAAAAACCCCACCTTTCTTTAACACCCGTTTGATTTCTAAAAGGCACTTTCGAAGATCAGAAACATTCCGAAGGCCAAATCCCATCGTGACAATATCAAAACTCCCATCGGCAAATTGTTTTAAGTCCATGGCGTCCCCTATGAGGAGTTCCACTTTTGGATCTTTTGGAATTTTGTGGATGGCAAAGGATAACATCTTTTCCGAAAAATCAAGGCCTACGATTCGGCTTAGACTTTGGTCCTTGGAAAGGCGAAGAGTGATGTCACCTGTCCCACAACAAAGGTCTAGGGCAGATTTTGCGGTAGGAACACTCTTTTTGGCCTCTCTGACCACCCAATCCTTCCAGATTCTATGAAGAAAAAAGCTATTCCAATCATTGAATCGATCATAGGCTTTCGCGATTCCATCAAAATTGGTTCTTACATATTCCGGTTTCTTTTCTTGGGATGGGAGTTGGTATTGGTTCATAGAGGTCGATACATCCATGAATTGGACATTTTCAATTCCCGCAATTTTGATTTTTATTCTTCTTTTTAGTTTTTCACTCACTTCTTTCTATTTTTTCTTTCGAATCGTTTTGGGACTTCGGAAATTAGAGGATAACCGTATTCGTGTCCAATATTTTCCCAAGGAACCAACAGAACAAGAACTCGAATTATTCTTTTCTCCTTTGGAAAGAACCATTCACTGGTTGCCGACAATAGCTTCTCTTTCCATGCTCCTCGGTTTACTTGGGACTGTGATTGGGATCAATTCAGCCTTTGGAGCAATGGAATCGCAAGGGAAGGTCAGCTTGGAAGTGTTAGCTGGTGGTATCAAAGATGCACTCAACACTACAATCGCAGGTCTTCTTGTGGCAATCCCTTCACTTTATTTTCACAGATTTGCTGAGAACAAAATTCGTTATATTTCCGAACTTTTAGTAAAGGATTTTTCAGTCAAAAATGAAACTCCGTAAATCAAGTTCGAATGCACTGATTGATATCAGTAGTCTTATCGATGTTTTATTTATCTTACTCATTTTTTTAATGTTGGCTGTCCGATTTACTGAGACCACATCCACTTTACAACTCGACTTACCCAAAACCAAAACAGAATCAATTGGAGAAGAATCTCCTAAATTTAAAATTTCAATCAACCACTTAGGTACGATATATTTGGATGGAAAAGAAACCCCAAAAGAATCTTTTTTGAATGTAATCCCTATGAATGTTGATGGAAAATCAAGTGTTGTTCTTGAAGTAGATAAACAAACTAAGTTTGAATTTTTTGTATTCGTAACAGATATATTAAAATTGAAAGGTTACCAAAAAATTAATATTGTCACTCTAAAGGATTAGAGGACTGAACTAAATCGATTAAGAATTTGTATTTTTTGTTTTTAACTTTTTGCTCTAAAATTTGTTTTCCTTTGTCTTCGGTTTGGATTGCATCCAGAACACCGATGAGTTGTCCAAAGTTTTGAATTCGAATGAGTTGTAAGATTTCTTTTTTTAAGTTCTGAGGTGAAGCATTCAAAAAGTTTTGTACAAACTCCACTTCTGAATCATCTTGTTTTGTGATTTCTCCCAGTTCTTTTGTGTGGATTGGACCAATTTTTGATTTTTGTATTAAATCCTTCGGAATATTTTCTAATCGCGTTAATGGAATTTCAAATCCAAACTCAGAACCTTCCCCAATTGTGCTTTTTACATAAATTGTTCCACTTAAAAATTCAACTAACTGGTGACAGATGGAGAGGCCAAGTCCTGTTCCTTCCTTATATGAACTCCCTTGTTCCGTTTGTTGGAAGGCTTCAAAAATTGAATGCAGTTGGTCATTGGGAATCCCGATTCCCGTATCTTTGACAACAAACTGTACCATATCAAATGAATGTTCTGAATTTTTTGTAATTTTAATTTCCAAACTGACAGAACCTTGGTTTGTGAACTTTAATGCATTTCCTAGTAGATTAACTAGTATTTGGCGAATCTTTTGAAGATCTGATTCATAATAACAAGAATCAATAGTTGTCGCATTCAAAAGTTCAAAACTGATAGATTTTTCAGAAAATCGATAGGAAAACATAGAGAACAAAGTGTCCCAAAGTTGAACCAAGGAAAAAGATTCTCTGGTTTCTGTCATTTTCCCAGCTTCAATTTTTGATAAGTCCAAAATATCATTGATCATTCCTAGAAGATGGACTCCGTTTTCATACAATGAATTCACATAACCTTTTAGATGATTAGGGAGGTTTGGATCCTTTTCTAATATTTGTGAAAATCCAATCACTGCATGTAGGGGAGTCCTAAGTTCATGTGTAATTTTAGAAAAGAAAACTGACTTAGACCGATTTGCCTTGATCGCCGCTTCTACTGCTTTTTGCAGACGTTTGTTTTGTAATTGGATTTTTTGTGAATAATCGTTTAATTTATCTTCTGCTAGTTTACGATCGGTGATATCAAATACAGTTGACTTACTAATAACAAAATTTCCAGCTCTGTCAAAGGTGGCTGTAGAGTTTAAGCTAACAAAAAAAGTTGATTTGTCCTTTCTTACAAATTCTAATTCTACACCTGTTAAGTTTTCGTTTGGAAAAGAGTCAGTGATGAGTTTATATTTATCTTGGCTACTTTCAGTGAGTAAATTGCTGAATTTAAAATTTCCAACTATTTCTTCTCTATTGTAACCCAACCATTCAAGTTCTGTATCGTTAATAGAAACGATAGTATTGTCCTTGTCGAGTGAGTGGTAACCGCAAGGTGCATTGTTATAAAGGTCTAAAATCCTTTCATAGGATTTCATTAAATTTTCTTCTGCTATTTTTCTGTTTGTGATATCGTTTCCGATGGATAAAACCTCGTATGGATATCCAAATTCATTTTTTAAAATTCGATTCGACCATGTAACAGTGCGTTTGTCATTCTCACCAATGAATACATCATATTCTTGACGGATATTTTGTTCTGGTCTGTGAAAAATATTCCACAACTGTGATTTTACTTCATTTGATTTATCAAATGGGATATGGAATAAATCCAAAACAACATCTTTGCCTTCTGCCGCTTCTTTAACTATTTGAAAAAATTCTTCTGCATACGGATTTATGGAATGGATTTTAAAATCAGGGCTCCAGCGAATGATAATTGAGTTCGCAGTATCATAAATGTCTTGGTATTGTTTCTCTTTTTCGCGAATGGTGCGTTCAATTTCTTCCGAATTACTTAAATTTTTTCTAAAAAGTATCAGCCTAAGTTTTTTTTCCCTTCTGTATGCATTGTGATAATAATAGGCCACAAACAATAAACCAGAAGCAATTAAAATTGCTAACAATTCATCGATCATTTGATTTCCAAAAGTAACATAGTCATATCGTCTGCTACTTTCCCACCAGAATAAACCAAAACTTCATCCTGGATTGATTCCAAAAATTCTTTGGAAGGAAGATGAATTCTAGTTTCTATCAGTTCAGCGAATTTTTGATCTCCTAAGTATTCTTCATTTTCATTGGGAACTTCAAACATCCCGTCAGAAAACAAAAATAACCTATCCCCTGAGATTAAAAAAATGTCTTCGTTTTCTGCATTGAGTTGGTCAGGGAACATCATTAAACAAAATCCCTTTGTTCCAAGTTTAATGATCTCTTTCTCTCGGATCAAAAACATATGATGGTGCCCAGCCATTGAGTAAGACAAAAGATTTTCTTCGGCTTTGTATCGTAAGTAGATTGCACTGATAAAATGAGTACTAATGAGAGGTGTAAGTGTACTATGAATCCAATATAAACTTTCGCTTGGTGATAAAAAAGATTTATCCATGGTTTTGAAAGTGATGATAGCCATAAGAGAAACCATCGCAGCGGCAATCCCATGCCCTGTCACATCTCCAAAGAGGATGTCTAAATCACCAGAAGGTAACAAATCATAGGTGATCAAATCTCCTCCGACCAGTTCCATAGGTTTGTAAGATGTATAAATTTGATAGAGTGGTGAAGGCGGGAATTGAAAAGTCACTAAATTCTCTTGGTTTGACTTCGCGAGTTCCAAATCTTTTTGGATGGCTTGTAAAAGGTCGATTCTTTCTTTTTCTAAAGTTTTAATTTTGATATGAGTGCGAATCCTAGCTAAAATTTCGGATTCTTGAAATGGTTTTGTGATATAATCAACTGCGCCAGTTTCTAACCCTTTGACTATATCGCTTGTTTCGTTGAGAGCAGATAAAAATAGAATCGGGGTGTTTTTTGATCTTTCCATGACAAGCAAACGTTTGGCTACGTCAAGCCCGCTGATCCCTGGTAACAAAATGTCAAGTAAAATTAAGTCAAAGTCAAGTGCTTCCGCCAGTTCCAAAGCATATTCACCATCGTAAGCAACCGCTACTTCATATCCTTGTCCAAGTAAAATATGAGTGATAATTTCAATATTGGTTTCGTTATCATCGACTACCAAAATTTTCGGAGCTTGTTTTGTGTTCACAATTCATGAAGGATTCGTTGCAAAAAACATTTGGCAAGAGATTTTTGATTTAGTTTGATTCAAGTAAGAAAAGAGAAATGAAAAAGATCATCCATATCGATATGGACGCATTTTATGCATCAGTAGAACAAAGAGACTTCCCTGAAATGAGAGGAAAACCAGTTGTTGTGGGTGGTTCTCCGCATTCAAGGGGAGTTGTCTGTGCGGCAAGTTACGAGGCACGAAAGTTTGGTGTCCGCTCTGCCATTTCTTGTTTTCAGGCATATAAACTTTGTCCGGATGCAATTTTTACTCCCCCAAGGTTTGAAGTTTATAAATCCATCTCCAAAGAAATCCGTTCCATATTTTTGGAATATACCGATTTGGTGGAACCATTGTCCTTGGACGAAGCATATTTAGACGTCACATCAAACAAATTAGAAATTCCACTTGCGAGTACGATCGCAAAAGAAATTAGGAAAAAAATATTTGATCAAACAGGACTTACTTGTTCTGCAGGGGTCGCCCAAAATAAATTTTTGGCAAAAATGGCCTCTGAAAAAAACAAACCTAACGGACTATATGTGGTATTACCTGGTGAAGAAAAAAAGTTTTTAGATGATATTCCTTTATATAGTTTTTTTGGAATTGGAAAAAAAACATATGAACGTCTTTCTCAGTTAGGATATACAAAAGGTTCGGAACTACGAAAAGCAGAGGAGTCATTTTTAGTTGGGGAATTTGGAAAAATGGGTGCCGTCTTTTATCGGATGGCCAGAGGGCTTGATGATCGGGAAGTGGTTCCTTTTCGCGATCCCAAATCTATTGGAGTGGAGACAACATTTTCACATGACTCTGATGATTTTGCTTATTTGTTACTCACATTAGAGAATTTATCTAAAGAACTAGAATTGCGGATGGGTCGGAAAAATAAACAAGGAAAAACGCTGACCTTAAAAATCAAATATGAAGATTTTACAGTGAAACAAAAATCTATTTCTTCCGAATCAGTTTTCTACTTGGCAGACAACCTTTTCCAACAATCCTCGAATCTATTGGCAACAGCATGGAAGGAAAACACAGAACCAATGAAGAAAATAAGACTTTTAGGAATTTCTGTGACCAACTTTCCTTCTGATACAAAAAATGAGGATCAACCTTCACTCTTCGGATAAACTATGTTAGATAATGAAAACGAATTAGAATCTCTCGGACCTTTGGAAGTACTTCGAGTCAAGGGAGACTCAGATGCACCGACTGTAGTTATGTTTCACGGTTATGGAGCCAGTGCTTTCGATTTGTATCCTATCCATGAAGTTTTAGTCACAGACCAAAAATTCAATTGGGTTTTCCCACATGGGCATTTAAGTGTACCTCTGATGCCTGGTTATTCAGGTCGTGCCTGGTTCCCGATTGATACGGTCGCATTAGAAGAAGCCATTCGAAAAAATGATTTTCGAAATTTCGCGGACAAAGACCCTGAAGGGATGGATGTCGCTCGTCAAGCCGCTTATTTAATGTTAGATGCTCTTGGGGTTCCTTGGAACCAATTGATTTTAGGTGGATTTTCCCAAGGTGCTATGCTTGCTACAGACTTAACGCTTCGAACAGAAGAAATATCCAAGGGACTCATGATCCTATCGGGGGCACTTGTCAACGAATCTCTTTGGAATGAATTGGCCCCAAAAAAATCCATTTTACGATTTTTTCAATCACATGGAGAATTTGATCCTATTCTTGGTTATGCGAACGCAAAAAAATTAGAGAAGTTACTTCGAAATGCGGGACTTTTAGGTGAATTCATCGCTTTTAATGGCGGTCATGAAATTCCAGCACCAGTGATCCAAGGGATCAGTCGTTATTTGAATAGTTTATCGTAAAAAATCTCGTTCGTAAATTAAATTAGGTCAGTCTAAGTTAACGGGTGGTCATTATGAAACAATTTCTCTTTACATTTCTTTGTATTGGATTATGGCAAGGGGCTTTTGGCCAAAGTTTTGATCATAAACATTCTGTTTGGGATTCTATCCTTAAGAAAAATGTGAAGAACGGACTTGTTTCCTATAAAGGAATTCAGTCTGAAGAAGGTTCCTTTAAACAATATCTTGAATCTCTTTCTAAAGTGAGCGAGGCGCAATACCAAGGATTCAACGAAAAAGAAAAAATAAGTTTTTTAATCAACGCATACAATGCCTTTACTGTGAAACTGATTTTGGATCATTATCCCGTAGAAAGTATTACGGAAATTGGGTCACCTTTTTCTAAAATAAATTTAGCACGCGGAATTCCTTGGAAAAAAGAATTCTATACTCTCCTTGGAAAATCCAGACATCTTGATTGGATTGAACATGAGAAGTTAAGAAAGGATTTTAATGAACCAAGGATTCACTTTGCCATTGTATGTGCATCAATTGGATGTCCTAATTTAGCTTCGGAAGCCTATACAGCAGTTAATTTGGAAAAACAACTCCAGTCAGCCAAACTCGGTTTCTTAAAAAATCCCAAAAAGAACTCTTACGATAAAACAACGAACACTTTGTACTTAAGTAAAATCTTTAATTGGTTCCAGACAGATTTTACAAAAAAAACCACTCTCATTCAATATTTGCAAGAAGGTTTTGAAGAAACTATCAAACCAGATGCTAAAATTGTTTATAACGAATACAATTGGGACTTAAACGAATTAAAATAGGAATAAATGCGAAAGTAGGGAAAACAAACATTTCCTACTTTGGTAATTCCAAAATAGAATCGAAACATTTATGTTTTAATTGACTTGGAAATTAGGGAACTAACTCAAATTCATAAGTAATTTTTGCAGTTTTTTCGAGTGTTTTGGCAACGGAACAGTATTTTTCTAAACTTAGATCAACCGCACGTTTGACTTGGTCTTCATTAAAATCACCTTTCACTTTAAACTTCAAATGGATGTTTTTAAAGAGATTGGCTTCTTCGACTTTTTCTCTTTCTGCATCCACTTCCACAGAATAGTCTTTCACTTCGATTCTATGTTTGGCGAGAATCATCAAAACATCAATGCTACTACAACTAGCAAGTCCCATGATCAAAAGTTCCATAGGCCTTGGACCAGAATTTTTTCCACCAATTTCGGGAGAGGCATCGATGCGAATGGAATTACCAGATTCATTCGTTGCTTCTAAAACGTATGGGGATTCAATTCGACTCAGTTTGATATTCATAAGTATAAAATAGGCGGGTGGGATTACCCGCCAAGTTTAAATTACTTGTTTGGTTGCGGTGTGTAACGCAAATAAGGTTTGATAGTTCTAAATCCCTTAGGAAATTTTTTCTTCGCATCTTCATCAGAAACAGAAGGAACGATGATTGTGTCTTCCCCATCTTTCCAGTTTGCAGGAGTTGCTACGCTAAACTGAGAAGTGAGTTGTAAAGAATCAATCACACGCAAAAGTTCATCAAAGTTTCTGCCTGTAGAAGCTGGATAAGTAAGAGTTAATTTTACTTTTTTGTCAGGTCCAACAACAAATACAGAACGAACTGTGGTAGTTTCACTTGCATTCGGGTGGATCATATCATAAAGGTTAGATACCTTACGATCCGCATCCGCAATGATAGGGTAGTTTACTTTGGTTCCTTGTGTTTCGTTGATATCAGAGATCCAACCTTTGTGGCTGTCGACTGGGTCAACAGAAAGTGCGATCACTTTCACATTACGTTTTTCGAACTCTGGTTTAATTTTTGCCACGTATCCGAGTTCTGTTGTACAAACTGGAGTGTAGTCTTTTGGGTGAGAAAATAAAATCCCCCAACCTTGTCCTAAAAATTCATGAAAGTCAATTTTGCCTTCAGAGGTTTCCGCTTGGAAATTCGGTGCTTCGTCGCCTAAACGTAGTGCCATGGTTTTTCTCCTGTAAGATGAGTGATTCCAATTCTAAAATTCACCTCTGAAAATGCAAGGATTTGTTATACTTTATTGGATGAAATTTCCATTTTATTGAAATTTTTCGCAGATTCCTTACTTTTTTGTCCTGGTAAATGCCCCATCCCAGTCTGGTTCTGGGGGAGTTTCTAAGTAATATTGGCACCGTTCCCACAGGAGTTTGCAGGCTTCGTCCCCATTTGTGGTGAGAAGTGTGTAGAATTTTTTCCCTGCTTCCTCAAACTTACGGTTTAAATAGGAAAAAAGTGCAGTTTCATAGGCTTCCACAAACTTACGATCTTCTTCTGTTTCATCGCCTTTTTTAGCTCTGACCTCATAGAGAGTGACTGGTTTGGTTTTTCCCTTCACACGCACAATGTCCAACTTTCTTGTGAAAAAATGGTCTTTGATTTCATCGTGAACAAATTCAGAAACCAAAATACAAACACCATAATCTTTTCCAGCCGCTTCTAGTCGTGCCGCTAAGTTGACAGTATCACCCATCATTGTATAGGAAGCCAGGGCATCGGTTCCCATAAATCCAACTTTCGCATAACCCATGTTTAGTCCAATGCGAAACTTCATAGTATGGGCTTCTGGGATGTATTTATTTTTTTCTATCCACTCAGCCTTTAATACCTCAAGTTTATCTCGCATTTCAACACTGGCAGATACTGCTTTCAAACAATGATTTTCCACATCCAGTGGTGCATTAAACACTCCCACTATGGCATCCCCAATGTATTTATCCAAAACTCCATCATGGTGTTTCAAGATGATGGTCATGGCTGATAAGTATTCGTTGAGAAGATTGGCTAGTTCCTTTGAATTTAATTTTTCCGAAATGGTGCTAAATCCAGCAATATCAGAAAAGAAAGCAGTGATGATTTTTTCACTTCCTTGTTTTAGTTTTTCTAAATCTTTGAGAGCTTCTCCGACCACCACCGGGTCCACCATACTTCCGAGGACTCCTCGCATTTTTTCTCTTTCTTTTAGTCCGGAAACCATCTGGTTAAGTGCAACAGTTAGGTTTCCAAATTCATCATTCCCACCATCATCAAAATGGACATGAAGATTTCCTTGGCCTACATCTTCTGCACTTCGAATGATGTTTCGAATTTTCTGGACCACAACTCCAGAGATAAAAATTGCAAATAAAATTGCCACCAAACAGATAGTAATCGCCGTAAATACAATTTGATTTCTATTGTCTTTGATAGCCCGAATTCCATCCGTTCTGTCGACCAATGTTCGAATCAACCCAGAAAAATTATCACGTAAAACTAAGTTTGGAACATTTTCCGATTCCAGAAGATGAGTTCCATCTAACTTCCACATGATTTCTTCTGATTCGCTTCGGGAATGACCAAAACTCCCATCGGGGAATAGTTTTTTTAATTCTTTTGTGGGAGTTTCTTGTTCGGCGGTGAGAATCCACTTGCGAATGGCCTTCCACCGATTCCTTTGGATTTCTCGAGCGTCTGGATCTTGGTAATAACGTTCGTATTCGGTGGGATCTGTTTTGAATTTCATCAAAACCCAATCTTCCAAGGTTACGTCTCGCAAACTTCGTAATGCTTCAATTTTTTCCCAAGTTTCCAAGGGAATGGGATAGTTTGCTGTCACTTCGTCAAAAATTTTGTCTCTCTCCGTGATGAGTTCCCCGTAGGATTTATAAAAACTTGTAAAAAGTTTGTCCTTTGCTGGAGGGATGGGTGGTTTCGCATTTTTCAAAAATTGAATGCGTTCTCTCAATTTCGGAATGAGTTCGGCTAGTTCGTTTGTGATTCGATAATCTTCTTTGATAACTTCCCTGTAGTCTCCTAAACTAGATTTAACGCTACTTAGGTTGAATGCTCTTTTTGTTGAGTTTTGATGACGGAAAAGGGGAGAGTGGAGGGCTTGGATTTCTCTGTCTTCCCATTCGTAAACATATTGTTTTTCGTTTTCATCTAGTGAAGAAATATCATCTGAAAGTCGTTGGAAGGACTCGACTAAACTCTCTTCCATCGAGTCGAACTGATCCATTTTTGCAAGTGGAGATGTGTTATCGATGATCTGTGTGTCAAAAGATGCAAGAGAAGTTTCCCCTTGGATCATGGCAGAAAGTGGAAAGGTTTGGATGCGAAAGAGTTTGGTATCAAGACCCAATTCTTCTAGTTTTCTTTTTTTAGAATCTGCATAAAACTTTGCGATAAAAAGATCTAGTTGTGATTTATGGTTTCGAATTTCTTTTTTTAAATTTTTAACATTTGTTTCCCAATTAGTTTTTGAATCTGGGTCTTCTGGTGGAGTTTGTTTTTGAATCTCCAAATACTTTTCTTCGTTGCGCACATAAGAAGAGGCAAGGTGAACAAGAGTGTTCCATTCTTTTTCACTGATATTTCTGTTGGCTGCTTCTCGGAGTTGGTGACGGATTTCCCGTTCCAAAACATCCACATCATCTTTTGTTAAATAAACGGAAAAAAAAGTGTCTACTTTCTTCACTACTTTGGAAGTACCAAGAGATCCAAAAAGATTGGTTTGGAATCCAAAGACAGAAACCGTTTTTTTTTGGGTCACTACTTTCGCAGTTCGATATTTTTTTAGTTCTTCTCTTTGTTTTTCTATTCTAGATTTGAATTCTTCGATCCGGATTAAGTTTTGCGATATATTCTCAATCTCCATCACCAAACTTGCGATGAAATTTTTGGAGACGGCTGCTTGTTTTTCATAACTCTCAGAGAGGATGGCCGTCTGTTGACGAACCGTGATGATGGAAAGTAAAAGAATCGTAAGTGCAATTAGGGTGCCAGTAAACCAAGCAAGTTTGGCTCTAATTCCTTCGGAAAGGATTTTCCAGACAGAGGTGAGTCCGGATTGGATCATTTTAAAGAATTCCATAGGGATGGATGAAACATGAGATCATGAGTTTTCAAAGCAAGGTTTTTTGTATTTCATGTAGTACTTTGTTAGGTGAAAAAGACAAAGAACGGGACTGTTGACTTGTA
>NZ_NPDX01000005.1 GCF_002811945.1 Leptospira harrisiae | reverse complement strand
CCAAATCCATTGCTGATTGTGCATGTCTGGGTTGAGGGTTTACTTGATACCGTGATTACGTAGTTTGTGCCATCTGGGTAGGATTGTATTTTTTCTAATACTAAACTGTATCGAATGAATCGAAAATTTCGTTAACATTGTTTACTCCGATATCAATTATCTTTATATGAAAATCTGAGTAAGGTTCTTCGTAAAATAATGATGCAAATAATTTATGATAACTTAATATTTAGATTTGCAAGAAAAAACAAAGTTGGCAATAAGCAATTCATATAACCAACTATCAATTGTCTTTAACTGTTATTCGTATAGATCTCGAGAAAAAAAGATTTTGACACCGAAGAAGATTCAATCGTTCGGGAAAACCAATTTAATTAAAAATAAGGAAAAATCTAACAATGGACTTCTTCGAAAATTACTTAGAAAAATTGATTAACTTTGCTAAATCAAATGAGCGGTTTATATCCATTTGTTGTGCGGGATCTTCCATTACTGGAGAACTAGATAAATATTCGGATTAGACATTGTTTTAATTACAGAAGACATGAAACAATTCGCAGATCAAATAGGTGATCTGTTAGTTGGTTTTACAGGAGAACATGTAGGCAAAAATCGTTTTCTTATATGTTTGTACAATTCTCCTTTATTACATGTAGACCTTAAATTCATCCAAATTCAAGATTTCCATGATCGCGTCGAAAATCCAAAAATCTTATTCTATAATCATTCCCAAAAACTAAATCTAATACTAAAAACCAGTCATAGGGAAAGAATTATTCGCAATGCGTTTACCAACACGCCTGCGTGAGCTATCCGAATGATAAATAGCCGCTCATCCCCTCCTTGCGAGTGATTCGAATTGCCATTAGCTGCGCGCTCCCAACCCCGCTTCCGATCACCCCATTTCATTGATAACAGCAAATACCTTCGTTCATTTTCTAATTTTATTATTGACATGCAGGTAAATACCTGCATAAAGTTCCTTGTATGCCAGAGGAAGGAAAAGAGACTGATCTAGTATTTAAGGCGATGGCAGACCCAAGCCGAAGAAAAGTCCTCGATCTACTCTATACTAACAATGGCCAAACTCTCTCCCAACTCTGTGAACAACTCGATATGCAAAGGCAATCAGCATCACAACATATAGAAATCCTTATCAATGCAAATTTGATAACGGTTGTATGGAAAGGTCGAGAGAAACTTCATTTCATCAACCCCGTACCGATTCACGAGGTATATGAACGTTGGGTTAGAAAATTTGAAGAGAATCGTTTAAGTTTCCTACACGACTTAAAAACAAAACTTGAAGGAGATCAAAATGAAACCACTTAACTTCGTTTATGTGACTTATATACTCAGCACACCTGAAAAGGTATGGAATGCAATCATCGACCCAAAAGTGACATGTCAATATTGGTCCGATCCTTTGTCAAAAAACCCTGCACATATAAATGTTTCCGAATGGAAAATTGGCTCTGAATGGAAACATGTAAAGATGGATGATGAAAAAACTGTAGACATTCTTGGTAAAGTTTTGGAAGTAAACCCACCTAACAAGTTAGTCATTTCTTGGTCAAGACCAAAGGAAATGAATGATGAATCAAAACACTCACGTGTCACTTTTGATATTGAACCTTACGCTAATGGTCTTATTCGTTTGGTTGTGACCCATGAAGATCTAGACCCTCAAATGTTTACAGGAATTTCTACAGGTTGGCCAAGTGTTCTTTCCAATCTCAAAACATTTTTGGAATCAGGTCGCCCACTAGCAGGACATATTTCAACGCTTTAGACTAGAAACATAACAAACATTTGTTGAAATATTTAAAACTTTAGGAGAATACCATGGATCTAATCTATACAGGTGGCTGCGCTTGCGGCACCATTCGTTACAAAATAAACGAAAAACCAATGTTTATGAATGATTGTCAATGCCGCGACTGCCAACGTATGAGTGGAACAGGACATGGTTCCTATCTTACATTTCCAACTCGGCAATCCGTGAGCCTAGAAGGAAACCCCACTAACTTTGAAATGGTGGGTGATAGTGGCAATACCAAAACCAGTAGTTTCTGTCCTAATTGTGGTTCACCAGTGTACATGACCTTTGCTGCCATGCCAAATCTATTTACTATCCATGCAACGAGTCTAGATGACCCAAACCTCTACCAACCGCAAGCGGTCACCTATACAAAACGTGGTTATGTTTGGGACCATCTCGATCCGTCCCTTCCAAAATTTGAAACCATGCCACAATCTTAACATTAGATTTTGAGGTGGTGCGCCTCGAATTTGTTAGTTGATCAATGGTTCATTGGATAACGACCGCGCTATCCGCGCCAATCTTTCGCTCCAGCGAAAGGATTTCCGCTTCTATCGCTGGCGCAGAGGTTGGTTTGGGAAAAAGATCATTTGTTAGGAAATGTTAGGTAAAGATAGAAAGAAAACAGGGTAGAAGCAAAATGGATCCTAATAGCAGCCGCAACTTGGCATTTATACGGACTACAGATAAACGCACAAAAAACTTGCGACTATACGAATTGAGTATATCCGCACACTGAATCTAATAATTTATTTCAAGCGCTCCAAAACACCTTTTCGTTTCACAATGTTTTTGTAGTCCCATTGAATTTTTTCAGCATCACCCAGCCAACGTTTCAGATCTTTTTTTTTGATTTGATTCACATCGGTAAAACGAACTTCTGCTGCCTTAAAACTACCTTCGGGTGTAAGTCCATCCTCATCAAAGCTTTGGCCACTCCAGAACAGAAGCCGAACATTCGTCTTCATCTTACTATAACCAACAATGGGATTTCCATCCAAAAACCAAACAGGATGAGCATGCCATATCTTTTTTTCCGCCTTGGGAAGATGCAGATTAATTTCTTGATATAAAAGATTACAAATCTCTTGGTCTGAACCTGGTTGTGATTTATTATAAGTTTCGATTTCTTTACTCATATAGATAGTCTCTCATTTTTATTGATAATTGTAAGGAAGGAAAATTGTAGCTACCAAATCATAATTGAAAGTTTGCAAAAACAATTTGGCAGTGATTCTTATTTACAAATTTTCTTTACTGTTGAGATTACCTTTACATCAACTGTCGGCCAGAGTTTACTAAGACCATCTGAACCTTTGTGTAAGTCATTACATTCAGCATTTAATTTACTTAGGCCAGATTGTAGACCAAGACCCACAACATCAACGGTTCCAACAACTTCCAGAACATTCTCTTTCCAAACAAAATTTACTGGCACAATTATTTTGGCACTTCCGAACTTCAAATTTAATTTCGCAGTACCGGATTCTCCATCTGTGATATCAGAGAACGATCCTGAGATTTTTTTGTTTCCTTTCACAGAGCCAAAAAAGAATTTTTTGATTTTTCCATCTCTATCAGGTACACCGGAATTTACGGAAGAAGAATCTATTTGAAACTGAATTGATTTTACAGCACCAAACTTTGATTTATCTTTTTGTTTACCAACAACTTTGATGGAATCAAACTTACCTTTAACTCCTGTTTTCTCAGTAAATTTGAACGCTGTCCACTCCAAGGAGGTTTGTGCGGGATCATACTCATACATACAATTCTCTTGAGCAACCAATTGTGAGATGGTGCTGAGTGCGATTAGTACCAAAATAGAATTAAAAATTTTCATGGAAACCTCTACTGGAAAATAGAAAATCTAGAACAACGTTTTGTCAAGTGGAGTCTAACACTCGAATCACAATTCGCATGTTAAAATTTTTACAAACGTTGGTATTTCACTTCAAGAACCAACTCTTCAAAAAAAAAGAAGAAAGTCAATCTCTGAGGCTCACTTCTATGGAAGATTTGGCTAAATTGGTTCTGGATTTTTTATCTGAATCATTACACATTCATTCTGTTCCAAGCCAAATCATCGAAGGATTTCGCTCTCTACGTAGCAAGTACAGACATCTTACCAATCAGAATTTTTATGATTTTCTTTTTGCTGCCTCACACCAATACAACGTTCGCCTAAACATTGTTCAAAAAACTTTACAAGACATAAGATCGTATATCACCGAAGGTTCCCCCTTCGTATTCCAAGTAACAAACGAAACCAACCAGTTACCCGAATTCTATGCAATTTTGAGTTACCAAACATCTTCCTATCGAATCAAAGCTCTCAATCAAATGGATGCGGAAGAAGAATGGCATTCAGAAAAAGAATTACTAAAACTAATCGGTATTAAATCAAACAAAGAGTTTGTTGATTGGGTGATTGTCGAGCCAACTTTCCCTTTTTCAACGAACAAAGAAATAATAAAGAACGATTCTGCTGTCAAAACAGCACTGAAACAAATCACTCATTTAATCCGAATGGAATCCAAAGATGTTTGGATTGTTTTTATATATGGAATCGGAATTGGAATTCTTTCATTAGTTGTTCCAGTTGCAACATCCTCACTTGTAAATATTGTAGCGTTTGGAGTTTTAATCCAACCCGTTATCATATTAACATTGTTAGTTGTATTTTTTCTAGGTTTTGCAGGAGCCATGCAAACCATCCAAATCTATGTTGTTGAGATTTTACAACGAAGAGTGTTTGTAAGGATTGCAACAGAATTTGCAGTTAAATTTCCAAAAATTCGACAAGATGTTTTGGACAAACATCACAATCCAGAACTTGTGAATCGTTTTTTTGATACAATGACCATTCAAAAATCCATTCATTCCCTGTTAGTTGATGGACTTTCCGTCGTTCTTACTACCGTCATTGGTTTTGTTCTGATTTCCTTTTATCATCCCATCTTTATTGTATTTTCTTTTCTGATTTTGTTTATTGGAGGGTATTGGGTTACCTATCGATTGGGAAAACCAGCTGCAGAAAATTATATTAAAATTTCAAAAGAAAAATACAAAGTGGCTGCATGGTTGGAAGAAATATCCAGGCATTCGGCTCTTTTTCATTCTACATTTGGTTCCAACTTTGCATTAGACAAAGCAGATTCTTTCATCCGAGATTATTTATATGCTAGAAAAAAATACTTTTTTAACTATATCCGCCAAATCATTGGTCTTGTCGGAATCCAAGCTTTTGCAAGTGCCATTGTACTGGGATTAGGTGGTTATTTAGTCATCCACAGACAACTTACAATTGGACAACTAGTTGCGGCAGAACTTGTCATTGCAAAAGTCCTCAGCGATATTTCTAAATTTGGCAAACAATTGGATAGTTTTTATAGTTTGATTGCTGCTGTTGACAAAATCAACTCTGTATTCCATTTACCAACGATCCCTGTCAAAACTGTAGAATTTGAAATTCCTGAAGGACCAATCCAAGTACAACTTTCTGGAATCCACTATTCTCTTAGCAATGGTCACAAAATCTTTAATCAATTTAATTTAAAAGTTTCGGCAGGTAAATCTATAGGTATCTCTTCAAATACTCCATATGATGCTCATATTCTATTAGATTTATTATGCGGTATGAGAACTCCTATCTCAGGAATTGTGGAATACAATCACCAAAACATTCATGAAGTTTCTAAAGAACAAATTCATTCCGTTACATTTCTCATTAGAGGAAATGAAATTTTTGAAGGAACTATATTGGAAAACATTCGTGTGGGTAGAGAAGAAATATCATTAATTGAAATTAGAGAATTGTTGGTGGAATTGGGAATTTGGGAAACCATTCAATCTCTACCAAACGGAATTCACACTCCGCTTTTAACCTTTGGACATCCATTCGACACAATCCAAACTACTATTATTTCTATTGCAAGAGCATTGATTGGAAAGCCAAAACTATTGTTAATTGATGGAAACTTAGATCTTTTACCTCCATCTCTTCTTAATTCAACCCTTAAACTTCTTTTACAAAAAAATAGAGAATGGACACTTTTCGTCGTATCCAAATCTCCCACTGTGCTTTCTCAAATGGATCAAGTACTACGTTTAGAAAACGACTCCCATTCCATAAAGGTAAATTCTTAAAGTTGGCTTATGAAAACTGATCTGTCACAAAAATGGAAACTCCATAAAAATCTACCTTCCTATCGATTGGTACAAACAGCATTGCCTGCACAAAGTCTTGCTTACGTTCTTACGATTATTTTCTTTTTGTGTGTTCTCATCCTTTTATATGTTCCTTGGCAACAAACCACAATGGGATTTGGACGAGTTGTTGCTTACGCCCCCCTAGACCGGCAACAAGTCATTGAATCTCCCATCAGTGGCCGTGTTGTGAAATGGCATGTGCATGAAGGAACACGTGTCAAAAAAGGTGATCCAATCATTGATATTTCTGACAATGATCCTAATTTTATTAGTAGGATTCGTGAAGAAAAAAATGCACTTTTACAAAGATTGGAAGCAGCAAGATCTAGAGAAGATAACATTCGTTCGCGGATCATTAGTTTACGATCTTCCCGTGGTAGCGCCGTTGATGCCGCAGATTCCAGAAGGATGATGGCAAAAGACCGAGTTCGAGCCAGCGAACAAGCAGTAGATGCTGCAAAGGCTGCTTTAAAAACTACCAACCTCAACCTAGATCGACAAAAACAATTATGGGAAAAAGGACTCACTTCCAAACGAACTTTGGAACTTGCAGAATTAGACCATACCAATGCAGAAACAGGACTTGATCGGGCCAAAGCCTCATACGATGCAGCCATCAAAGAGGAAAGGGCATTGTATAGTGACACCGGAAAAGTAGCACAAGATGCAGAAGCGTCGATCAATGATGCAAAGGCTTCCTTAGCATCGGCGCAATCGGAAGTGGCTCGTGTTTTGGAAGACCTTCCCAAACTAGAAGCCCGGTTATCCAGGCAGGAGACCCAAGAAATATTTGCACCAAGGGATGGAACCATTATGCGAATTTTGGTGAATCCCGACACACAACAAGTGAAGGAAGGCGATGGAGTTGCAATCCTTGTTCCTGATGCAGAAGACAAAGCAGTAGAACTTTTTATCTCAGGCAACGACATACCACTCGTTGGTGAAGGAAGAAAGGTTCGATTACAATTCCAAGGATACCCTGTTTTACAAATCAGTGGTTGGCCTGAAACTGCTGTAGGAACTTTTGGTGGGATAGTCAAACTTGTGGATATCACAGACAATGGTTCCGGAAATTTCCGAGTCCTTGTGATCCCAGATCAAGATGATCGTAAATGGCCCACAAGTCGTTATCTCAGACAAGGTGTGAGAGCAAAAGGATGGATTTTTCTCAACCGTGTGAGTGTGGGATACGAACTCTGGAGAAGGTTTAACGACTTTCCACCTAACTTACCAATGGATGATCCAGAAATGAAATCATTGTTAGATGAAACTGGTAGTGGAGATAAGGTCAAATGAAATCTAAATTCAAACAATCTCTACTTGCACTCCTCTGTCCCTTTGGAATGTTTTTTTCCTTTGTCATCGAGGCTGATCCAACACGTGATCCCTTTGAATCCTTACATGGTCCGAACATTTATTCTCAGGATTATATCAACCAACAACCAGGAGTTCTCACTTTAGCAGAACTTTTAAAATCAGTGGAAAAATCGTATCCATTAGTTTTAGCAGCAGAAAAACTTTTATCGGAAGCCGAATACAATTACCTCGCAGCCGAAGGTGCCTTTGACTTACAATTTAAATCCATGGGAACCACAAAACCAATGGGTTATTATACAAACAATGCCGCCGACGCTATGTTTGAAAAACCAACACCACTCGGCGGTACATCCTTTTTTGCGGGTTACCGAATTGGACGTGGAAACTTCCCTGTGTATGATGGAAAAAGAGAAACAAATGATCATGGAGAAATTCGTGCAGGTGCCATCTTTCCCCTCATGCGCAATCGTGAGATTGATAAAAACAGAGCCGACATCAAAAAAGCGGACCTTGATAGAAGACTTGCCGAACTCTCCATTCAAAAATTAAAAATCGAAGTCATCAAAGAAGCGAGCAAACGGTACTGGAAATGGGTCGCCAGCGGACAAGAGTATTTAGTCAACAAAGACTTGTTAGCAATCGCAAAGAACAGACAAAACCAAATTACCGAAAGAATCAAGTTAGGTGACATTCCAAAAATGGAAGGAACGGAAAACGACCGTGCCATTTTACAAAGAGAATCTCAATTTGTTTCTGCAGAAAGAGAGATGCAAAAAGCGGCCATCGATTTGTCTTTATTCCTACGTGCACCGGATGGGAATTTAATCCTACCAACAACAAACCGATTGCCCATTGGATTTCCCAAACCTATTGATTATAAAAAAGTGGAATTGGAAAAAAGTATCAAACTCGCATGGAAGTATCGACCGGAACTGCAGGACTTTGAATTCAAACGAGACAAAGTCCGAGTGGACCAAGATATGGGATACAATTCATTAAAACCACAAGTAGATTTAGTAGTAGCTGGATCCCAAGACTTTGGACCAGGTTCTGTTACAAGAGCTAAACCAGAACTAGAAGCCTCTCTCATCCTCAACCTCCCCATCCAAACCAAAAGACCGAGAGGGATGATTGGAGCAGCTGAAGCAAAGATTGCCCAACTCGACCAAGAACTACAATTTTCAAAAGATAAAATCAAAACCGAAGTACAAGATGCAATTTCCGAGGTGATTGCTTCAGCAAAACGTGTCACTGTTACTCAAAATGAAGTAGAATTAGCGCGAAAGTTAGAAGAGATGGAAAGAGAACGATTTGCCCTTGGTGACTCTACACTTCTATTTGTGAATATTCGAGAACAGACAAGTGCCGAAGCAGCTGTCCGAGAAATTAAGGCTTTGTACGATCATCATGTAGCCATAGCCCATTTTCAAGCAGCAACAGCATCGGTTTTGCAAATTTCGCCCAATCCGTAGTTTGTTTTATTGTTCAGAAAAAAAAACGACTTTCACTACTCCATGAATCTCTAAACTTTTCCCTAAAGAAGGTATCTATGCACGGGGAAGAGTCACTATTACAAGACATTGGTCTTAGTATTATTTTTGCAACAGTCTTAAGTCACATTGCCAGAGTCCTCAAACAACCGTTAATTTTAGGTTATATCATTGGTGGAGCCATGCTCGGCAAGGAAATGGGGTTTGAACTTGTCACGAACGAAGCCAGTATTGAACTCATTTCTGAAATCGGACTCATCTTACTACTTTTCATCATCGGATTAGAAATCAATTTGGCCGAACTTGCGAAAATGGGTAAGGCCATGTTTACTTTGGGGATCCTTCAGTTTACACTTTCAGTTGCCTTCGTTTACTCTGTGTTTCCTTTTTTTGGACTTTCGATTGGTTCTGAAAAATTCGACCTTCTTTATATTGCTGTGGCCCTATCACTCAGCTCTACTTTAATCGTTGTTAAATTACTTCAAGACAAAGTGGAAATCAATACTCTCTCAGGAAAACTAACTGTAGGGGTTTTGGTATTCCAAGACATCTGGGCCATTTTGTTTATGGGGGTTCAACCTAACTTAAACAATCCAGAAGTTTTAAAAATCCTAACTTCTGTTGGTATCATCGTTTTACTCATTGCCTTTAGTTTTAGTGTCAGCCGTTATGTTTTAGCAAAATTATACAAAGCCTGTGCGAGTAGCCCAGAGCTCATTCTATTAACTTCCATCATGTGGTGTTTTCTCGTTTGCGGGATTGCAGGCGAAGCGGGACTTTCCAAAGAAATGGGTGCCCTCGTGGCAGGTATGAGTATCGCTGCTTTCCCATATGGTGCGGATGTCATCTCCAAACTGATTGGAATTCGCGACTTCTTTGTAACTCTATTTTTTGTGGCCCTAGGCCTAAAAGTTCCTCTTCCTAGTTTGGAAGTGATCGGACTATCGGCAGCTATCATTGCTCTTATGTTATTTGTAAGAATGATTACCATTGCTCCCGTCATTATCAAACTGAACAAAGGAGTTCGAAATGGATTTCTAACTGCTCTCAACCTAGCTCAGATTTCAGAATTCTCTCTCGTTATTTTAGCGTTAGGTGCTGGATTCGAACACATCACTCCAAAATTACAAGCGGTGATTTTAACTTCGACCATCATTGCATCCATTTTATCCACATATATCATCATGTTCAATCATGACATTGCGGCCACATTGGAACGTTTGTTAGCAAAGATAGGAATCTCCGACCAAACAGAAGAGTCAACGAAAGACGACAAAGCCGGTCATGGTGGGCATGGCGGCCATGGAGATGGAATGGTGCGAGATATCATCGTTCTTGGATATTTCCGCATTGCCCGTGCCTTTGTGGAATACTTAGAAGACTTATCTCCATCCCTTATCAAACGGATCATCATTGCTGACTACAATCCTGCCTTTAAGGACGAACTCACAAACAAAGGATTCCAATGGGCTTATGCCGATCTTGCTCACCCTGATTCGTTATCCCATATTGGCCTTCATGACGCTTCGATGGTAATTTGTACCATTTCTGATTCCTTTTTAAAAGGAACCAATAACAATCGTTTGCTTTCTACACTTAGCAAATTAGCACCGAATGCAAAAATCATTCTAACCAGTGATGAACCAGGCGAGGCTAAAAAGTTGGTGGCTGATGGAGCACAAAAAGTAATCATCCCAGGTGTGATTACCGGAGAATTTTTGTACGATTATATCTCTCGAGGGATGAGAAATAACGAAAGGGAAGTGTAGTCATTTCTTAGGATACAAATGGATTAGAATCGAGTTGTCTCTGTTTAAAAAAATAGAGACTCGATTCTATACTGTTATGCGTAAGAAATGCAAATTCCTCTAATTATAAAATTGAAATATTAAATGTTAATGTTTTCCTTAAATTGAATTATTAATTTTTCCTCACTATAGTAAAGAGCACCATAAATTACATACCTCTTAAAAAATGTTAAAAAGATTTATAAAAATATAAAAACATTTAGATATTTACCTATAATTCTATGCCTTATATTTCTTATAAATTGCCAAAGCGAAAGAGAGGAAATATTTGGAAAATCAAAAGAGACAAAGGAAAAAGAAGATGCCTGCAATCCTGCTCTAACAATTACAATATGCGATATTTTTTTATATCAATCGTGTCTTAAAGATCCACCTGGATATGTATCATGCACTGTAAGTAGAGATAATTGTATAATTCAGCGCGATTTAAAATGTTCAGGATAAACTTATTTTTAATGACTGTATCAAGATATATAAAATAATTAAAGAAAATAGATTTAGTTTCCCATTTAATCATAGTAATCATTTCCTGCGTATAACAGAAGAGGAAACGCTGCGCTTCGGCACATTCCCCTTCTGTCACTCGTTTGCATCCGCAAACTACGTGCCAGTCCGTAAAGTCTCTTCGAGACTCAGGGGCGAGGAACATCGGTTAGTCTAGTTTATTATATGCCATACGCCCCTAAAGAAAGGAGAATGATAAAATGTCATCAAATCAGGATTTTGTTGATTACGTTGTTGAACAAATAGAAAATGCAGGAACTATTACCTGCAAAAAAATGTTTGGTGAATATGCTATTTATTCTTATGATAAAATAGTCGCTTTGATATGCGATAATCAACTGTTTGTCAAACCAACTGAAGGAGGAAAAGCATTTATTGGTGATGTTAAAGAGGCACCTCCATATCCTGGCGCAAAAAAAAGTTTTTTAATAGAAGATAAAATCGATGACCGTGAATGGATTAGCCATTTAATAAGAATAACTGCAGACGAATTACCAGAACCTAAACCAAAAAAGAAAAAAACAAAAGGAGAAACAAGATGAAATTGAATTATGTAATTATCTATGTCGATGATGCTGTAAAAGCAACAGAGTTTTACCAAAAAGCATTTGGATTAAAAACAAGGTTTATCCACGAATCAAATATGTATGCTGAAATGGAAACTGGAGAAACAGTGTTAGCTTTTGCAAACAATGAAATGCTAAAAATGAATATTAATATCGATGCACAAAAAGGTTTAAAAAATTGTTTTGAAATAGCATTTTCAACTGCAAATATAATAAAGGCTTTTGAAACAGCTATTCAGAACGGAGCAAAAGAACTTAAAAGGCCCGAGGAAAAATCTTGGGGTCAATCAGTAGCTTACGTTCAAGACATGTTTGGAACAATTATTGAAATTTGTACTCCAATGGCAAAGTAAATGAAGAATAACGGCATTTAACCGCAAACGTAATACTCTTCTAATATATCCTCTAAATCAAACCCTTCTCTTTAAAATCTTTTACCACCACTTCTAAATCTGCTGGGGAATCTACACCCAAGTTGGCCTTATCCGAAAGATAAACACCAATGGTAGATCCATTCTGCAAAGCACGAAGTTGTTCTAAAGATTCTACCGTTTCCCAATCGGAAGTCGGCAGATGATTATAATTCATTAAAAATTCTCTTTCATAGGCATAAATTCCTAAATGCCGATGGTAAGTTGCCTCTCCCTTAAAGGAAGCGGGGATGGGAGAACGGGAAAAATAATTAGCACGTCCGATTCTGTCAAACACCACCTTTACTTTGTTAGGGTCTTTTGGGTCTTCTGTGGAGGCAAAGGGAACTGCTGCTGTAGTCATTTCCCAATTTCTATGTTTGGTTTTTAAATCCAAAACTCCATCCATGAGTTTGGGTTCCATCCCCGGTTCGTCGCCTTGGATGTTGAGAATGATTCCGTAGTTAGGATACTTTTCTGCGACTTCAATGATACGATCGGTTCCTGTGGGATGGTCGGGACTAGTTAAAACTGATTCCCCACCAAATTTGATGACTGCATCGTGAATTCGTTTGTCATCGGTAGCGACCACCAAACGGTGGATAGACTTGGAGAGTGAAGCGTGATGGTAGGTCCACTGGATCATCGGTTTTTCGCCAATGAGGGCCAGTGGTTTTCCGGGAAATCTTGTGCTCGCAAAACGAGCGGGGATCACACCGAGGATTTGGTCGGACATAGTCCTAGTTTACCAAGAACTCGGTAAAGTAAACTTCTTTGATTTTTCCATTGGTCAAAATATGATTTAAGTGGGCTTTGATTTCCTCACGTAAATCCAACTGGTTGGTAATGGATTTTAAATCGTCTTTTGTTTTACGAGCAATCACAAGGTTAATGATGTTTTGCATTTGCGCCACACGTGCAGCAAGTTCCGCAGAAAGTGCAGGTTGACCTGATTCAAATCCAAGAGACATCTTTAACTTTACAAAGTGTGATTCACCAACATCAGATGTGTTTACTCTAAATTCTTCTTGAAATGTGTAAACTTCCAAAGGAGGGGGAGCTTTCACAAGAGAGATATTCTTCTGTTGTTTAAACACACTTGTTGCCGTTTTTTGAGCAACAAACATTGATATAACGGTTACAATAATAATTCCGAAAATCGCAGCAGCAATGTATAATAACCATTTTACAATGGGGGACATCCCTGCAGAGGCGGAACTACCTTCGGCTAACCCACCTTCTTCTTCATCTACTTCACGGTCACCCATGTTAAAATTCTCCTTCTACATTTGTTTCAGTGTTCGGCAAACGAGTGTCAGGTAGTCCATATTTACTTTCCCCTGGCGCCCGTTTCGTAGACTTCTCAGTTAGAATGATGATATCTACCCTTCGGTTAAAAGCTTTTGCTTCCGGTGTACCTTCATTTTCCAAAACAAGAGGTCTATAGGATCCAAAACTAACAGCTTGGAACCAACTTGGTTCAATTTCTTCTGAATTGATCATAAAAACGGTAGCATTGACTGCTCTTGCTCCCGCCAAATCCCAGTTATTAATATATTCGCGTTCTTCACGACCAGGACGATTCACAGGATTGACTGCATCGTCATCACTATGTCCTTCCACTCGAACAAAACGTTCGAGTCCTTTGATAAGGCCCGCGGCTTTTCGTAATGTTTCTCGAATAGCTGGTGTTAGTATTGCAGAACCAGGATAAAAATAATCTGCACCTACAAGAGAAATCACAAGCCCTCTTTCGTTTTCTGAAATCCTGACTTTTCCTGCTTCTACTTCTGGTTTAAAAACTTCTTGGGCATCTTTTTTTGATTTAGAAAGATTACGACCAACCACTTGGGAAGGAAGGGATTCTATTTGCATGCCCATCTCTTCCAAAGATCCTTTTGAAAGTGTTTGTCCCCCAGTGAAAAATCCGGTTGTGGATTTGAATGCAGACAAAATGATCTGCATCTCCTTTGCATCTGTTTTTCCCGTTGTATATAAAAGGATAAAGAAACAAAGGAGAAGTGTCACCATGTCCCCGTAAGTTGCCATGAACTCGGGAACTTTTTGGATGCACTCAGGACATTTTTCTTTTTTAGACGCCATGGTTTTTAGTATTAATCTCCGTCGTCTTTCAATGCAGATCGTTCTGCAGGAGTTAAGAAACTCGCCAACTTCTCTTTAACAATTCGTGGGTTGTCCCCAGATTGGATGGAAAGAGTTCCTTCCACCATAACTTGTTTGATCACAAGTTCATCTTCCGATCTTCGTGTTAGTTTTCTAACAATCGGGGCAGCAAATAAGTTCTGTGCAAGTGATCCGTATAATGTTGTAATAAGGGCTGTCGCCATACCTTGTCCAATGGCACTCGCATCCCCACCACCTAAGTTCTTTAACATCCCCACAAGACCCACAAGGGTCCCAAGCATTCCGAACCCTGGCGCAAAACCTGCATAAGCATCCCACCAACCTCGACCATAGGCATGTCTTGAGGCAGTATTCCCAATTTCGGTTTCCATAATATTTCGAACGAGCTCGGGATCGGTTCCATCCACAACTAGTTGGATCCCCTTCTTTAAAAATTCTTCCGGCAGTTCGTTGATATCATCTTCTAGAGCGAGAAGACCTTCACGGCGGGCTTTTTCAGAAAAACTAACAAGTGTCGTAATGAGTCCAGGTAAGTCTGAGGGAGGATTTTGGAAGGCTTTTTTGGTAACACCTCCCACTCCAATGGTAGAGGTCCATGGGAAAGAAATGATCGTGGCTGCTGCTGCCCCACCGAATGTAATCATTACCGAGGGAATATCGATTAGGTCAGTTAAAGAAAGACCACCCGAAACCACCCCAAGTAACATCAAGGCCGCTCCTAGGGCCAAACCAATGACTGTAGCTATATCCATTTCTTATGTTTCCTCAGGCCTTCTTTCACCAACTCGAGGGAGGTTGTGGATTCTCGTTTGGTAAGCAATTACCTTTTCCACAACTTCCGCAACTGGTTCTTGTACAATGAATTTCTTTTCATTCACAAGAGTGATGATCGTATCTGGATTTGCTTCAATGGTCTCAATCAAATCTGCATTGAGAACAAATTCCGCACCTTTGAGTCGATGTAAAATGACCAAGAGATCCCCCTTCAGAGATTTCTATTTATGTCTATCGACTACCTTTCGAATTTCGCTTACGAATTTTTCTTCCGTAAATCGATTGATGGAATTTTGGAAATCTCCCCGTTTGAAATGGATCTTTTCTGCCCTCTGGATCGCCTCATTTAAGGATTTTACAGTCTGTTCCTTAAAAAACACCCCGGTTTTGTCCTCTTTCACTGACTCCAAAGCCCCTCCCATCCCGTAAGCAATGACAGGGGTGGCATAGGCCTGTGCCTCAACCGGAGTGATTCCGAAGTCTTCCATTCCTGGAAAAATAAACCCTCGTGCCTTTTTGTAAAGTTCCACCACTTCTGTGCGAGGCAGACCTTTTTTCCAAAGGATGTTTTTCGGAAGATTTTTGACTAGTTTCCCTTCTTCCTGACCCCCACCTACAAGGATGAGTGGCTTTCCATTTTCACGAAAGGCTTCAATGGCAAGATCGATTTTTTTATAAGGAGCAAAGGCCGAAACCATCAGATAATAATCATCTTTCGAAACATCATTCACCCGGAAGTCTTGAGGTAAACAAGGCGGGTATACTATTTTATAATCACGTCTATAATACTTTTGGATTCGTCTTCCCACAAAATGCGAGTTACATGTGAAATAATCCACTCTATTGGCAGAAGCCGCATCCCATGTGCGAAGGTAGTTAGCAATGGATTGTAAAAGGAAAAATTTAAACCCTTTTCTACCTGGGAAATAATCATAATACATATCCCAAACATAACGCATGGGACTATGGATATAACTTAAATGAAAAGTATCGGGATGAGGGATCACTCCTTTGGCCACACAATGGGAAGAACTAATCACTACATCATAACCTTTTAAATCCAATGATTCAATGGCCGTTGGAAATACTGGTAGGTAATAGCGGTAGTATTTTTCTTTGAAAGGAAGATTGTTTGTAAAAGCTGTTGTAATCTTTCTGTTTTCAATCCTTTCGTTAAGTTTTCCTTTAGAATAAAAAAGAGTAAATAAATCCGCTTCTGGAAATGCCTTTAATAAACTATCGAGTACGAGTTCGCCACCGCGCATACCGGTGAGCCAATCATGTATAATTGCAACTTTCATTAATCTTGTGGTCCAATCCTTCTTCCCGTAATTGGCGTTGTACGTCCGTAATACGATGCTGTAATTAAAAATGGTATCGGCATGGTGTTCTCTAAATTACGAGAACTTTCCATATAACGCCTTCCTTCTTTTCCAATGGTTTCTGCGTCCTTTACAGTCGCAAGAAGTTCATCATACATTTCTGTACTCCCTATTAATTTGGGAATTGTGCCTTCTGTATGATTTAATTTATCGGAGATGGAACGAAAATCCAAGGTGATTTGTCTGAGGTCGGCTCGATTTTCTTCCATTGTCACAGATGTGGCTTTGAAAAAATCATCAAAATACCGCGCGGAAGGCAAATAGTCAGGTCTTTTTTCACCTTCACGAAATGTAGGTTTGAAAAAGGGGCGTTTGCCATCCGAACTTCCTGGATTGATATTAATGATCCTTCCTGAAAACAAAGTTATCGTTTGAAAATCTACTTCATAATTATCCCAAAGTGTTAACGGATCTTCCAAAGCAATATGAAGTTCGATCGCATGATCCATGTTATGGTCGAGGAATCGACGATCGGGAACATCAATCAGTGGCCTTGAATCAATATGAGCCACATAACCTTTTTGAATTCCCAAAATCCGAACCTCAGTTCCTTCTTTGATTCCATCAATGCGAGAGTAAAATAACGATAACCGGTAGGGATATTTTTTGGCAGGTCGATCCGGTTCAATGACTGTTGTGAAAAATGCGAAGACCAAAATTGAAAAAAAAACGATCCCTGTCAGGGATTCCTTCGATAACTTTTTTGATTTCACGGCAGACTTAAAATTCTTACTTCCAAAGAAAGAGTTGGCAAGCAGATTTTAAATGACTGAATGGGAGAAGATGAAAGCAGTCACCATCCTCAAATACGACGAATCCGAACCACTATTGGAGCTTCGTGAAAAAGAAGTTCCCACACCGAAAGAGAACGAAGTTAGGATCAAAATCCATCTTTCTCCCATCAATCCTTCTGACCTTATGTTCATCCGTGGACTGTATGGGTTTAAAAAAAAGGCACCGGTATCTGCGGGATTTGAAGCCAGTGGAACCATCGATGCAGTAGGAACTGCCATCAAAACTTTAAAAGTGGGTATGAACGTATCCTGCGTGGCACCTCAAAACGACGGATCATGGTCAGAATATATGATCACCACAGAGGACAACTGTTTGCCGTTAGTGGATGGTGTGAGCCTTGACGAAGGATCTAGTTTTTTTGTGAACCCAATGACTGCTTGGGCCATGGTATCCAAATGTTCCAAAGAAGGGCATCCTGCAATGATCCAAACCGCAGCTGCCAGTGCTCTTGGTAAAATGGTAGTTCGACTTTGTAAGGAACGTGGAATTCCTTTAATCAATGTTGTACGAAAGAAAGAACAAGAGGACAGTCTATTAGAAATTGGAGCAGAAAATATTCTAAACTCCACTTCTCCCAACTATCAAAAGGATTTATTCAAAATCTCTAAAAAATTAAATGCTACATACGCTATCGATGCAGTGGCCGGTGAAACCGCACAGTCTCTAGTTGAATGTATGCCTTATGGATCGAAAGTGGTTTGTTATGGTGCTCTCTCAGAAAAACCATTTTCTGTGAATTCCGGAATCATTTTATTCCAAAACAAAAAAGTGGAAGGGTTTTGGTTGTCTTCCTGGATTTATGAAATTGGTTTAGAAGAATTTCAAAAACAAGCCAAAGAAGCACAAAAATTTCTTAAAACTGTTTTCCAAACAAAAATCAACAGACGATTTAAGTTTGAAGAATACAAAGAAGGATTAGAATTTTATAAACAACATATGACCGAAGGGAAGGTAGTATTTGGTCCGTAGATTATTTTTTTTATTCGCTTTCGTATCTTTTGTATCCTTCACTCATTGTTTGAGTGATACAAAAAAGAATTTAGAAAGTCTTAAGGCTTGTAAGTTTGATTTGGTGGATGTTCGTGTAGACCTAAAACCAAATCCAAACTTTCCTTTAATTCCATTAGTGGATTTGTATCCGAAAGTTTCGGTAGTGAATCCAAACGATACCAAAGTCTCCATCTATCAATTTGATTTGGAAATTGAACTTGTGACTCCAAAAGGAAAGGAATACATCGGAAAACTCCAAAACCAAACACCGCTCGAAGTGGAACCTAATTCTGAAGCCTTTGTCGTTTTGAAACTGGTCCCCGATCAAAAAGGATCCATCCTTCCCAAACTTCTTTTGTTAGCAAAACAACTTTCGGATGCGGCTATGCGTGGAGAGGATGTTGAGTTCGAAATTTATGGAACTGTTCAAGTGGATAGTGCTTTTGGAAAACTTCCGATTCCTGTCAGAGAAGTTTCTCGGATCAAACTTAAAAAATGAAATTATTTTTCCATGGGATTTACGCCCTTTTTTTTACCATTGGACTTAGCTTTCAGTGCATTCAAAATCGAGATGACTTATTTTATTCGGCACAAGAAGGAAACCAAAAGATTTTTGAAACCTATACATTAAAAAATTCAGCCTGCGGGACGAACAAACTTCCGGGAGCGCTTGTGCTTGGCAGAGTTAAAATTGACGAATTAAAACTTTGTTTTAAGGCAATTGAACTTACCGATTGTCGTACATGGAATACGGAAGGATATCTTCCCGACTCTTGTAAGGCAGTTAGTACGAGTTTTCGATAGTTATGTGGCGGTATTTGTTTGATTTATCAACTGCAGAAGTTTTTTTATTCGCATCACTTGCATTGGCTGGCCTTTTTCTACTGGTATTTGGAAAACTAAGAAAAAAAAACACACCTCCTAATACAAAGTCAAAATCAAATTCTAGTAATGAGGATTCTACTCAACCTAACTCAGGCAAATCCAAAAAAGATTCAAAACAATCAAAAGATAACAACCTAAAGGTGATGGAAGTATTTGATTACAATGGAACAAAAATCCTTCACCAAGACGGTGCTTATACAGTGAATGACCAAGGAGTGGTTACAAATTACATGAATTGGAATCTCCTCCCTTCCAAATACCAAAAAATGGTAAAGGAACTAGACAACAGATCTCTAGGAGAAAAAGGAGAGGATTATTTTTTAGAAATGATCAATGGGTTTTATTATGTTTCTCTGCCGGGTGGAAAGAAAAAAAAATATGATTCCATCCAAAGTATCCCAGCAGATATACGAAAACGATTAGGGGTATAATATCCTTATCTAGATAGACAATACTTCTACTTTGTTTTTTATTTTAGAAGTTTGTCTGGACTCTTTTAAGAGTTGTTTCCTTTCTTTTTGTTCCTTGTCACGAAGTAATCCTTCCTCTATGACTTTTTTAGGTGGTTTTTTTAAATCCCAAACAATTCCAAACCAACTGAGTACTTTTAAAATATAATAGGAAACATCCACTTCATACCAATAGAACCCTTGGTTGACCGACGAACAGTAATAGTGGTGGTTGTTATGCCAACCTTCACCCATTGTAAGAAGTGCAAGCCAAAGATTGTTTTTACTTGTGTCTCTTGAATCATACCGCACTGACCCATATACATGTGAAAGTGAATTGATGGTCCAAGTGGCATGTCCCAATACAAAAGTTGAAACTGCATACCCATAGACAAGCCATGCCCATCCACCCACTAGATATAGTACGATGGCATACGACAGTGGCGCAATCCAATGGTAACGATCAATAAAACGTAACTCGGGGTATTTGTAAAAATCCGGAATCAGTTTGGCTTCATAATCATTGTAATCGTTACGCAAAAACCAAAACATATGGGAATACCAAAACCCTTTTCGACTAGGGGAATGGATGTCCTTTTCTGTATCCGAATACTTGTGGTGGTTTCTATGATGGGCTGCCCACCAAAGAGGACCTTTCTGCATGGCCATTGCCCCAATCCAAGCCAATACAAATTGAAATACTCGGGAGGTTTTGAATGAGGCGTGGGAAAAATAACGATGGTAAGCGGCTGTGATTCCAAACATCCGAAGGAAGTAGGATCCAATGGCCAGCCAAACGAGTGACCAAGCAAACGGAACGGTAAAAACAGTTAGCACAGTGGCTTGGACCAAAAAAAACAAAATTAGAAAAAGTAAGGGAGCTTGTTCTTTGACAACGGGCTCAACGGTAGAGGAGGAAGAATTCATTCAAGTAAACCTATATCTATTGGAGTCCCCTACGAACGTTTGGTTGCAAAAAAATTCATTCTACTTGATTCCCGATTTGCCTGTAGCACCCTGTCCATATACCCATGTCATCGAAAATCGTTGTCCAAAAATACGGTGGAACCTCCGTTGGTGACACCACTAAAATCCAAAACGTGGCCAAACGTATCAAACGTTACCACGACGAAGGCCAAAAAGTTGCCGTTGTAGTTTCTGCAATGGGACATACTACTGACGAACTAGTCGATCTGGCTGACCAAATTTCTAAAAATCCTCCGAAAAGAGAAATGGATATGTTACTCTCGACGGGCGAACAAGTGTCGATTGCCCTTCTTGCCATTGCTCTAAATGAGATCGGAGTACCAGCACAATCCTTTACTGGTTCTCAATTAAAAATCCTAACCGATGGAAACTTCTCCAATGGAAAGATCGAAATGATCGATCGTTCGCGAATTGATGAGGCATTTAACAAAGGAAAGGTGGTAATCGTTGCAGGTTTCCAAGGAATTGATAAAGATGAGAACATAGTCACCCTTGGTCGTGGTGGAAGTGATACTTCTGCTGTGGCTCTTGCTGCTGCCCTCGGTGCTGATGAATGTGAAATTTATACAGACGTTGATGGTGTTTACACCGCCGACCCAAGAAAAATTCCAACAGCAAAAATGCATAAACAAATCACTTACGAAGAAATGTTAGAACTCGCAAGCCTTGGTGCAGGAGTCCTACATTCTCGAAGTGTTGAATTAGGTATGAACTATAACGTGGTCATCCACGTACGATCCAGTTTCCACGACAAACCGGGAACTTTAGTGATGAGTGAGGACAAAATTATGGAAAAAATGAAAGTGAGTGGAGTGACTGCAAAAGGTGACCAAGCTCGTGTGACCATCGCCGATGTAAAAGACAAACCAGGAATTGCTGCGGAGTTATTCACTCAATTGGCAAACAAAGATGTAATCGTGGACGTCATCGTTCAATCTTCTCCAAGAGACGGAATCAATACCATTTCCTTCACCATTGCCAAAAAAGATATCGTTGCCGCAAAACCAATCATTGATGCTTATGCAAAAGATCATGGAAATGGAAAAGCAGAAATTGATGAAAACATTTCGATTGTATCTGCTGTTGGTGTGGGAATGAAATCTCATGTAGGTGTGGCCGCTAAGATGTTCCAATCGCTTGCTGAAAAAAACATCAATATAGAAATGATCTCCACATCAGAGATTAAAATTTCCTGTGTCATCAAACAAAACCAAGCGGAAGACGCAGTAAAGGCTTTACATACCACGTTCATCGGATAAATTTACGACCGTATGCAAAAAGGATCACGATTGTCTCGATTTCTCGTTTTGTTTTTTGCATCGGTTTTAACCTTTAGCCTACTTTTTACGCCTTTTATAAGTGTAAGTTCTTACGAATCTTTAAACGCAGTTATGGCCATTGTTGGCCCGAGGTCCATTTCCAGTTTGGATTATGAAGAAGGAGTGGAACGATATAAAAACCTATCTCGTTTTTTCCCCAACTATCGCAAAAAAGGTTCTCTTCATTCCCAAGTGGTCGATTTTCTAATTGATCGAGCGGTGGTTGATAATGCCGCTGATGAAGAATCCATCCAGGTCAATGAAAAACGAATTGAAGCAGAAATTCAAAAAAGAATGGAAGCGCAAGGGATTAGTGACCTAGAACAATTTAAAAAATCAGTTCAAAATCAGTTCAATTTACCATACGATGTTTGGTTAGAAGATTTACCTTACCAAATCAAAAAAGGGCAACTATTACAAATCAAGGTGAGCCCTCCCTTACCTTCTGAACAAGAAGTTCAATCTTGGTATAACAAAAACAAGGCGAAGGTAGGATCAGAGTTTCGATTTAGAGAAATCGTTTTTTCCCCTTCCAATTCATCGATTGATGAAGAAACAAGAGTGTTTAACGAACTCACAGAAATCCGAAACAAATCTTTAAAAGATCCTTCATTTTTTAAGTTAGTTGCCTCAGGTCCAAGAAACGAATCTCGATATCGTTTGAATGGAGGACTGGTCAACTGGGTTCCAACTTTTGAATTGTATAAATCCCAACCCACTACTGCTTCTGTATTAACACAAGTAGGCGGAGCTGGAAAGATTTCAGAAGTGTTTAGAGATGATCGTAAACGTTATTGTTTAGTTTATATTGAAGGAATGCGACCTACTCCATTGGATGCAGTCAGAAAAGGAATCCAAGGATTTTTGTTTCGAGAGAAAGAACAAACTTCTTTTGAAGAATGGGTTTCTAACACTCGAAAAAACTCATCCATCTCTATCTTTGATCCTATTTACATCAAAGAATACAACATCAGCAATCCGGAAGAAAAATACAATATAGACTGATGATGAACCGAAAGGACTATAACCCAAGTTTTGCGGTTGTCTATTTAGACTCCCAATCCATTCAATTTTTAAATGCTCAATTTCAAGTTGAATTGTGGGAAGAATTTATAAATCGACTTTCTAAAGTATTTCCAAAGATACAAATTCATACCAACACAAACACTGCACTATCAGAAAAAATAAATTCCAGTTCTTTGAAAAACAAAATCATAACACATGAAGATGTTTCCAAAGAATATGAATTTTTACTCAAACTTGGAAAACTTTTACCAGAGTCAAAATTCAAAGATCCGGATTGGGATGAAGTTTGTTTTCTATATTTTACTGGGATTTCTCCACTTTTAGATTCAAACCTAACAGAAACAGCTTGGAATCGTCATAAAAACTTTTTTAGCCAGTATTCGTATTCGGAAAACTTACCTCCAGGTCTTACACCTACTATCATCACACGTGAATTTCTTACTTCTTTACCCGATACCTTGTCCACCGACGTCCATTCCTTTTTTCTAAAAAACATCAATCAATATGATGTGGATATTTTTTATAAGGCACCGGACCTTCGCCAACTTAGATTGGACTTTCGATTGGCATCAATTCGTTCTTTAACTCTCATTTTAGGTTTATTACCGATGGGTGAGAGTCTAAGTTATGAGAACCTTCTTTCTAAACTAAAAGAAAAACCTGCGTTATTTCGCAGCGCCCCTTCTTACCTGGAATGGGAAATATACAAAGGTTGTGAACTAAAGTGTACATTCTGTCCGCGCGAATTCGCAGATCTGAACAATGACGGAAGTTTTGTATCTTTAGAAGACGTAAAATCAACGATAACTAAGCTTAATGTTGAACTCACATCACCCATTACCATCAGCCTTTCAGGAAATGGAGAACCACTGCTTCATCCTGAATTCAAAAATATAATTTTAGAAATTTTAAAACTAAAATCTTTATCAGAACTGATCATCGAAACAGCACTTTATACAAATACAGACATTTTGTTGCCTCTCGTAGAAAGTTTAAATCCTTCAGATAAAGAAAAAATTTGTATCATAGTCAATGTAACCACTTTAAAACCAGATGTTTATAAATCCTTATATGGAAAACAGGAACTGGAAAAAGTGCTCCTTAACATTGATTTACTTTCGCAAGCCCTTCCAAACAAATCGTTACATGTGCAGATGATTAAAATGAAAGAAGTGGAAGAAGAAATTGATCCGTATTTTACTTTTTTTGAAAAAAAAGGGATCAATATAATCTTACAAAAATACAATACCTTTGCAAACAAACTACCGGAACGCCGTGTGAGTGATCTCACTCCAATCCACAGAGATTTTTGTTGGCATTTGGTGCGAGATTTGTCAGTGTCAGTGAATGGAACTGTTTCCATTTGCAAACAAAACCAAAACGAAGTTATCGGGAATTTGTACCAAGAAACCTTGGCTGAAATTTGGCAAAAGGGATTGGATTTTTTTAAACATAGTTTTAACGGTGAACACGATAAAATACCTGCCCCTTGTTTGAATTGTGATGAATGGTATACTTTCAACGCGTGATTGTTTTGCCTTTATTCAGGCAAGACTAGGTTCTACAAGATTTCCGAAAAAAATTTTAAAGTCTATTCCTGAAGGTTCAAATACCTCGGTCCTTTGTCATATCCATAACCGGCTCTCCGCGATCTTTCCCAAAGAACAGATTGTTTTTTTGGTCCCCGAAAATGATACCGAACTCATTGAATTTTTAAATGGAAAACATTACCGATATTTCGTTGGATCGGAATCCAATGTTCGAGAAAGATTTCGGAAAGCATGTTCACATTTCCAAGCAAAACATATATTTCGCCTAACGGGTGATAACCCATTTATCGATTTAGAATCCATTCGATATTTGTATGAAGCGATTACTTATATTTCCGATCCTTATTATAGTCTTTCCATGGTTGGTTTGCCATTGGGGATGGGAGTAGAATGTTTTTCTGCAAATTCTCTTTTTTATGAAACGGAAGGCCCAACGCCTGAACGACATACAGAACATGTGTCACTTCATATCAAAGAACATCCGGAAATTCACAAACAATTTAGACTGTCGCCACCACACTTAAATCCACTAACAAATATTAACTCAAATTCACTACGTATCACTGTTGATGAATCCAAAGATTATGAACTAGTTTGTTCCTTGTGGGAAAGGTTAGGAACGAAAGATCCAATATTTGGGGCCAAAGAAGTGATTCAGTTGGCGAAAGACCATCCGGAAGTATTTTTGGTTAACGCTTCTGTTGAACAAGTTACTTTTTCCCTACCTAAATCAAATCAAAAATCCAAACAAGTGCGGATTGTCTATGCAGACCCTTCTCTCTTTGGAAGTGGACATTGGGAACGATGTAAATCTTTATCTGTGTTTTTAGAGATGAATGGATACCATCCTGAACTTTCTGACAAACCAGATATTCAATCCAAACATCTCCCACATATACTAGATATTAGAGAAAATGAATTTCCCATAAACAATTTGTTTTATATTGATAATCTCCATCATTTGCCAAACGAATTCAATGCTAGTTTTTTTCTACCAAATCCTGAGGCACCAACTAGTGAGGGAGATCCTATATCTTATTTTAGTTCTCCACTTTCTGAATTGGATTGGAACCAAATCACAATCCCTGGACGAATTCTTGTTTATGCAGGCAATTTAGGAAAAGAAGAATCAGAACAAATTGATTCCTATCTATTACAATTCCTAAATTCGAAAGTTTCTATTAGAAAAACTAACATAAGTTCAGTGGCTCGTATTGGAGGAACACCTCCTGCTGAAAAAAAAGTGGAATTCCTTACACGAGTTTCTTATATAGAATTTTTGAAACAGATTCAAACTTGTGAAGTCGTTTTAACTTACTTTGGGCAAACGATGATGGAATCTTTAGGTTACGGAAAAAAAGTTTGTTTGGTCGGAATCACGGATATTCACGAATCTTTGGGTCATTTTGCAGAAAATAAATTAGGAATTCCTTATTTAGGTTCTCTTTCGACATTAAATGAAATCAAACAATTTCCGAATGTTTTTCCTCATTCAAAAAGAAAATTAGTTCGCGATGCTCACTTAAAAATTTTGAAATGGTTAGAATCAATTTATGAAAGCTAAAATACAAATTCTTCTTTTCGGTTGTTGCTTTTTATTCTTATCAAATTCTATTTTTTCTCAAACCGAAGATAAAGAAACCATCGAAATCAATGCAAAGATCGAATTGGAAAAAGTCAGTCGCAATATCATCAATGCACTTCGTTATGGAAAATTTCTTTTAGCAGATACAGAATGGAAAAAAATCCAATCCGATATTTATAAATCTTATCCTGAGTATGACTATTTAAACGGAAGTTTGTTATACTCTCGAATGGAATGGCAAGAAGCCAAAGAAAGTTTAAACAAAGCATTAAAAAAAGAACCAAACCATGAAGCCGCAAGTTTTTTACTCGGTATGATCTATGCCCAGGAAGACAGTTGGCCCGAAGCAAAGGATACCTGGACCGAAACCAATCAAATTTCGCCTTACAATCCATTTTATCATTACAATTTAGGTCTCGCCTACTTCATTTTGAAAGACTACAATAATGCCATTCTATCCTTAAACAAATCTTTAGAATACAAAGCAAACTACAATGAAGCGAAACTGATTTTAGCAAAAACTTATTTAGAGCTAAATGAAACAGAAAAAGCAAAAGCGGAACTCTTAACCATTTTGGAACAAGACCCTAAACATCTCCAAGCCTCCCATCTAATGGGCCGCGTGGTTTATTTACTCGAAAAAGATCCAAAAAAATCTCTTACCTATTTAAAAAACCAAAGAGTTCTTGGATGGAGAGAAAAAAAAATATACGCACGATGTTACTTTGAAATACGAAAGTGGAGAGATGCAGAAAACTTACTTCGACCAATCGCCTACTCACCGTTTGCCGATGAATACGACCAAAGTTTTTATTTAAACTTACTTTTGAACTTAGGATATGATGAAAGAGCAAACGACTTCTTTCATTTCATCCAAAAACAATCGCAAAACGAATCTAAAATTGCTGAAGCATACAGAATGTTACTCTCTTCCCGTGAGGGAAAAGATTTATTGTATCACTATTTTAAACTTAGGTATTGATTAAGAAACGACGATATCCGTTTTGGCTTGGGTGTATTTCCATTCCACAGCCACACGAATTAACTTTTCGTTTTCAGTGATGCTGAGTTTGGATTTAATACGAGATCGTAAAGTTTCAATTGTGGAAGGAGCAAGACCCATATTGGCTGCAATTTCTTTGACTGGCATTCCTTCTCCAATCATAAGAAACACTTCCAATTCACGATTGGATAACCTGTCGATGGGATCTTTTTCGTCTTTTTGAGAAGCTCTGTACAAGTGTCCGAGCAGTCTAGTGGCTTGGGAAGAACTTACAAAATAATCTCCCTTAAGCACCGTGTGAATTGCTTCTACGATTTGTGTGGTTGTGTCTTCTTTGAAAACATATCCCATAGCACCGAGTTTAAAGGCACGATCCACAAAAGTATCATCCGTCAACATACTGATGATGATGACGGCAATATTTGGAAAAGTTGTTCTAAGACGTTTGAGCAACTGCAAACCATTTTGGTTTTGTTTGAGTTGGATATCAATTAAGACCAAACTTGGTTGCAGTTTTTCTATATCATTAAATGATTTTTCAATGTTATCCGCACTCCCGATGCACTCTAAATCTTCTGATTTAGCAATTAGGTTTTGTAGTGCATCTACTACAAGAGGGTGGTCATCAACGATATAGACTTGTTTCTTCATATTTTCCGGCTCTAAGATTCTTTTAAAGCTGCGATCATCTCTTGAGTTGCTTTTTTACCATCACCAAACAACATCAAACAGTTGTCAGCAATGAAGAGTGGGTTAGGCACTCCAGCAAATCCAGGACTTAAGGAACGTTTGATAACAACAACTGTCTTTGCATTTCCAACATCCAAAATAGGCATACCAGCAATCGGTGATTTTGGATCTGTTTTTGCAAGAGGGTTTGTTACGTCATTCGCCCCATTGACTATCACAACATCAACATTTTCGAAAGTACTATTGATCTCGTCCATCTCTTTCAATCGATCATAAGGAATATCTGCTTCTGCAAGTAATACGTTCATATGACCAGGCATACGACCTGCTACTGGATGAATTGCAAAGGTGACATCGATACCACGTGCAGTTAAAAGTTGATATAAATCACGAACAGTATGTTGCGCTTGCGCTACAGCCATACCATAACCAGGGACAATCACTACACTACGTGCGACATCTAACAACATTGCGACTTCTTCTGCACTGGTTGACTTCACTTTACCTGAGTAAAAATCGCCATCATCTTTCATTTCTGTAGCGACAGCCCCGAATCCACCAAAAAGAACATTCGTCAAACTACGATTCATCGCTTTGCACATGATTTGTGTTAGAATAATTCCAGAAGCACCAACAAGTGATCCAGCTATGATGAGAACATTATTGTTAAGAACAAATCCTGTTGCGGAAGCGGCAATCCCTGAATAAGAGTTAAGAAGAGAGATCACAACTGGCATATCAGCTCCACCAATCGGGATCACGAGGAATACACCGAGAAGTAAACTCACACCACTTAAAATCCAATAAATGGATTCATCTGTGGGCTCTAAACATCCATACACACCAAGACCGACTGCTGTAAGACCAACTAAGATTTTAACAAGTTGGTCACCGGGATAACGAACTGCTTTTTCTGTAATAAAACCTTGTAACTTACCGAAGGCGATAAAACTTCCAGAGAAAGTGATCCCACCTACAATAGCGGAAAATACAATCGATACGATCTCTTGGTAGTTCACAGCAATTGCATACTTAGGAATGGAAAGTTGAAGCGCAGCGCCAGCAACAAATACAGATGCGATACCACCAAATCCATTGAGAACGGCAACAAGTTGTGGCATTGCAGTCATCTGGATTTTGATCGCTAAAATAATTCCGATGAGTGATCCAATTAGAACACCCGCAAGGATCCAATCATAAGTTAAGATGGCTTGGTCGAAGAGAGTTGCGACGACCGCAATGAACATCCCCAAGGCACCGAGTAAATTTCCTCGAGATGCTGTTTTGGGATGAGCCAATTGTTTGATTCCAACAATAAAAAGAATGGATGCAACAAGGTAAGATAGGTTAAGAATACTGACTAATTCCATTATTTAGGTGCGTCCTTTTTCTTAAACATTCCGAGCATTCTATGAGTCACAAGAAACCCACCTACCACGTTGATCGTAGCAAAAATAACAGAGAGTAAGCCCAAAATTTTTGTGACATTGCTCTCTTCGATCCCGGCTGCATAAAGTGCACCAATCAAGGTAATGCCGGAAATGGCGTTGGAACCCGACATAAGAGGGGTGTGGAGGATGGGAGGGATTTTTGTGATGATTTCAAATCCCACGAAGATCGCGAGGACGAAAATCGTGACGGCTGTAACAAATATTTCCATAAACTAGTAGTAGTTATGGAAAAAATGGCCATTTTGGAAACAAAATTTTCAGGAATTTTACCCAAACTGGGGCCTGATCCTCAATTTTGAAGCAAATTTCCTAAGGTGTGGATATGAATCTTAAATCGAAAATAGAAAAAAAACCACGGTTTCCAGCCTGAAGAATTCAATGTTTCCCCCTTCCAAACGATACAATTTGACAACTCGTCTCGGGGTACTGTTTTCAAATTGTATGGATCATTGGAACCTACAAGAAAGATCGTTCCAAAAGGATACAATGTCTAAAAAATAAAAACCAAACTTTTGTTATACGAAAGAAACCAAAACAAAATAATAATTTAATTAATGTTAGTTTATTTACTTAATAAACTTCAATCCAATAAAACTCTTTCTTATAACATAGATTTGTCGAATTTAACATATATTTGTAGCGATCCTCATGATGAAATCAAATCATTTGGAAACAAAAATCATTTGTGTGCTTTTTTCTCCAAGAAGCCAAAAGAAAAAATTTCGCAGGATTTCCCTAAAAAAATTTGACTCGTTTTTAAAATAGCAGACTCTAGTTGGGCAACTTTGGGTCAAAACCCTAAACATGGAGAACTTATTTGCGAATATTGAAAAACTTACCAAATTCCTTTCGAATCACTATGGGAATGATTGGGATCATAACTTGCTTCACACTTATGTCTTGCGAAACTAATAACAGTGACAATACGGCCACTGCAGGTGCACTTGCCCTCGTAACTAATAACAGTTCTACTTCAAGTAGTTCCACAACACCTTCCTGCACAACAACAGGAACCTGTAAAATATTTATCGCAAATCCAACGGCTCCTATCAATGCAGGTATTTCTGGCTTTGATACATACTGTAACAATTCGACTAATAAACCATCAGGAAGTTATACCTACAAAGCATTGGTTTCAGATGGAATCAAAAGAAGGGCCTGCTCTACTGCAAATTGCTCAGGTGGAACGTCTGAACATATCGATTGGGTTCTCAAACCGAACCAACAATACAAAAGAAACGATGGAACCACAGTGATTGGAACCACTAATGCAAATGGTATTTTTGTAACTTCACTGACAAATTCAGTTGAACCAAATTTGGTTACTGGTAGTGATGTGGTCCTCACTGGTATAAATGACAACTGGACACCAGGTGATGATTGTACTGATTGGACTGGAACTGGAAATACAATGATAGGAGCACATTTGGAAGTAGTTTACCGATGGTATGCAGAATCATCCAGAGATTGTAGCACTATGGTTAATAATACCTACCAAGGGAAGGCAATCTGTGTGGAACAGTAACAATCAGGAAAAATGGTATTATGAAAATATGTTCAATGAATCATAGTTCTGTTTTATAAATGATAAAAATAAACTATTATAACATACTAATGAATTCAATTTCCAAGAACATTGATCTTGGTGGAACCACTTTGGGTATTACCCTTATTACGGAGAATTTTATGAAAATTTTTAAAAACTTAGCAAATTCCTTACTCATATCAAATCTAATCATTATTAGCTTTACTTGTTTCTTACTCGTTTCTTGTGAACCAGGAAATACTAACAACGACACAACGACTGCCGGTGCTCTTGCACTCGTTGCAAATAACAGTTCTACTTCTAGTAGTTCAACATCATCCTCATGTGTAACAACTGGAACTTGTAAAATATTTATCGCCACTCCAACAGCTCCTAACAATGCAGGTATTTCTGGTTTGATACGCACTGTAACAATTCGCCAAATAAACCATCAGGTAGCTATGTCTATAAAGCCTTGATATCAGATGGAATAAAAAGAAGGGCCTGTTCTACTGCAAATTGCTCAGGTGGAACTTCAGAACATATCGATTGGGTTCTCAAACCAAACCAACAATACAAAAGAAAAGATGGAACCACAGTGATTGGAACCACTAATGCAAATGGTCTTTTTCCTATTCCACTTACCAATTCAATGGAACCAAATTTACTAAATGCTAATAATTATGTGATTACAGGAATCAATGCCGACTGGATCAATAGTGTTGATTGTGATAATTGGACTACAATAGGAACTGCAACTTTAGCACCAAATGGGCTGTTTGGAAAACATCAAAATACGGATGCTCTAGCTTTTGCGTTTGCTACCTCATCATGCTATGACCTAGTAAATAACTATAATGCGAAAGCCATTTGTGTTGAACAATAGAAACAGCTTGGTTCTCGATATACCTAAAGTTAAAATAAAGCATTTATTTTGACTCAAATCCATTGGAGCCACTTAAAGTATAGTGGTTCCAATGGTAATATGACAAATTGATTTTTTTATCTTACCAATATTTAAATAATCGTTCATACAAATCTTGATGGCTTTTATACTTTTTAAAATGTTTCCGATAACATTGATATGTTGAAATTGTCATCAATTTGTATCAGTATTCTCTAATCCAAAAATTCATTCAGAAACAACCGTTCACTTCGTACTTTTTTATTCATTCGCCAAAAAAGAAAAATAATCTTAGCATTTCCCTAAAATAAATTGACTCGCTTTCCAAAAAAGTCGACTCTAACCGAACAACTTTGGGTATTACCCTTATATTGGAGAATTTTTTTTGCAAAAACTGAAATACTTATCAAATTCCTTTTTTACAGTTAATTTAATCATTATTAGCCTAACCTGTTTAACACTCATCTCTTGTGAAGAAAATAGCACCGACAATACGGCTGCAGCCAGTGTGCTTGCACTTGCGTCAAATAACAGCAGTTCTACTGCTTCTACAACAAATACTTCTGTTGGTCCTTGCTCCACAACTGGACCATGCAAAATATTTGTCACAGCTAATACTTTTCCAGCATTGAATACGAATTTAGGAATGAGTGGATTAGATAATTTTTGCAACAACTCCGCAGAGAAACCTTCTGGTGGTGGCACGTACAAAGCACTTGTCACGGACGGTGCCAATCGAATCGCGTGTACAACTGCTAATTGTTCTGGTGGACCTTCCGAACATACTGGATGGGTGTTAAAGGCAAATAAAGAATATAGGCGATCCAATGGAACCACGGTGATTGGCACAACCAATGCCAATGGCATCTTTACCTTTCCTTTGACAAATTCAATTAGCAATGCAATTCCTTTTACAAATATGACAGCAACAGGACTGTATGCAAATTGGACTAGTAATAGTAATCATTGTTCACAATGGACGGGGACTGGTAGTTTCGCAATGGCAACATATGACAGTACATCGTCTGATGCAATCTATGCTGCTGGAATCGCTGGATGTACGAACAATGCGGCTATCATTTGTGTAGAACAATAACAATCGGGAACAATGGTTTTGTGAAGATTCAATCGCAGAACCATTGTTTTGTTTTAAAAATCCAATTAAGAACCTTTTTACAAAACTAGTTGGTCAGAATTTAAAATGAAATAACAACTAATGTTACAGTGAAGTTACAAACTGTACCCTAGATGCCATTCGGCAAGGAACCAACCGATTTCCCTAAAATAAATTGACTCAATTCCCAAGAACGTTGATCTTGGTTGAGTTACTGTATGGGTATTACACTTTTTATGGAGTTTTTTCTGCAAACTTTTAGAATCTTTCAAAAATTTTCACTTACAATCAATTTAATCATAGTTAGTTTCATATGTTTCACTCTTAGTTCTTGTGAACCAGAAAATAATAACAATATAGAAGCAGTCAGTGCTCTTGCACTCGTGGCTAACAATCGTTCCACTGGATCAACTTCCGACAATTCTTGCTCAAGCACAGCATATTGCAAAATATTTGTCTCTACAGCTTCTTATCCCGCCTTAAATACAAATTTAGGAATCAGTGGATTAGATAGTTATTGCAATAATGCCACAGACAAACCTTCTGGCGGTGGCACTTACAAAGCACTTGTCACAGATGAAACCACCCGAATTGCGTGTACAACTGCTAATTGCTCTGGCGGACCTTCCGAACATGCAGATTGGGTGTTAAAGGCAAATAAACAATATAGACAATCCGATGGAACTACCGTTATAGGAACTACGAATGCCAATGGACTCTTTACCTTTCCTTTGACAAATCCTCCACGAACTAATTGGACTGGCACAATGAATACGGCAACAGGGTTGCGTCCAAATTGGACAAGTAGTAATAATCACTGTACGGGTTGGAGGGCAGGCGGTACCTTTATGGCGGCACAACATAATGATACGAGTAGTCTTGCGATCAGTAATGCTGGAACCATGTCTTGCACGGACGATGCAAGAATCATCTGTGTCGAACAATAGAATCCATTTGATTCCCGAATCACCAACAATTGGTTAGCTTTTTGTTTTGACAAAGCCTAGGGAACCACTAACCTCTTCGGTGGTTCCCGAAATGAAATTCTATTTTATTTTTCTCTTCTTCCTTTTCCATTGCCAGGTCAGTTGGTATCATACTCGAGTTTCTTCAAACCAATCTGGTGAAATCCCAATTGCGGAAGGGGGAAACGTATTGGGAGAGACGGGAATATCCTGTTTTTTTTCTATTTTAAAATTCCAAGAATCTGGTTCTTCCAATGAACTCACACAATCCAATCTTCCACTCATCGACACCCAGTTCATTGAAAATATACGAACCAATTTAAAACTCAAAAATACGAATACAAGACATATCAAACAAATTGAAGGTATTCCTAAGTCCTGGCCTTATACTAAAGAGCTAGAATCCTTTCGGACAAACAAGTCATTTGAAAGGTTCCACCAAATAGAAAAAATGGCAATCGACCCAAAAGATAAAAAGACATTATTTAAATATGCTGAAATCATCGATGCAGATACTTTTTTATACACAGGTGATCATCCTAATCTTTTTGATGATATAGAGAATTGTGACACTTACTATAACTTATACTATGTAAGAAGAGAAAAAGATAGCTATAACCTTATTTTATTTTTAATCTCGCTTGGAATCATTCCTACTGTGAATTATGAAAATCATTATTTCATTGTATTCAAGAGAAAGTCCATCGAAACAGTACCAACTCTAACGACGTATAAATTTGGATATAGAAGAGTTCTCACATGGCTTTTATTACCAACATTCAATTTTTTTAACGAAGTTGAAAATTATAACAAAGACTATAGGTTCATAGATCATTCAAAAGATCAATTTTTGGCAGCGTTAGAAAACAAAAATAGCCAACCATTGCCAATCAAACGATTGAATCCAGTGTATGGTGATGTTCTTGGTGGAACTTACACTTCCGATTCCAATCTTTTTAAAACTCAAATTCCAGTGGATACAAGGTTTGCAGTCATTCGAGACGGAAAACGGAACGTAAGTTTTTTTGATCCTATCCATGGGCTATTTAAAATTCAAGCCATCAATGTGAATCAAAAATTAAATTCTGATATCATTACTGATGGAATTGAAAAAACATTAAAAACTTTTATCACAACCAATCTCATCGATAAAATCAAAAAAAATTATCCTAAATCTGGAATCATTCATGAAACCTATTCGCCTGATTATCGGGACGGAACATATACTTTTACTTTAGAAATTGCGAAACCGGATGTAGAGAAAGATCAGTTAAAAAAAGAATACTTTGTATTTTCTTGTTTTAAATCACAAAGTCAAATTTATATCCTAACCAGAAGTTTACCAAACGACACGAACGTGGAAACCTCACAAAAGTTAGCTGAATCAAATATCATAGATTTTTATTCGCAGGTAAATTTCCAATCGAAATACATAGAACCAAAACCTCTTGATTTGGATGTGACCTCTGCCAATCAAATGAAAAAAAATGTTAACGAAGAAGATGACGATGATGATGCTGAAGAGAAAGGCGAAGAAGAGTTAGCTGGTGGCGGAGGTGGTGGTACCTACGGAGAAATTGATTTAGGTGGATTGTTTTCGATTCTAAAAGAAAGGACATACATACCAAAAGGGAAAATGGACATCAAACCAGGCCGCTTTAAGTTCAATAATGCTCGCGTCAATGCTCCAAAATTCAATACAGGATCGAAGTTTCATATCAAACCCGGCCGTACCAAAAATTTTTCTAGTCCCAGTAAATGGCATCGCTAGTAAAAATACCTCTTGCCATAAAATCAACCTGTAACAATTGTGGTTACAAGTAGTATTTATGTCCATCCCTAGCCGATATTCTGTTGCCATTCATATTCTAACCATTTTGGAAATGGATGGAGAAGCTTCGTCAGAGGAAATTGCAGGATCTGTGGGCACCAATCCCGCAATCATTCGTTTGTTACTCGGGAAACTAAAAAAAGCAGGCATCATCAATGTACGTAGGGGAGTCAAAGGTTCCTCTTTGTCAAAACCTGCCAGGGAGATCAACCTACTCGATATTTATAAAGCAACAGAAAAAGAAGATGCCTTGTTTCTTTTACACGAACATCCCAATCCAAATTGCCCTATTGGCAAAAACATCCAATCGGCGCTTACAGGAATTTTAGACGAAGCGCAAAAAGCCATGGAAAACAAACTTTCAAAATACAATTTATCGGATGTTAGTTCAGAAATACGCCAACGGACAACATCGAAAAAAAATGGTTTTTATAAGAAACAAGTATAAGGAATTTATATTTTTTATAGTAGATGTAATAATGTAAGTTACAACAAAACAACAAGGGAGAAAAAGATGAAAATTACATTGATTGGAGCAACAGGGTTTATTGGAAGCAAAACTCTAGAAGAATCTTTAAACAAAGGATACCAAGTGACAGCTGTTTTACGAGATCCGTCAAAACTAAAAGTCGAACATCCAAACTTAAAAAAAATCCAAGGGGATATTTTTGATACAGATGGTTTGGCTAAGATCATTTCTGGATCTGATGCCGTTTTGGATTCTTATAATCCAGGATGGACAGACCCCAATATCAGAGAAAACATGATCAATGGATCTTTATCCATTCTAGGTGCCACAAAAAAAGCAGGCGTCAAACGGATCATTGTTATGGGTGGAGCAGGATCTTTGGAAGTTCAACCTGGAGTGCAGCTGATTGACACACCAGAATTTCCAAAAGAATATTTTGCCGGTGCCGATGGTGCAAGGCAGATTCTAAATCACTTACGATCAGAAAACGAATTGGAATGGACCTTCCTTTCTCCTTCTGCTGTTATCGAACCAGAAGGATCAAAAACAGGTAAATATCGTTTTTCAAAAGAGTCTCTTCTAGTTGATACCAATGGACATAGCCATATCTCACTGGCAGACTTAGTAAAAGCCTTTGTAGATGAACTCGAAGAAAGAAAATATGTAAAACAAAGATTTACAGTTGGTTATTGATTAGAATCAACATAATATACATTCGTATCACTTTGCATTCAAAGGTTACGAATGTATATAACTCCTAAACTTTTAAACTAGAAATACAAAAAATTGTAAACACAGACTGCTTGCCTCTTTCGGGCAGTGCCCTACCCCCATCTGAAATTCAATCTTAAACACCAGCATTTTCCAGTCCTATCGTGCTCTTCTGGACTTAGGACAAAAAGGTCTAGAAACCAAGTGGATGAAACAACAATCATTGGTACGACTACGGCGAAAGGAATATTTAGTTTTCCTTTAGAAAATTCATTTAATGCCACAACAATAGACTGTAGCCAACCATTGAAAGTCATCTGCGTCGAACAATAACAATTGGATTCCAAAAAGCTAACTAGTTATAAATCAGTTTGTATCGAAACCTTTCGAGTCCAAGTATATGGCAACGCTAAGTGGATTAATTTTTTATATCGCTAATGTTAAAGACGTGTTTTTAACGGTACTTTATTAAAAATGCGTCGTAAGTCCCTTGTTTGGTTTGGTTGTCAAAATTGCCATCTGTAGAGCCAGAAATGTAAAGAGTTCCGTATTTATCAGAAGAGATTCCCCTTCCATAAACTGTAGAACCAGCACTTCCAGAAGGACGAATCCAAAGTAAATTTCCTTGGTTATCATATTTAGAAAGGTAGGCATCTTGAATTCCCAATATATTAATGCCAAATAAATTTCCCGTAGTACTTCCTACTGTATAAATATGCGAAGTATTATCAGCGTAGATGCCATAGGTATATGTATTACTAGAACCACCTCCTCCTAACAAACGGGTCCAAAGTTTATCGCCATACATATTGTATCGAGTTAAAAACTGTACAATCGCCCCTGATTTGACTTGGCCGTCAAGATTGCCATTGACATCACCAGTTACATATGCAGAACCTTTTTTATCAATGGAAAGAGCTCTGATGCTACTTGAACTTCCAGAGATTCCAAGAAGTCGAACCCATTGAACAATTCCATTTGTATTTAACGCAAGCAAATATGAATCGGTGAGTCCACCTGGTAAGGAATTTCCAAAAAATGTTCCGGAACCACCGACTTGGCCCGCAAGTATAATATTTCTAGAATAAGGATCATATTGAATTTGTTGGCCATACGAACTAGGTCCTCCGTTATCAATCAGTCTTGTCCAAAGATAATCGCCTTTTCGATTGTATTTAAAGATAAATGTATTTCTTCCGCCTAATGCCGTGTCTGCATTGATAACCTGTTCTTCTGTGTTTCCCGTAATGTATACATTTCCTTCTGGATCAGATGTAACTCCTGATCCTAAGGTTTCACTTGCAGTTGGGAAGATACGTGTCCAGAGCACTGATCCTGCCTGGTTGAGTTTAATCAAAATACTTCCCGCACCATTTGTTGGTATTTCATTAAACGGTCCACCAGAGGAACCCACAATGTACAAATCGCCAAAGACATCCATATGGATTACTTCTACATAACTCGTTGCTGCACTTGGACTTCCCATTTGACGAGCCCATAATAAATCTCCACCATTAGTGAATTTTAAAACGAAGATATCGTTCGACGATCCGGGAGATATTTTTGTTTGTCCTGACAAAGATCCTGTGGTCGTACCCACAATGTAAACATTTCCGGAACGATCCGTGATAGTAGAAGGTGAACTAGTTTGAACTCCACCGGTTGCTCCCAAAAACCGCGTCCATTCTCGAACTCCTTGGTTGTCTTGTGGGATTTCTACACAATCAATTTCTCCTAAAAGGCAACGAAGTAATTGTGTTTCTAAAAAGGCATCTGTGCGAATATCTGAAGGATTATTCAATGGCAAAGGTTTACATTGACATAAATATAAAATGAATATAATTAAAAAATATCGCATTGGTATCACACAGTCTGTCTTTGCATTTTATTTAAATTGAATGACAGAGAATTACCACCTAACTCAAGATTGCTTGCCACAGAATGTCAGGTCCAATGTTTACTTTCATAACTTAGGACCTAATCAAAATTTATCGAATCGATAATGCTGGATCTAAAATTCCAGCTTCCAAAAATCCTTTGGCTCTTAAAATGCAAGAATCACATTTGCCACAAGGTTTCCCACGTAAGGGATCATAACAAGAATGCGTTAGGTGGAGTGGAGCGTCTACTTCGATTCCGAGTTCAATAATTTCTTTTTTGTTTAAGTGAAGCAGTGGAGTTTTGATTTGGATGGAATCACCTGTGCCACTCACTCCTTTTTTGGTTCCTAAATTTGCCATCTTCTGAAAAGATTCGATGAACTCAGGCCGGCAATCCGGATATCCAGAATAGTCGAGTGCATTGACTCCAATATAAATGGAATCATATCCATGACCCTCCGCGAGGGACAAAGCAAAAGAAAGAAATAAAATATTTCTTCCTGGGACGTATGTATTAGGGATTTCCTTTTCCACACCGCTAAATAACGATTTTGCATTCTTTCTCACCTTGATATTTTTTTCAGTGAGGGAACTTCCCAGAAAAAAACCTGGATCCAACTTTTGAATCACATGTTTGATTCCGAGAAGTTTTGCAATTTTTTTACTTTTTACTAATTCTATTTTGTGTTTTTGAGAATAATCAAAAGATAAAGCAAGGATTGGTAATTTTTTATTCTTTGGATGACCATATTCTCTTGCTGCTTCATACAAACAAGTGGTAGAATCAAGCCCACCTGACAAAAGTACTACGGCACCTTTTTTTTCAGATCTGGAATGAGGAGAGGAATCCTTAACGGAAACCATTTACTTTTTTGGACCTCTGTACACACAAGAACTAGTGCAAGTTTCGTACAAAGTGATTTTATCGAGTAAAGGAAGTTTTGGTTTTAATTGGTTCCAAAGCCAAACAGCAATGTTTTCACTTGTTGGATTTTCAAGGCCTGGAACATCATTCAATACATAATGATCCAAATGTTCGTCTAAGATTGGTTTTACGATGGATTTTAATTCACCGAAGTCCATGATCCAACCAGTGTGAGGATCAATTTCACCTTTAAGATACACTGCAAAACGAAAACTGTGGCCATGCATTCTTTTGCATTTGTGGCCTTCAGGAACATTCGGTAAAAAATGTGCGGCTTCAAAACCAAAGGTTTTGGAAAGTTCAAGCTCTTCCATTACTCTTCCGTCGCGTATTCCGTAAATAAAGACTTTTGATTTCCTGCATGATCTTGAAATTCCACTGGGTAATTGGAAGTGAAACAAGCATCACAAAATCCGCCGCCTTTGTGTCCTTCTACTGCTTTATGCATTGTATCCAAAGTTAAATAAGCAAGAGAATCCACACGAAGATACTTTTGAATCTCATCAATACTATGAGTCGATGCAATGAGTTCTTTATGGGTTGGAATATCGATACCATAATAACAAGGAGAAACCGTAGGTGGAGCAGAAACTCTAAAATGAATTTCTTTGGCGCCGGCATTCCGAATCATTTTAATGATTTTACGGCTTGTGGTTCCTCGCATCACCGAGTCGTCAATGATGACAACGCGTTTTCCATTTACCACTTCTTTCACCACATTGTATTTGATTTTGGCACCAAAGTCCCGAATTTTTTGGTCCGGTTCAATGAAGGTACGACCAATGTAATGAGAACGCACAAGACCACTTTGGTATGGGATCCCAGACTCTTCACTATAACCGAGGGCCGCAATGTTTGCAGAATCTGGAACAGGAATGATCACGTCGGCTTCCACTGGCATAACACGCGCAAGCTGGCGACCGAGAGATTTTCTTACTTTATAAACAGATTCTTCGAAGATATACGAATCAGGTCTTGCAAAGTAGATGTATTCAAATATACAAAGACTTGGTTTTGCTTTTGGGAATGGGTAGAGGGAACGCATTCCCGTATGATCGATAACAATCATCTCACCTGGTTCCACATCCCTTACATATTCTGTTTCGGTGATATCAAAAGCACAGGTTTCAGAAGCAAAGACAATGGCACCATCACTTCGTTTCCCCATCACAAGGGGGCGAAAACCGTTGGGATCTCGCACTGCAATTAAGTATCTTGGAGTTAAAACTAACAGAGAGTAGGCACCGCGAACTTGTGCAAGTGATTCACAGAGTGCTTCTAGAAGGTCTGTTTTATGGCTTTTCGCCATCAAGTGGACAATGACTTCGGAATCGATGGTGGTTTGAAAGATCGATCCGTCTCTTTCGAGCTTATTTCGAATGTCCCAGGAGTTGACTAGGTTACCATTGTGGGCAAGTGCCACAGGACCTAAGTGGGATTCCACGCGGATGGGCTGAGCATTCCTTAGAAAACTGGCTCCCGTTGTGGAATACCGGTTGTGACCAATGGCCGAATCCCCTATGAGCTCTTTGATCTTCGGTTGAGTGAAGATATTTGCCACGAGACCCATGTTGGCATACCGGTATAAGTGAGAACCATCTGTTGTGACGATCCCACTGGACTCCTGGCCTCGGTGTTGCATTGAGTACAAACCTAGGTAGGTAAAATTAGCAGCTTCCTTGCTATTGTAGATGCCGAAAATGGCACATTCTTCTTTTGGTTTGTCAGATTGGAGAATCATTGTTAGAATGACAATTGCAGTATTTCCAAAATCCCAATTAGATGCAAATCAATTCCAACTATATTCTCGTTGATACAGCAAAAGCTTTGGATTTAGCTCTGATCAATCTCAGACAGTCCAAAATCATGTCGATCGACACCGAGTCCTCCGGTTATTACACGTACTACCCCAAAGTTTGTCTCATCCAGATCAATTCTAATGGCAAAAATTACCTGATTGACCCTCTAAAAATCACAAATTTGTCAGCTTTGGGTCCTTTGTTTGCAGATCCGAACATTCTCAAAATCTTCCATTCGGCACAAGATGACATCAAAGCCTTAAAAAGAGACTTTGGGTTCAAATTTGTGAACACGGCAGATACAATGATCAGTTCTCGATTATTGTCATTAGAACAAAGTTCTTTGTCACATGTAGTAGAACATTACCATAAAGTAACACTTTCCAAAGTAGAACAAAAGTCTAATTGGGAAATTCGTCCTCTTCAAAAACAACAACTTAAATATGCAGCACTCGACACTGCTTATTTAGAATCCATTTGGTTAAAAATGGAAGAAGAACTCAAACGAAGATCTCTTTATGATGAAGCTATCTCCGAATTTGAATTCATTGCATCCGAAGAGTATGTAGCCAAAGAAGGAGAAGGATTTTCTCTTGGAAAATTTCCTGACATTCTTAATTTCACTCCGCTTGAAAGAAGAAAAATTTTAGAACTTCTTCGTTACCGTGATGAAAAAGCAAAACGAATTAACAAAGCTAGTTTCCGAGTTTTTAATAACGATCGTTTATCACAAGCAGTGAAAGGACATCCGAACGAAGAAAAATGTGTGGAATGGTTTGGAAAAAAAGACGGAACAGAAATTTTCAAACTATTAACTGCTGAATACAATGATCCTATCGATACATCAGAACTTTCGAAACGTCATGGCGAAGACTTAAACGAAGATGAAAACCATAAATTCGAAAATGCTAAAAAATGGCGACTCCGCATTATGCGCGCTAGACGAATGGAACACTCCCTTCTTCCTTCGAACAAACAACTCATTGTTATTTTGCGAGCAGCACCAAAAACCTTAGAAGAATTAAAAGCCCTCCATGTGTTTTCGGATTGGAAAGTACAAAACTATGGCCCAAGTTTACTTGCTGCCATCCAAGGACTTCCTTTTGATTCGATGATCAACCGTTTGGTGGCCATTCGTTCCAAAGAAGCATTTGTTGCCAAACGTAGGAAAAAACAAAACCAAAACTCGAAAGACGAGGGTTGATGTTACCCTACGAGTCCTTTGTAAAAAAACTTTCAAGGGACTTTGATGAAATTCCTGACACATCAGAAGTGAAGTCAGGAGTGATTTTTCCTTTATATGGATCCAAAGATATTGCAGAAGGAATCATTCTTACTGAACGTTCCAAAAATCTAAAATCCCACCCCGGCCAAATTTCTTTTCCGGGTGGAGTCAAAGAAAAAGAAGATTCCAATCTTTTAGTCACGGCCCTTCGGGAATGGGAAGAAGAGATGGGTGTCCAAAGTTCTACTTTGAATGTTCTTGGAAAACTAGAAGGGCTCCATACAAGAACCGGTTTTCATATCACTCCATTTTTGGCCACCTATGAAGGTGATTTATCCTTTCAGCATAACACAGAGGAAGTGGAACGAGTCATTCTCCTTTCCTTTTCCGATCTTTGGACAAAACCTTTTTATGCCATTCAAGTGCCTGGCCGGGAACATTTTGCTTATTATTTTGATTTAGGAGATGGTCTCCTTTGGGGTGCTACCTGCGAAATGATTTTGCGATTCCTACGGGCACATTCTTCTTTTGACAGAACTCCCCTTCTCGTGAAACCAAACCTAGTCGTTCCGCCTTTTTTAGATCCCAAATCCCTCTAAGGTCAATTCCTGTTTTCGCCGATGGTGTACAGGTGCGGAAAAAAAATAAAAACCAGCAACTGAAAAGGAATTTTGCCATCCTCATTTTATTTTTTCTTTCCTTTTTTCCCCTTTCCCCGCAAGTACAACCTAACAAACGATATGTTTTTATTTTAGATGCCAGTGGTTCCATGTCTGAAAAATGGGATGGAAAAACAAGGATGGCCGTTGCCAAAGAAAAATTATTACAAGTTCTTGGGGGATTGCCAAAAGATGTGAGTGTGGGACTTGTTGCTTACGGAAACCGAATCGCAGGATGTTCATCCGCCAGGTTGTATCACCCCATCCAACGAGGAGCTGCATCTCTTGTGAGCCAAAAAATTTCGTCCATTGTGCCTGCAGGATCAACACCCATCGCCCAAACCTTAAACTTGGTTGGTGAGTTTCTTTTGAATGATCTTCAAGAAACGGAGATTATTTTTATCTCCGATGGGGTGGAAAGTTGCGATGGAGATCCAAAAGCCGTTCTGTACCAACTGAAACAATCCGGAAAAAAATTTCGATTACAGGTGCTAGGGATCGACATTGACCCCAAAGGAGAGGAAGATCTCAAACGGCTTTCCATCCTTGGAGACGGACATTATTATTCTTTGAAAGGTCCTGAAGATTATGATTCTTCTTTCAAACAAATCTTTTTTTCCTCAGAACAGGAACCCAAGCTTGTCTCGGAAACCACCAATCACAATACAAATCTAGCCGCACCATCCCAAAACCAAATCAAAATCCTGAATATCCTTCCTTATGAAGATGGATCAGAATCTGGTTACATTCTGAATTACGAATACACTGCCAAAACCAATACTTCCTATATGGTGCAGTTGTATCTTTATCCAGCAGAAGAAAAACAACGAAGTTTCCCTGTTCCACCGCTTCGAGAGCGAAGGATGGGAGACCTCACCAAACATCAAATTGAATTAAAAATTGGGCCAGAAGGAAAAGGTCGTTTTGTTTTCCCTTTGCCCGCTGGAAAACGTATGAAAGCATCCGCAGAACTTTGGGATTTGACAGGGGTTCCGAAAATTCTTGCCATTTCAGAGGAAAAACCCGTTCACGAGAATCTCAGTTCTGGCCGAAACTGATAGTAATGAGACAGAATTCGACAGCCTGGACCAACTCCTTACGAGTGACTTTTACCCTAGGAATCCTTGTTTCTATGGGGTTTTTTCCTCTTTTAGCCGATCGTTCCGTGAGTCAAATTTTTGCGGACGAACGAAACCAACAAGGGGAACTCCTCTACAAGAAGGCAAAAGAGTTTCTAGAGGATCGGAACCACTACCAATCGGTGGAATCCTGCAAAAGCTTTTTATTACTCTATCCAGGCCATTCCAAAACACGCGAAGTGCGAAAAACCTTAAGTTCCAACTACCGAATGACAGGCGATGTATTGGCACTTGCTGAAAACGAACTGAAAATTTATAAAGAATTTCCCAATACGGAAGAAGGACTCGAATCCTACTTAATTTCTGGCAAAGCCTATGTCCGTATGGGCAGGGAAGACAAAGCGTATCAGATTTTTCAGGACATTATCAAAAATACGTATTCCAGTAAAATTGCACAAGAAGCGGAATTAGAACTGACTCAGATGGAAATTTTAGGAGAGAGTAAAAATAAGTAATTTTTACGAAAATATTGCCCTAGGGATCTCCGATAATAAACTAGGCACGTTGAGCAAAAAGGGTTCAGAGATTTAAGAATGTCGTTTTTTCAAATGGTTACTTTCCCAGCGAACTCCTACATCATTGTAGAGGGGAAAAAGGATGCGAACAATTTCTATATCATCCGTGAGGGGAAGGTACGTGTCACTCGTGAGACGGCTGTTGTCGGAGAAGATCCAAACCAAGTTTTAGGACCTGGTGACTTTTTCGGAGTGGTGGCAGCTATGAGCCAACACCCACAGATTGAATCTGCCACTTCACTCACCAACGTATCTTTAATCTCTGTTAGTTACGACCAATTTGGAACCCTGATCCAAAAGTCTACGGCAGTTGCGATGAATATCATTCGTTTCTTCTCAATGAAGTTACGACAATTTGATACTACAATTACAAGACTTTCTTTTCGTAACGCCGTTGAAGAAGATCCAAACGAACTTTTTAAAATTGGCGAATATTACTTCCAACAGCAAAATACATCACACGCTACCTTCGCTTACCAAAGTTATTTAAAGCACCTTCCTAACGGACAGTTTGTACCGCAGGCAAAATTACGTTTGCAGACAAGCAACCAACCTTTCCAAGCACCGCCCATTGATTACAATAAATTCAATCGAAACTATAAAGATAGTGAGATGATTTTTTGTGAACACGAACCAGGTAAGGAACTATTTATTTTACAAAGTGGAAAGGTTAAAATTTCCAAAATTGTAAACCAGAACGAGGTGATGCTCGCAGTTCTCCAAGCAGGGGACATTTTTGGTGAGATGGCAATCCTTGATAACAAACCTCGTTCCGCGTCTGCTGTCGCAGCGGGCGATGTGGAACTCCTTGCCATCAACAAAGCCAACTTTGAAGGAATGGTAAAAGCCCAACCACAATTGGCAACAAGGCTTATCACACTTTTATCCGAACGAATTTGGATTGCCTACAAACAGTTAGCTAACCTTCTTTTGAAAGACCCACAAGGCCGCATCGTAGATACACTAATGACTTTGGCCGAAAAAAATCGAATCAAAGTGGCACCCAAACAAGGTTACAATTTTGAAATTGGGACCAAGGACCTTCTCAAAATGGTGGGACTTACGGATCCAAAAGATGAACTTTTGATCTCAGATATCATGAAGAATAATAAATTTATTCGTATGGACATGGGAAAAATTGTTTGTACGGACATGGCAGAACTAGAAAAACTCGTCCAATTCTATCATAAAAAGGCTAACATGGAGAATAAGCTAAAGAAGCTGAAATAACTTCTTGCAAACTTTCCTCTCCTGACTTACGTTAGAGGCCAACGAAATATGAGTGATAAGATACTAGTCGAAGAAAAGGGAAACACGATCCGTGTTCGTTTTATGGATCAGATCCTTGATGGAAACGCACCAGAGTTAAGAGAGATTTTAGCGGAAATCTTGGAGAAGAACGTTCAAGAAATCTTTTTGGATTTGGAAAAAGTGGTGATTGTGAGTTCCCTAGGAATCTCTCGTTTGCTTTCATTCAAAAACAAAGCGGATGAAAAGAAAATGACAGTGAAGATTGTCAATATCCAAGATAAACTAAAAGAAACTTTGAAGAAATTGATGTTGGATCAGTTTTTTGGTCTTTAAACCAAAAAACGATCCATTCAAAAGATAGTTATTCTAATTTACTGGTTTCAATCCTTGAGTAGCTAAATCAGCTTCCATCATGATTCGAACCAACTCTTTGAACTTAACCTTTGGCTCCCAACCTAACTGAAGTTTTGCTTTTTCAGGGTTACCAATCAAAAGTTCCACTTCCGTAGGTCTGTAGTACTTTGGATCAATTTTAACAAGAACTTGGCCGGTCTTTTTGTCCTTACCAACTTCTTTCTCAGCTTTGCCTTCCCATACTACTTCAAATCCAGCAATTTTGTAAGCTTCTTCTATGAATTCACGAACTGTATGTGTTTCATTTGTCGCCACAACATAGTCATCTGGAGTGTCTTTTTGCAACATCATCCACATCATTTCTACGTAGTCTGGAGCATATCCCCAGTCGCGTTTGGAATCAATATTTCCCATTGTGATGTGTGGGAGTTTTCCAGCTTTCACTTCAGAAACACCAATGGTTACTTTTCTTGTGACAAAAGCTTCACCACGACGGGGAGATTCATGGTTAAATAAAATTCCGTTAGAAGCATGTAAATTGTATGCTTCACGGTAGTTAACGACTGCCCAATAAGCATAAAGTTTTGCAACTGCATAAGGGGATCGTGGGTAAAACGGCGTTTTTTCTGTTTGTGGTACTTCTTGGACAAGTCCGTAAAGTTCGGAAGTTGAAGCTTGGTAAAAACGGGTATTGATCCCTGTTTGTTTGATGGCATCTAAAATCCGTAAGGTTCCGACCGCATCCACTTCCGCAGTGTATTCTGGAACTTCGAAAGAAACCTGAACATGGGACTGAGCTGCTAAGTTATAGATTTCCGATGGTTGGATTTTTTCTAAGATTCGGTTTAGGTTCGAGGAATCCGTCATGTCTCCATAATGGAGGCGGAGGTTTGGGTTTCCGTGCAGATGTTCAATGCGATTGCGATTGAAAAGGCTCGTTCTACGAACGATCCCGTGGACTTCGTATCCTTTTTGGAGGAGGAGTTCTGCCAGATAGGAACCGTCTTGGCCTGTGATTCCGGTAATGAGTGCTTTTTTCATAGATCAGGGATCAGTATTTTAAATTTCTTTCGTAAGAAAAGGAAAAATGAACCTAGAAAGGTAAATATTCTCAAAAAGTAGCACCGATTTGCTTCTTTCTGTCTCATTCTCCTCTATTTCGACTCGAAAAACTCCTAACCAGGCTAAATCAAACTAAAACAAACCTTCATATACTTTCGCTTTCTTCGTTGTTAAAAGAAAAGGACGGCCAAAGGAATTGGTGAGTGAGGCATCGGGATTGACTCCAGCCGCTTGGTAAATGGTGGCGATGAGATCTCTTACATGAAGGGCCTCCTTTGGATTCACAGGTTTGGATCCTGTTTCATCTGTTTCGCCTAACACGAATCCTTTGGCAAAGGGTCCACCTCCAAGTAAGGTTGACCAAACTTTAGGATGATGGTCACGACCGTCTCTTGATCCTACATCTGGGGTTCTACCGAATTCACTGGTAAGAACAAATAACGTTTGTTTCATGAGCCCTGTATTATATAAGTCTTCGAGTAGAGAAGCAATGCCCATATCGGTTTCTTTCATTATTTTTGTGACTTGTGCTTTGTTGCCTGTATGTGTGTCCCATCCTCCAATCGAGATATGAATGAAAGGAACTTCTTGTGCTGCAAGGCGTTTCGCCAGTAACATAGCTTTGCCTTGCCAAGTGGTTCCGTAACGAGCACGAGTTTTTTCATCTTCCAAACTGATTCGAAAACTATCTATGTTTTTGGAATTCCGAAACTCTTCGGCCGCCACGAGCATATTTTTCCAATGTTTGGATTCTTTTGTGGGATAGGTTTTAGAAAACTCTTCATTCATAAAGGAAACCAAGTCCTTTCTTCGAAGGATCCGATCATCAGAAAATTTTCCATAGGATGGGTTTAGATGTTGGATGGGTTCATCCACATTTCCAACATGATAACCAGAATAATCGATTCCTAAAAATCCAGAGTTCCCATTTTTACTACCACGACCCCCAATAGTCACATAACTTGGAAAATACGAAGATTTGACTTTCGATTTTTTAGCATAAGCAATCACGGCACCAAAATGAGGAATGTCAGGAAAGCCCATCGCTTCTGTCATTCGGTATCCCGTACCCAGTAACATTTGTGCGAATCCATGATCCCCTTCTTCACTCCATGTAGACCTAACAATTCCAATCGAATGTAATTGTTTTGCGGTAAGAGAAAATGGTTCCAATACAGAAAGTCCAGAAATGCTGGAATTTACTTTTCCAAACGCACTGTTTGGTTTGGGATCTAATGTATCGACATGGCTCATCCCTCCCATCATTTCAATAAAGATGACGGACTTTACTTTAGAAGGAAGGGTAATGGATTCCTCTTCTTCTTCGGCATGTAGACTTCCAAAGGGATTTGTAGAAAACAAAAAGGGACTGAGTCCCAAACTGAGAATTGATTTTTTTAAAAATTCTTTGCGATCCATGATGATTCCCTAATTGATGTGTTGAAACTCTTGGCTATTGATCAGAGCCCAGAGAATGTCTTGGAGTAAGTCTTTGTCAAAAACAGTATCTGGTTTTATCAAAAGTGTTTTTATTTTTTCTTTTTCCCCTAAACTTGGCTCTCTACCTAAAAGTCGAAAGTAAAGATTGGAAATAACCAAATTCATTGATTTTAATTGGTCAAACTCTTGTTTCACCAAAGACTCTTTGTTACCAAAATCCCAAACCAATTTTCCCACCACACGACCATTCATTAGAGTTAACATTTGTTCAATGGTAAGTTCTGAGATATCATCAGAAATATCCACTCTTGGTCCAGACCCAAATACAGATAACATCGTATGATAAGGCGCTGGTCTCTCTACCTCAGCTGAGTTGGAAAATTCTTTTGGGTTTTCCTGAGGAATTCGGATACTACCTATTCCAGTCAAATCATAAGGTTTTTTATCCATAAAGCCAGAGATCCAAGATAAATTCCTTTCTCGAATGTTACCGATTTTTTGGGAATCAGAGACTCGAATGAGAGAGTTGAGAAGTTGATCACTGTCCAATCGATTGGGAGAAAAATAACGAATAGGATCTTGGTCGTTTGGATTGTTTGTCAGTGAACGATTGTAAGCATTGGAAGTCACAATGTATAAAATGAGCTCTTTTAGTTTTAAGTTGTTTGTCAAAAAATAAGAATCGAGATGATTTAGAATCTCATCTCCAGTCACCACAGTATCTTCATTCCAATCATCAAGTGGAGTGAAAAAACTCCAACCCATAAGTTCTGTCCAAACTCGATTGATGATCACTTTCCGAAACCGATCATTGGATTTATTTGTTAACCAAGTAGCAAAGGCTTTTCTACGATCCTCTCCAGGTAATAATTTTGCTTCTTTCCCATCTAAATACTTTGGCCTTACTAAATCACCTCCAGGGGCATCGTCAGTATGAGGAAAACGAAGTCCAAGTTTGGGTTGGTAATATAGAGTTGCGTATTCCACCTCATGTTTCTTTTGGTAGTCTTTTCGTTGTTCGTCGGTCCATTTGCTCCAATTGTCTCTATTCCATTCATTGTTTTTATCTTGAAGATTTTTTTGTTCTTCCATTGGAAGATGAACTTCTAATTCTCTCGGAACATAACTCAAAGTTTTTCCATAACGATCTGCTTCCCAAGATCCATCTCGAAAGAACTGTTGGCTAAAAAAGGCTGCGAGTGCATAATAATCTCTTCTTGTAAAATCCGAAATATAAGGATGGTCATGGCATCTGGCACAAGCCACTCGTTTTGCATAAAATAACCTTCCAACATACTCGGCTGTTTGTAAAGGATCGGCTCCATCACGAATATAAAACATGGTTGCTGGCGATTCTTTTACGTTGCCAGTAGAGGTTAACATTTCTTGCACCAATTGGTCATAGGGTTTGTTTTTATGAAGGGAACTGGCAACGTATTCGAAAAACGAGCCTGTTGGAATTTTACGACCTTTGGATTTGTCCCGTAACATAGAGGTGAACTTGGTTCCCCAGTATTCGGCAAACTCAGGTTGTTTTAAAAAACTTACTGCAAAAGATTCTAAACTTTGGTCGGCAGGTAGAGCTTCTAATTCTTTCCATTCGTTGACACTGGGAATCACACCTCGCAAATGAAGAGATAACCTTCGAAGTGCAATTTTCTTTTCCGTCTTAACTACATTAGGTGATAATTTCAAATACAAACTATCAAGTGGATGAACTGCATTCTGTTTTGATCGAGAATGAAGGTAACCAAGAGAGAAAATCAGAACGACAAAAGAGAAAAAGAAATAACGAAACTTAAGAACTAGATTTAGTACCAAACGCATGTTGGTAAGATTCTATGTGGGATTTTACGAATTGGAAATATTTTTCTTGCAAAAGTCAATTTTTTGCAGATAAACCTTTGTTGCGATGGCAGAAGAAAGAATCTATGAAATGCTTTGGGACTGCGAATATTGCGGAACTAAAAAATTGTTAGGTAAAACACATAGGCATTGTCCCAATTGTGGAGCCACACAAGATCCCAATCGAAGATACTTTCCGAGCGAAGCAGACAAAGTCGCTGTCCAAGATCATGTCTATTACGGAGCAGACAAGGTTTGTCCTTTTTGTCAAACAGCCAACGGAGCCAAAGCCACGTTTTGCGGAAACTGTGGTGGTTCCCTAGATGGAGCTCAAAATGTAAAACTCAGATCCGACCAGGATGGACTCACGGAAGACTTGTACAAAAAGCAAAAGAAGATTTAGACTTCCCCAATTCCGATTGGGTCAAACCACATCCAAAAACTCCCAAATGGGTTTTGTGGCTACTCGGAACCATTGTTTTTGGTGGGATTGGATTTGTTTGCCTCGGTGTGTTATGGACAGAAAAAGTAGAATTACAAATCACTCACCAAGAATGGTCTCGCACAATAGCCATCGATCAGTTCAAACCAGTTTCCGAATCTGAATGGTGTGACTCCATGCCTATCGGTGCGTACAGTGTGTCCAGAAGTCGTGAGATCAGAAGTTATAACAGCATACCTGATGGAGAAGATTGCCATACAGTTCGTTCGGATCGTGGAGATGGAACTTTCTCCGAAAGTGAAAGTTGTACTACCAAATACAGACAAGAACCTGTGTACGATGACCATTGTAGTTACCGCGTCGATAAATGGGCCTTTGAGAGAAATGCAGTGGCAAAAGGATTTGGAACCACACAAGAACCTTATTGGCCCTCTCCCCAAATCCGCGAATGTACAAGCACTAATATTGGCTGTGAACGTTTAGGAACCAAAGAAGAAAAATATATAGTTCATTTCACAGAGTCCACTGGTGAAACCAAAGGGGAAAAACATGACTGTGAATTTGATATGGCCAAATGGAAATCACTTCCATCCAAAGCACTCTACCAAACAGAAAAAAGTGTCATCTTTAATTACATCACTTGTGACACCATACAAACGTTAGAAGGGAACGTAAAAGAGGAATAAAATGGACCAAACTTGGTTAAAATCTACATTAGAACGTTTTAAGAACGAACAAGATCCCATCCGAAAGTTTTTAAAGGAAATCAAACTATTCGAAGAAGCTCTAGCCAACCAAGAGTATGAAAAAACCGATCTTCTCATCCGAAAAGAACTCGGAGGAATTCTAACCTCTTTTAAAGAAAGTTTTCGTAAACTAGAAGAAGGGTTTGTGGCGAAGGCAGAAATCCAAAACATCGGAAAAACAAATCCAGCAACCACGCTTCTGGATCGAATCATAATGAAAGTAGGTTCTGCTGGGTATGGACTGAATGGACTCGGTACTGGGGTCAAAGCCACTGCGGAAGAAATGGAAAAATTACTAAACCATGACTTTTCGATGTTGGAAAAAGTGGGGAACATACAAAAAGAAATTTTGGATACCCTTCCCGCTGCTTTTGTGACTAATCCAGAAGCGGCAATTGAATCAATCAACAAATTATTGTTAAACTTTGAAACACAATTTGAATCTAGAAACTCAATCTTTTTAAAATAAGAGAATAAGGAAATAAACAATGGCACTAATCGATAGAATTAAATTTGAAGGCAGCCCCAATGAAATCGTTTGGAAGTATCCATCTGATGAAATCAGCACTGCAGGGCAACTGGTGGTGGATGAAAACCAAGAAGCCATTTTTTTTAAAGAAGGAAAGGCTTTAGATACTTTTGGTCCAGGAACTCATACATTAAAAACGGGAAACATTCCTATTTTAGAAGCTCTCGTCAATCTTCCGTTTGGTGGAAAAACTCCTTTCACAGCAGAAGTTTATTATGTAAACAAAGCCATCTTTGCAATGAAATGGGGAACCAATACCCCAATCCCTTTGGAAGATCCAAAATACAAAATTGTTTTAAACATTCGAGCCTTTGGAGATTATAAATTACGAATCAAAGATTCGAGGTCCTTTTTACTCAATGTGGTGAAAGGTGGAAATCGAACTACCAACGAATCCATTGATGAATTTTTAAAACCAAATATCGTTCGTGGGATTGGTGATTTTATTTCTGAAGTCATTTTAAACAACAACACTTCTGTAGTTGAGATCAATAAATATAGGGATGAAAGTTCCACCGCAGGAAGGGTCAAACTGGCTCCTGAATTTGAAAAATATGGAATCGACTTAACAGAGTTTAACGTATCTTCGGTGAACTTTGACCAAAACGATCCCAACTACCAACGAATCCAAAAAATCATTACCGATAAATTCGAAATCGATATGCTTGGAGACAAATACCAACAAAAGAAAATGTTTGATATTGGGCAAGCCGCTGCAGAAAACGAAGGCCAAGGTGGTGGTGCGATGGGTGCTGGGATGGGAATGGGAATGAATATGGGCCAAATGATGGGAAGTATGATGAACCAAGGCGGAGGCCAAGGTGCGGCACCTGCAGCCAATGACCCAGCTGCTCGCATTGCCAAACTCAAAGGTTTACTCGACCAAGGCCTCATCAACGCCGAAGAATTTGAAGCCAAAAAAAAAGAAATTCTATCTTCTTTGTAAAATTGGCTGAACCTTAAAAACAGTTATCCCACCCATCGACACAAGTTAGTTTTCGTTAGGTGGGAATAATTTAGATTATGAATCAAAAGATTGTTAGGAAAACAATTGTTTGATTTCTGCTAAGTTTGCTTCTGCTTCTTGTTCCCCTTTATCAATGATCTCTTGGTAACGAGCAAAATCAAATAACTGAAATTCTTCCAAATGGAAGTGCACAAACAGATCCATTTTAGGTCGTTTGAGGCGAGTGATCTCTCTACCTTCTAAAGTGATGGTTCTTGTCATAATTTGTAAGATAGGAGGGTATTTTAAAGTATCCCAAATATAACGAAAGAATCCTTTTTCAGTTGTGTTTCTGTCTTCAAAGAGTTTGCCCGGAACAATTTCTTGCAAAGGAGATACGTTGATTCCCATCACTACATCCGCACCTTTGGAACGAATGAGATTTTCGGGAACGTTATTGATCATTCCCCCATCCACTAAAAGTTTTTCACCGAGTCTGTAAGGGGGAAAGGCACCGGGCAAACTCATAGCGCTTGTGAGAGCTTCCGTAATTGGACCTTGGTCAAAAATATGTTCTTTTCCCGTTTGTAAATCTACAGCTGAAGTAGCAAAAGGGAGTGGCAATTCTTCAATACGTTGGTCACCAAACCCTTTCTTTAACATACGTTTCATTCGTTTTCCCTTAAAAAAGGCAACAACCGGTATCGTTGGATCAAAGGCACTTTCTAATCCACCAAAGAAATTTTTAATCATCTCTTCAATTTCTTCAGGTGAATTTTTTCTGGCATACAAGGCCGCAATCACAGCTCCCATCGAAGCACCAGATACAAAATCAAAATGTATCCCTTCTCTATGTAAAACTTTTAACAAACCTACATGAGCAAGAGCTCTAGCACCACCACCACCTAACGCTAAACCTCTCGTTTTTGCGACCAGATATCTTGCTAAAGTATCTTTTTGATAAAAGGTTTTGAGTGATTGGTCTTGTGGAAGATAACTTTTACGAACACCGCTTTCCATCATTCGGATGGCACGGCCTTCAAAGTTTCTAATTCTATTTTTCCAAAAATTGATGATTTCTTCTTTTTCTTTATAAAACTTTTCTGGTTCATCTTCCCAAAACACAATGAAGTCAGATTGCACCACAAGATAATGTAAATCCATTCGCGATGTGGATTCATCAAAATAAATATGAAGTAAGGGAGTTTTATTTCTAAGATTGGTAAGGTATTCGGAAATTTGTGTGGGGTCCATTCCTTTGAAAGTGGAAATAGGAATTGCCGATGATAACTTTCTAGTAACTTCTCCGTATTCGTCTAGGAAGGATTTTACTTTTTCGCTGAAATGATATTCTGGTTCTAAAGGAACATGAACACATAACCTTCGTAATCCGGAAAATGTATCTTTATGATTGGAACGATCTAAATTCTCTCGCATTCGAGAGCCCATCATTTGAATGATGTTTTGTGCGAAGACCTTTTCTTGAGAAGCCAATTGCAAAAATAATTTTCCATTCAATACATAAACAAGGGAATCAATAACGGCAATAGCAGAAGTGGAATGGTTGGAACTGGAGATAAGTGAGTTCTCAGCCAAAACTTGACCTGAACCCACATAAACATGACTTTGGCCGGCAACATTTTCGAGTAGGATTTCTCCATACCGAACAATATAAATTGATTCCGAAGACTCTCCTTTATAATAAAGAGCTTCGTGGCTTCGGATTAATTTTTCTTGGACATTGTTTGCCAGTCTTAACAAAACAGCGGGGGGAAGTTTTTTGAACAAATCCACAGACTTTAAAAAATTTTGGATGGCCTGTCGTTCTAATTCTGTTCGTTTCATTTTCCCCTCGTTCTATTAAATTCGTATGTTCACCCACTCCTTCTTACGAAATTTTCCGACAAAAAGCACTGCCATGAGTAAAATCCAAATAAAAAACGCAGACCAGATTCCAATCGTTCCCCATGCTAGGACAATCCCGAATAAATATGCCAATGGCAACATAATGAGGAAGGATACGATGAGATAAACAAACATCACATAGTACATCATCCCCGCACTACGAAGTGCTGAACCAATCACCATATGATAGGCATCACCTATTTGAATGAGGGCAACAATACAAAGTGCAGGATATGCTTCTTTGGCAACAGCAGGTACATCGGTAAAAAGCCCAATAAGCCAAGGTCCGCCAATAATAAAAAAGAGTCCCATAGAACCCATCACAATCGCTGAAAAAGTTGCTGAACGCATGGTTCCTTCATATGCCAATCGAAGTTTTCCTTGTCCCATTGATTGACCAAGAATGGTAGTGGCTGCAATTCCAAAAGAAAAACCAGGCATAAAAGATAAACTAAGACATGTTAATACAACGCTCGCAGAAGCAAGAGTGGTTGTACTAATCATACCTGCAATTTTATAAAAACCAGAAAATGCAAAGTTAACGAGTGTTCCCTCTACAGCAGGCGCAAATCCAACCATACAAAGTTCTTTGATGATTTCAAAACTTGGAGTGAAGATTTGATACTTAAAGAATTTGATTACATCTTTGCGGAAAAAATAAAACACCACAACTAATAGAGATGGGATAGAAGATAAACTAGAAGCAATGGCCGCACCCTTCACTCCCCAAGCTGGGAAACCCCAGTTTCCAAAAATCAGTAACCAATTAAAAAAGATATTTGTGACAGCAGCTAAAATGGAAGAAATCATCCCCACTTGTACAATTCCAATTCCATCAAAAAATCCACGTAAGGCGAATCCAACGAAAAAGAGAACAGTTCCTATAAATCGATAGGAGAGATAGACTCCCGCCACTTCAATGACTTGCGGATCATCTCCAATCCAACCCATAAATTGTGGGGCGTAATGGAATCCGAAATAAGACAATAAAGATCCTAATATTAAGGACAAATAAACAGAATTAACTAAGGTAATTCCGACTCCTCTTTCATTTTTTTCGCCAAATCGACGTGCTACGATGATTTGAACGGCCATAGATCCACCCATAAGAAAGGCAAAGATGGAAAAATAAACCATTCCACCAAATCCCACAGCGGCAAGCGGAACCTCACCTAATTTTCCTACCATGGCAGTGTCTGCCACCATAATGGCTGTATAACTGATCATTCCAAAAAAAACTGGGATTGCTAATCCAAGAATTTTCTGATTCAATCGAGTTGGCTTCAAGATGCGTCTAATTTTGTGAAGCATAGTTTTGTCATTCTTATATGTATTGCGATCTACACAACCACCTTTATGGATGTTTACCCCCTGAAACTTTGTATCGAATTGGTAAAAATAACCCAGAACCTAGATGGCATCTCTATTTAGATTCTTATGAAAAAGCATATGGGATAAAAATTCGACCTTCGACTTTTTTTGAAGATTATGCTGACATAAAAAATTTTTCCAAACTCTATCACTTTCGGGAAAAGGCTCCTTTTTTACATTTTCAAGCAAAGTTCAATCTCATCATCGCACTTGTAAAGTTTGATGAAAGAGAAATTACAGAAGTAACTCATGATGTAGTATTATCTAATAGTTTGGATGATATCAGTTATGCCGAATATCGTTTGATGTTTGGTAAAGAAGAACCAAAAGAAAGTTTTTATAGCAAACTAATGGCTTGTTTGGAAGGGCTTTCCAAAGGCGAAAACTCTGCGAAAAAAGAAGGAAAAACCATCCAATCAAAACTTGTGATGTCTTTACATAGAGATATCAACTTTGAAAGGCATTATGATTGGATGAAGAACTGGATGGAAAAAGATTCCGTCATTCGCAATGGACTTGTGGGTATTGACTTCTGTCATATTGAAGAAGGACATCCACCAAAAGATAAAAAATCTTTTTTTCAATCCGTAATCAAAGATAACCAAGCAGAACCAAACACTGCCTTATCAATCCTATACCATGTGGGCGAAAGTTTTAGAGATAAAACTCCCTTCTCTGCAACGCGTTGGGTTTTGGAATCCGCTTTGAATGGTGCCCATAGACTGGGTCATGCATTGGCATTGGGAATTGATTCCGATTATTTTTTGGGAGATGAAAGGACTGAACTTGTATCGGAGGCCAAGGACCAAATTGAATGCGAATTGGAATCTTATGAAGAGATTACAAGTTTTGGTCCTTTTTATCCAAAAGAAGAACTCGAACTCAAACGAAGGGAACTAAAAACCAAACCAGATTCCGAACTTTTAAAAATCCCTTTTGATGTGACCCAGTCCCAATACCTCCACACTTTCCAAAACTTTGTTATGTCTAAAGTAGCACAAACAGAGTCTGTGATTGAATGTTGCCCTTCTTCTAATTTATACATTGGGATGTTGGAATCGCATATTGATCACCCTATCACAAGGTTTCTGCAAAACGATATCAAACTCGCTATCGGTTCAGATGACCCAGGTTTATTTGGAACCACAATGCCTGAGGAATATGGACATGCACATACGGCAGGAGTTTCTGAAAAAGAATTGGAAACCATCCGGGAAAAGTCTTTTTCCTACAGATCCACCAAACTTTCCGGGCGTGAATTGGATTGACCCTGACAGAGATTAGGTAAACTGGAATGTATGCGGATTTTTTCCCAAGTATTTGTGCCGATGATTGTATTTTCTTTGGCAATGGGACCTCTCTTTGGACAAACTAAAGAAGGTTTTTATGACACAAATAACTATGATCTAAGAAATCTTCCGAAATCCGATCCTGAATCCAATGTTTTACAGGATGTGACACTTCCTCCCAAGTTTGAAACTCCAGTTCTTGCAACGCCTAAAAATGTGAAAACCCAATACAGCGGGATTGAATCCATTCCGGGAGCTGGTGCCTTAATGAATTCCAGAACCACTTCCAACACAAGCCAATCCGCAGCAAATCCTTATAATTTAACTGGTTCTCAAAATTTACCAATCAACCCACTCACCGGGGAAATCAACGAACAAGCCCTACAAAACCAATTACAAAAAAGTAGAGTCAAACAAGAATTAAAGAAAAAACAAAAAGAAGAATTTGATGAAGATGCCGTCTACGAAGAAACAAAATTTCGAAGGGCTTATATCATTTTCTTTTTAACCTTCCCGTTTGCTTTAGGAGCATCTGCAGCAGTGGCTTCCGTATTTGCCGTTGAAAAAACGATTGCTGGAAGTATCATTATGATTGGTGGCTCCACTGGTCTTTCTGGAGCAAATGTTTATGCAGATAGACAAAGATTGGAAGAACACCGAGAAAAGAAAAAACAAGTGGCTGACGTTTTCCCTTGAAACTCAAACGATACTTCGTTTTTCTAACACGATTTTTTATTTATTTACAAATCCAAAGATTCGAAATTCGAAAGTTTTATATAGAACACTTCCGTTGGATGGGAAGAACTTTCTATATTCTTTTTGGATTTTTGTCAGTTACCATTTTAATTTTAGATTTTGGATTTTATTATCCAGAAAGTTGGAAAGCGTATGTGACTCTATCGATTCGAACTTTAGTATCCTTTTTTATTTTCTATGAATCTGTTCATTTAATTTTTACAAACAAACGTTGGAAAGAATATGTTTCCATTCACAAAATAGAACTCATCATTTTACTGATGTTAGGACTAGAATTTATATATGAAAAAAATATAGTTTCAATTTTGAAGTCCTATCATATTTCCGGGGATGATACTACACTTATCTTTTTATCAGCCAACCAAATTTTGTTTTTGTTTTCCAATTTAGCCCATTTCTATCGGCTCTCCAGAAACCATGAATCCCGAAAATTAAATCCTTCCATCGTATTTGTATCTTCTTTTGCATTTATCATTTTACTCGGAGTTTGTTTTTTACATTTTCCAAAATCGACAAATGGAAGTGTTCCTTCTATTGATATTCTATTCACAACGATCAGCGCCACTTGTGTGACAGGACTTTCGACTGTCGATATTAGTTCTAGTTTTACTTTGACTGGACAATTGATTGTATTGCTGCTCATCCAAGTAGGTGGGCTAGGACTTATGACCTTAACCAGTTTTTTTTCCATCTTCCTTGCCGGAAAAGTTTCTGTCAGTGATACGATGATGATCAAAGACCTTCTTTCTGAAGAAACGATGGGCCGGGCCAAAGAAATTTTAAAACAAATCACGATTCAAACCCTTGTCATTGAATCTATTGGAGCGATCTTATTATTTTATAGTTTTCCAGAGAACTTTCCGATCGCCCTCTCTGAAAAAATTTATTATTCCATCTTTCATTCCATTTCTGCTTTTTGTAATGCAGGTTTTAGTTTGTTACCAAATGGACTCGCTACAGAAGCCTTCCAAAGATCCGAAGGATTTTTATCAGTGATTATGTTTCTGATTGTTCTGGGTGGACTTGGATTTCCCGTCTTATTCCAAATTAGAACCAAACTTTCCAATCCTTTTGATTTTAAGTTTCGATGGTCCGTGACCTCTAAATTAGTATTTTGGACGACCGGTTGCCTTCTGTTATTCGGTTGGGTATCGTATTATTTTTTAGAACAGAATTCAAGTTTAAAAGGTTTAACCACATCCGAACAAATCTTTCATTCTTTGTTTTATTCGGTCACTACAAGGACCGCTGGATTTAATACTTTAGATTTAAGCCAAATGGGATTTCCTATCACTTTTATTTCATTTTTTTTGATGTGGGTGGGAGCCTCTCCTGTATCTACAGGTGGTGGAATCAAAACCACAACCTTTGCCATCTCCTTATTAAACATAACCAATGAAATTCGTGGGAAAGATAGAATGGAAATTGACCACCGAACGATTGCTAATTCTTCGATTGCAAGAGCCAGCGCCACGATTGTTCTTTCTTTATTTGTTATCTTTGTTGCCATCTTTTGTTTGTTACTCACCGAAAATGCTAATTTTATCGATTTATGTTATGAAGTGGTTTCTGCCTTTGGAACAGTCGGTCTCACTCGTGGCCTCACTCCACATTTAAGTGATTACGGTAAAATTATCATTTGTACGGTTATGTTTGTTGGAAGAGTGGGAATTTTAACTCTGCTTGTGGCAGTCTCTAAAAAAGTAGATCGTATCTCGTATGAATATCCAAAAGAATATGTGGTTGTAGGTTAAAGTTTGGTATGCAAAGAAAAAAAATAGCAGTCATCGGTATTGGAAGTTTTGGAAAGTTATTTGTTCGTTATCTTTTTGATGATGGGCATGAAGTCATAGCAATTGATAAAGATCCCATGGTCATTGATTCCATAAAAGATTATGTAACGATTGCTGTTACCTTGGATGCCACTGACGAACATGCATTACGTTCTCAAGGAATTGTTGATGTGGATTATGCAGTCATTGCACTTGCCGACGATTTTGAAACATCCATTATTTGTGCTGATAGTTTAAAAAAATGTGGTGTTAAAAATATTTACGCTCGTTACCAAACGGAACTACAAATGAAAGTTTTGGAACTTCTTGGAATCAAAGATTTGTTTAATCCAGAAGAAAAAGCGGCAAGGAGTATGGCCGAAACATTATCTTTTTCCGGAATGCGTTCTAGTTTTTTACTTTCTGATGAATACAGTGTGGTGGAAGTCACTGTACCAAAACGTTATATTAATCATACCATCGCTGATGCTGACTTACGTCATAAATACAATATCAATGTCATTACCATCAAACGCCCCACGATCAATAAAGAAACCAAACGAGCATCCGATTCTAAATCAGAAAAAATTTTAGGAATCCCACATGGAAATACAATCCTCAAAGAAGATGATGTGATTGTTCTCTTTGGATCCCAATCCGATCTGGCTCGTTTTTTGGAAACTTAAAGTATGGGCCCAGAAAGAATCATTTGTCTCACTGAAGAACCCACAGAGATGTTGTATCTCTTGGGAGAAGAAAAACGAATCGTAGGAATCTCTGTTTATACCGAACGCCCACCAAGAGCCAAAGAAGAAAAAACCAAAGTCTCTGCCTTTATCAGTGGGAACGTAAAAAAAATCACGGCTCTCGAACCAGATCTCGTCATTGGTTTTTCTGACATCCAATCCCAACTTGCCAAAGATCTCATTGAACGAGGGTTAAACGTTCTAATCTTCAACCAAAGATCGATAACAGAAATTTTATCCAATATGCAAATGCTTGGTAACCTTGTGGGCCAATCAGAAAAGGCAAAAAATCTGATCGATGATTGGAAACGTAAGATACATTCTTGGGAAAAGGAAAACGAATCCAAAACCCACAAACCAAAAGTTTTTTTTCAAGAATGGGATGAACCCATTATCACTGGAATCCAATGGGTGAGCGAAGCAATCACACTAGCGGGTGGCGAAGATTGTTTTTCCCACTTAAAAGATCGTAAACTTGCTAAAGACCGAATCATTACCGCTACGGATGTGAAGGATGCCAATCCCGATGTTTACATAGGTTCTTGGTGTGGAAAGGCAATGGACTGGGACTGGGTGCGGAACAAACCCGAATGGTTATCCACAAACTTTATCAAATCCAATAAAATCTTTGAGCTAGACCCAAGCATTATATTACAACCAGGTCCTGCTTTGTTTTTAGAAGGCATTCCCAAACTGAAAGAGATCTTCTCCTCCCTCTAATTTCCTTCTTTGTCATTCCCCTGTAATCTAAATGTAACAAGGATATTCTAGATTTGAAACATATCAATTAGATATGGAGACATTCATGAACTTTTCATGTAACCTGACAAAGAAGAAATTCGCTTTGTCTTTTGTGACCTTACTTATCACAATTTTTACTCTTGCAGGAAAAATCGAAGCACAAGCAACACCTGCTCCACCAACGACTGAATCCACACAAACAACGGAAGCACCAGCGGAAACTCAGGCTCCCGTAGCCGAAGCTCCTGCGGAAGCACCAAAACAAGATTCCGAAATCGGACTCGTAAAATTGTTTGTGACTGGTGGATGGTCAATGTGGCCACTCCTACTTTCTTCTATTGTTGGCTTTGGTGTGATTCTAGAAAGATTGTATTTTTTCTTCACAGCAAAACTCGTAAGAAAAGGTTACAACCAAGACTTACAAGATGCGATTGATGCTTCTGGTATGAATGGTGTCGAAGAATTCTTAAAAGCAAATGAAGGACAAAGAATTACTGACGTATTAAAAAATGGTATGGAAATTTCGCAAAACGATCCAGAGATTTTTGCATCTGGTATCGAAAGAGAAGCTGGTGAAGTCATGACACTTCTTGAAAAAGGACTCACAGTTCTTTCTGCAGTATCCACCATTGCCCCACTCGTTGGATTCCTTGGAACCGTTTCTGGTATGATCAACGCATTTGATGCGATTGCAAACGCAGACCAAGTAAACGCAAAAGTGGTTGCTGGTGGTATCAAAGAAGCACTTATCACAACTGCTGCTGGTCTTATCGTTGCGATTCCTGCAATGACATTCTACCAATACTTACAAGGCCGAGTTGCATTCTTTACTTCTGAAGTAGAAGAAGCTGCTAACAAAATCTACAAAGAATACTTAAAACTAAAAGCCGGTAAAAGAGCGTAAGCGACGGAAAGTAACTAACCATGATTAAGTTAAAGAAAAAACAAGAACTAGAGGAGATATCGGCAGCATCCATGTCGGATATTGCTTTTCTGCTCTTGGTATTTTTTATGGTAACTGCTGTATTTTTTGTAAAGGAAGGACTCAACATTTCCCTTCCTCGCAAACAATCCGAACCTCAGCCTTTTTTACGTAAAAATGTATATGAAATTTTGGTAACACAAGATCGATACAAGATGCGTAACACAGCATTCGGAACCAAAGAATATTCTAGTTTAAAAGAATTTCGTGATGATCTAAACCAAATGGAAATCCCGGATCTTAAAAACAAACTAGCACTCATTGTTACAACCGGTGATACCAAATATGCAAAGATGTTGGATGCTTTATCAGCAGTTCAACTTCGTGGATTTGAAAAAATCTCAGTGAGAAAGAAGAAATAATATGTTACGAAGAAAGAGAGTCGCACCTTCAGTTCCCGTAAGTTCGATGGCAGACATTGCCTTCTTACTTCTCGTGTTCTTTATGGTAACCTCCGTACTAGATTCGGATCCAGACCTTCCCATCAATTTACCAGATGTTCCTGGTGGAGAACAGTTAAACAAAAAGATTGCCAATCTTTATCTAACTGCTGATGAAAAGAGAACTGTCTATTTTAACTCAGTGAAGATGGAACTTAACGAAGCTATGAGTGAAATCAGAGCTAAAATTTCCACTACACCTGACTTAAAAGTTTTGATCCATGCTGATCAAGATCTAACCTATGAAGAGTTGGATAATGTTTTCGAAACTCTCCGAGAGATTGGAGCCTTAAAGGTTTCTCTCGTTACCAAGACCACTCAAGGTGGCGGGTTAAAAGGAAAGTAACGTGAACGGAACAGTTGTTACACAAAAAAGATCCAAACGCGAAAGAATCCATCGGTTCATTGACAGATACAGAATTGAGACTGGTCTCGCTATTTCTGCCTTCCTCCAGGCTATCATCATTCTCTTTTGGTTCACACCTCATTTAGAAACTGATAGTTTGGACGACCTTGTGGAAGAAGTTGCTTTCATCGATAATGTGCAAATCCAAGAACCATCTACCGACTCCAAACCAACAGATGGTGATTTTGATCTTACCGACAAAGAAAAGGAAGAGAAAAAAGAAGACCCAAGGATTGCTGGAGCTTCTGATCCCATCGTTTCTGGGGCCACTTCTCCAGTAGACCTCTCACCAAATGTTCGTCCCGAATATACTTCTGAGGCAAAGGCACTTGGTCTCACAGGAACAATGACTTTAGAAGTCATCATCGGAAACACTGGTGAAGTCTTACGAGTTAGATCCGTAGGTAAGCAGTTAGGTGGTGGTCTCGAAGAAGAAGCCGTCAAAGTGTATCGAAGAAAACGATTTTCTCCATCCATTTTAGAAGGGAAAGCCATCACCGTTAAGGTGCTTGTTCCCATTCGATTTACTTTAAATTAAAAATTCACCACTACTATTTCTTTAGTAGTGGTTGAACCTTTCCGTATCCAAATACAACTTTTAAATATTTGTTTGGGCGAATCCACCACCCAAATGGTGGTGGACCGGGCTCTCCGCTGCAATCTGCAAAGCAGGATTTCCGCTACGATCCCTTTCGCTACTCCGGTAATTCCAATACCTTATCTTCTTCTTCCATTGGTTGTTTAGGAATTTCCATTTTTTCGATTCGAATTTCGTGAACAAAATCAGAATCTTCAAACTTGTCTAAAATACTAATTCGTCTAGGGTATTGTTTGTCGTTCCAAACTTCATAGTATCCGTATTTGATCACACCTTTGTAAAAACTAAACAGTTCTCGGTAAGTAAACTCCATCCATTCTAAGGCACCACTTGTTTTTTCAAAATAACCAACATATTGGTCTGTGTCAGGAGTAGCACCGACTTGGACAGATGTAAAATAAACCACTTCATAATCTTGGCCTAACTTTTGAATGGGACCTGAATATTGAACGATAGGATATTCTGTGAGTCGCCATGGAAGTGTTAAATACAAACGAAGGGACTCTAAATAAACTCGGACTTCATCATCGCCAGTAAAAACTTTTCCTGTATCAGCAGCAATTTGGTAGGTATCTTTTTTGACAAGGCCAAGGATCAGTCCTTTTTTTTCTCCTCCAAGAAACTCCACTTCCATCGCATCTTTTTCAAAATCTAAGTACACACGAAGCCTTTGTTCTGGATCCTTGATGGGTGTAAAAAATCGAACAAACTTAGAATGCCATACATCTTTGATCACAAATTGAATTTGTTTGTAATCTTTCCAATTGCCTGGTGTGAGTTCTTTCACAGGAGGATTTGTAATGATTGATAATCCTTTTTTCTTTAGGTCGGGATTTAAACCTTCTTTTTGTAAGGCGGGTGGTCGTAAATCAGCCAAAGAACATGAAATACAAAATAAAAAAATAGAAATGAATGATAAATGGAAACGAAACATTGATTCCAGATTGAAGTAAAAATGATCCTCTGTCAATAGGGAAAGTGAATCAGTAAAACTGGAGTCAGCGAAGAATTAAAGGTTTTAGAATTTTAAAAGAATCAAATGAGAAAAATGATAAATGAAGACTCAAAACAACTGAAAAGAAAAGAGAAAAGGCCGGAAATCCGACCTCTCTTCTTTAAAGAAACTTATGCTTTTGCAGCACCTGTTTTTTTGATAGATTCCGCAACTTCATTGATTTTTGCTTTTACGGATTCAATTTTTCCTTCAGGCATTTTTGCTTTGATTTCTTCAGCAATTTTGTTGTAGTTATCTACGATTTTAGAACGAGTTTCGTCGTAGTTTTTTCCAGCAACACTAGAGAATTCTTTAATGTCTGTTAGGATTTTATCAACGGATTGGCGAATCTTTACAGAATCTTCCGTATTGTCCAAAGCACCTTTGGATACTAATTCATTGTAAGTTGTTTCCAACTGAGTTTTTGCCTTATCAAGACCCTCTTTTCCTGATTGGAAAAGTCCGATACCTGCGTTAAGAATGTCCATGATTTGTTTTTCCATAATTTAGCTCCTGGTTTTCAACTAATTGTGCAACGCACAACACAGTTATGTGCGTTGCACAAAATCTTACAAGAACTTTTTTATCCCATTTTGTAAATTTTTAGATTTTTTTTTCGTAATCCGATTTAGGATTAATATCCATAGAATTGTTCCAAAATTGAAAACACTGAATCCTCCATTCAAAATCCCAACGGAATTCAAAACCATTCCCATGGTCCACTTAACAGATGTTCATGAAGATGGCAAAAATCCTTACTTTTACGTGGGACGACTGGAGGAATTGCCAAACGAATTTCAGGACTTTGAAAGTTCTCACAGACATTCTTATTTTGCGTTGTTCTATTTTACGGAAGGAGAAGGGATCCACTCCATCGACTTCCATTCACATTCCATTACTGAAAATAGTCTTTTTTTCTTAAGACCAGGCCAAGTGCATTCTTGGACTTTTACCAAACCAGTAAATGGTTTTGCATTGAAGATTTATCCCGAATACCTTACGGAACATGGGGGGCAGGTCACCAGTTTTCAAAACTTTCCCTTTTTCCAATTGGGAAATGAAAACTCAAAACTCGTGGTCGCTGAGGCAAAACAATTAACTAACGATTTTGAAAGACTACTCATAGAAAAGAATTCCAAACCAAGTTCTTCTATGACCTATGTTCTCATTCAGCTGGTATTACAACAATCCTTGAAGGAATTTAATACCTCATATACAAGTAACATAACCATTGATTCTAAGTTAGGGGATTTTTTTCGTTTATTAGAAAATCATTTTAAAGACCAAAAAACCACTTCGTATTATGCAAAACAAATTGGAACTTCCTCTGGAAATTTAAACCAATTATGCCAAAAACAATATGGGAAGTCTGCAAAAGCAATCATCCAAGAAAGGTTGGTTTTGGAAATCAAACGACTGTTACTACATTCTGATTTGAATATCAACCAAATTGCTTTGACTTTAGGGTTCGAAGATAATTCTTATTTTAGTAAATTCTTTAAAAACCTCACAAACAACTCACCTGAAAATTTTAGACGCCTAAAACGAAAACTACCATAAAAATCAAATTCTCTCCATTTACCAAAAACCTCTTTTTCCGTAAGATACAAACAACACTTACAAAAGGAATTAGATATGTTCGAAAAGTTATTCTACACTGAATCAAGTTGGTTTTTTACCTTACTCAGATTGGTTTTAGGTTTTGTGATTTTACCTCACGGATTACAAAAGTTATGTGGTTGGTTTGGAGGGTATGGGTTTTCTGCCACTTTGGATTTTTTTAAATCGGAAGGAATCCCCTATGCCATAGGATTTTTAGTCATCGTTGCCGAATCTTTCGGGGCACTTGGACTCATCTTCGGATTTTTCACAAGGCTTTCTTCGCTCGGGATTGGACTAACCATGATCGGAGCAGCCATTTATGTAAGAAAAAACGGCTTTTTTATGAACTGGTTCAACAACCAAACAGGCGAAGGATTTGAATACCATATCTTAGCCATTGGAATTGCTGTGATTTTGATGTTCACTGGCGGTGGCCAATTAGCAGTTGATAGTTGGATCGCAGAGAAGATTAAATAAAACTGTTGAAAACCAATTAAAACAAAATTTGAAACAAAGGAAGTAACAGGAATCTAAATACAAAGTTTTCGATTGTTTAGTTTCAAACGAGCGAAACCACAGATTCTTAAATGATTTGTATTTAGATTTCTAAAGCACTGATGGGCTCTTGTTGTTGAGCCATGATGGATTCCAAAAACTTTATATAAGCTTCGCGACCAGGATACTCTACTTGATTCACTCCTGTTTTGACAGCAGCTTCTGCCACGGCCGGAGCCACATGGTAAAGAACTCTTGCGTCCAAAGGTTTTGGAATGATATAATCAGCACCAAATCGAATTTCCTTTTCGTTGTAAGCTTCAGAAACTTCGATAGGGACAGGAAGTTTTGTGAGTTCGCTTAACGCATAAGCGGCAGCTAACTTCATTTCCATATTCACAACTTTTGCACGAACATCTAAAGCTCCGCGAAAGATAAATGGAAATCCAAGTACGTTGTTTACTTGGTTATGGTAATCACTGCGACCGGTTGCCATGATGAGGTCAGGTCTTGCACGTTTTGCATCTGGATAAGGAATTTCTGGATCGGGATTGGCAAGAGCAAACATAATAGGTTTCTCAGCCATCGTTTTTACCATGGCTTCAGTCACCACATTGGCAACAGAGACTCCAATAAATAGATCCGTTCCAGGAAAAATATCTGCTAACGTTTCTGCTTCGGTGTTACGAACAAAAGGTAACTTGGTTTCATGTAAATTAGTTCGTTTGTGATTGATCACACCGCGAGAATCCAACATAAAAATGGATTCATGTTTGACTCCGATATGTGTTAACATCTCAGCAATCGAGATCGCAGCAGCTCCCGCTCCGTTGATCACAACTTTGATATTACCAGCTTTTTTACCGGTAATTTCTAATGAGTTTAATAAGGCAGCAGTAGAGATGATTGCAGTTCCATGTTGGTCATCATGAAACACAGGAATTTTCATACTTTCATCTAAAGTTTTTTCGATATGGAAACATTCTGGGGCACGGATGTCTTCCAAGTTGATACCACCAAACGTTGGTTCAAGGGCCTTAACAATCGTAATGAATTTTTCAGGATCGGTTTCATTGATTTCAATATCAAACACATCAATGCCGGCAAATTTTTTGAATAAAACTGCCTTTCCTTCCATGACTGGTTTTCCAGCGGAAGCTCCAATATTACCAAGACCTAAAATGGCAGTTCCATTGGTAATGATTCCGACTAAATTTCCTCGGTTTGTGTATTCATAAACGAGATCAGGTTGTTTTTCAATTTCGAGGCAAGGGTAAGCGACTCCCGGTGAGTAGGCCAAGGACAGGTCGTAACTGTTCTCCGTTGGTTTTGTCGGAACTACTTTGGTTTTTCCTTTCGGAAACCTAGAGTGATACTCAAGTGCGCTATTTTTCATGGTCTATTTTCCCACGATTTATGATTCAATGGAAAATCCTAGAATAAATTGGAGGGATGGCCTTTCAAAAAAGGTTGATGGAAGTTCTATGTCCCTTTAGATAAAGTCCTTACAAAAGCCATAGGGGGCAAATTTGGAACTCGTCGGAGAATTTTTTGGTACTGCTGTTCTTATTTTACTGGGTGATGGCGTCGTTGCGGGTGTTTTATTAGAAAAATCAAAAGCAAAAGATGGAGGATGGATCACCATTACCACAGCTTGGGCTTTGGCCGTTTGTTTTGGAGTTTTGGTGGCAAAGGCCTTGGGTAGTCCTGGTGCTCATTTGAATCCTGCTGTGACCCTTTCTGTTTGCATCCAGTCGGGTGATTTTTCCAATTTTCTCCCTTACTGTTTTGCCCAAATCGCAGGCGCTGCCCTCGGAGCCACTCTTGTTTATTTGCACTACCTTCCCCATTGGAAAGAAACCAAAGATTCTGGAACCATTTTAGCTGTATTCTCTACATCACCAGCCATCCATCACACTCTCTCCAATGTCATCAGTGAAGGACTCGGAACCTTTCTCTTAATCATAGGCATCCATGCCATCTTCTCTCCGTTCAACGGTGGAGCCACTGGTGTCGTCGGCACTGGGTTTGTAGGACTCCTTGTTTGGGCCATTGGACTTTCCATGGGAGGAACGACAGGTTATGCGATTAACCCCGCACGTGACTTAGGTCCAAGGATTGCCCATTGGTTATTACCGATTCCTAATAAAGGAAATTCCAATTGGAAATACGCATGGCTTCCCGTTGTGATCCCGTTAGTGGGTGCGGCGATCGCAGCGGCCGTGATCAGGTGGGGGGTAGGATAACTGGTGTAAGGGGTTTTTTCTCCCATAAGATTGTTATTTCTGTCGAAGGAATCTAACCTTATGGGAGATCATATTCGTTAAAAAAATGTCTTATCCAAACTTGTTAATCTATGTTTTTTTTTATATCCTCTCTGTTTTTTCATTTTTATTGTTCGATGAAAAACAGGTTCACAACCCTGCACCAGAAATTACTATTTTATTTACATCACTCCTTCACCCAATCTACATAATCAGTCTCTTTTCAAATATTAAGTTCTATTACTTGTGGATTCCATCTCTTGGATTTTGGATTTCAATTTTTTCATTTCATGTAATAAAAAAAGTAAATAAATAACCTCTATATAATTCTTTTCTAGGTTGAATTGTATTTTTCAATCCCATTATAACAATCAACATTCTCATTTTTACCACCTAATTTTGAATAAATTTCATTTTTCTAAAATATAATATTAATCCATAACTAGAAATTAAACTGATAAAATATTGACCAGATTGGTCTTGGAAAGTTAATTACTAACAGCTGATTTTCGAGTTAAATAAATTAACACAAATCTTAACTCGTTAATTAGAATATTCATTAGATTCAATATGAAAATTAATCAATCGGAAACCATGAAAAGTAAATGTATCCTCCTCATCCTACTCTCTCTCGCCTTCCTCCCGATTTTCGCTACAGAATCAGAAACTATAGATACCTTTCGTGGAATCAATTTTTCTACCACTGAAGCACAAAAAGTGAAGGCTATGTCCATTTTCATTCCCCAAGTGGCAAAACGTTCTGAGTCCACCCATCTGAAAGATAAGTTCCCAATTACTTTTTTCAAAGCAGATTGCACCCAAGAAAAAGAATGTTTTTCGCTATTAATCGCAGTATCAATCATACCTGAATCAATCAAATCCTTTGATACATTGGTGGAAGAATCAAGGGCAGCTGACTTTGGCAATCCGCCGTATGAAGTGAACAAATGGGTGGAACTTCTTTCGTTTAAAACCGAAAAAACAAAAATTCTAATGGGACCTGGGGAAATTCTCGGAACGAAGATTAACGCTTTTTATTATATAAAAGAAACCAATGAAACCTACAGAGTTTCCATGAACTTAATCTATCATCCTAAATTTCCAGAGGAAGAATGGAAAGACATCTTAATGCATTCATTTCTTATCTTAAATAGCATTCATATTGAAACAAAAATCAAAATGAAAGAAGCGGACTAGATATAAAAAAAGTATTACTCCTACTCGCCAAAGGCTTTGAATCTTTCGAAGCCACTGTTTTCATTGATCTCAAGGCAAAATCTCTTCATTTTTTCTATAAAGTAGGCTCAATCAATCAGAAAGATGATAGACAAAGGAATAAATCACTTCCTTATTAATGTTCAAAATAGAATTGGAGAACCAAATATTCAATGTTAGTTCTAACAAGATTGAAAACAAAGTTTATTCTTTCAGCAGTGTCACTATTCATAATTTCTTGTTCCAGTTTTCCAATTGGTTCAGGTTATAGTTCTAGGCAAAAAACGATAGTTTATTCAAAACCAGATAACAAAAGTCCAATTGTTTTGGAGCTTAAAAAAGAATCTAACTTTGACATCATAACCTATAACTATTTAAAAAGTAATCAAAAGGGAAGATTATGGCATAAAATTAAACTAGATGACAAGGTCGGCTATATAGAAGAAGATCCTGGAGACAAATCTAATTCTCCAACGCAATTGTTTCTTACAACAAACGAACCAATGTATGGTTTCGTAGTTGCTTCTTCTTTAGTTTTGCGCAAACAACCAAATACGACAAGTGCCGCTATTGAAAAACTTGCAACGAAAGAGATTGTTAAAATCATAGAAGAAGGAAAAAATCCGGTAACTGTTAATGGAAAAACTGGAAACTGGGCCAAAGTAAAAACAAAAAACAATAATATAGGTTTTGTATTCACTCCATATTTGATGTTAAACAAGTCTCCAGACAATTTTGTTATCGGCGAGGATATAGAAACCGATGAAAAAGGTTGGGCATATACTACGACCTTACCAAAAATCATTTATCAAAAAAAGAAAGGAAAGTTACACCCAGTAGAAAATAATCAAATTGATGAAAATGTTTTTTATTTAGTAGATTCTAGATATATCACAAAAGATGGTAAAGTATACTTTCATATTTACAAACAAACCGCCAGTCAAGCCGATTGGTATTCAGACATAGAAGTTGAAAACTCTGCGGATTGTTATATTCCTTCAAACCAAGTATTAGTTTCAAATCGTTATGCGCCATTATACTCACAAGTCAAAGAAACAGATAAAACAATACGCAAACTGATCGATTTTTTAGACCAACAAGAGGAATTTGAAATAGATCCTGAAAGGTCTCAATTTAACACATTTAATTCAAAAAAAGATAAGTTTCATGTGATCATTACTTCAATTAAAAGTAAATATGACGAATGTCGTGGTTGTTTTGAAAGTGAGGACTACAATTTAGTTTATGTGTTTCAAGAGAAAGATAACCAATTTAAAAAAGTATTCGATGCAGCAGGAAATCGATCCGCAAGTTTCATCGAATCAGATAAGAAGTATTTTATTACAATAGCAACGAGTCCTCTTCCTGAAGGAGATGAGGATCCAAGCACAACTACATACACTGAATACAAATTTGATGGATCTAGTTTTGTATTTGAATCAGAAGAAAAAAGACATTGATTCAATCATTCGATAGCTGATGAAAATCTCCCTCATTCGCTATCGATAAAACTTCCATTCCATTATCTTTTCAGATTCCATCTAACAATCAAAGCTAATCCAGATTAGGTGGGAAGGGGAAATGACCGTTCCTATTCTTTAATTTCCGTTCTGTACTTTTTGAAATGCAATACAAGCATTTACAGTTTCGATCTTTCCTTCTTGTAAATCTTTACAACTAAACAACAAAATTTGTTTATGACACTCTTTATATGCAGTTTGAATTGCGAATGGATCCGCACCAATTAGTTTGTAAGCATTACTTTCACGAAATCGTTTTTGGCATTGTGTTTCTTCCAATCGACCTTCCGTAAATTTTTTAAGGTTCTCCGGGATTGACTTCCATTCGTTATTTGCACATTCTCTATACTTAGCACAAATCTCAGCAGTCAAAGTTAAAGATTCATTTTGCCACTCTATGTTTATGATACCTTTCTCTTTTTTGCAAGAAATGGCAGCCAACAAAACAAAAATAGAAAAGAAAAGAAACAGTTTATTTTTCAAGTTTGATTTAGGAACAGAATTAACTGGTCGGCATTTCATTGTAATTCGATTATAAACCTTGATAACTTTCTCTTTATTTGTATTTCGTATAGCCACAACAAAACCTAAGGAAGTTATATCTACATTTCGTTTGTATCCGCCGCCTCCCCAATGACCTCGCTTGTTATCTGTAACGCATTTAGCTTTACTGAAGTTTAAAAAAAATTGATTTAGTAAGTTCATAAATTCTTTCGATTTTCCTTTATTATTTCTCTGTTTCTGCTGTTTCTTTTTTACGTATCAAAATTTCAATTCGCTCTTCTTTGGCTTTTTTTTCTGGTGTATCCGACTCTTTTGATTTTTGAAACATGGCGTAACCTTGGACAGAAACTTGTTCCTTGGGAATACCATATTCGTTTACTAATTTTTCCGCAAGCAAAGAGGCTCTATGAGAATGATAATCCCATGAGTTCTGAAATTTTGATTTATCAATTTGTGATTCATAAGGGATTTGAACACGAACCACTATATCAATATCCATTCCTTTGGATAATACTGCCAATTGTTCAAATGCATATTTTAGATCAGGATCTGCTTTTAATATATCATCCGAGGCTAAATCTGAACCAGCGAACGTCAATTTGAGCTCTTCTGTTTCAGCAAGTCCGAGTTTTAATTTTGCTTTTTCTCGAAGTGTCTTTAATGCAAATCCAATTCGTTCCCAAAGCCGAAACACTTGTGACTTAGGTTCCATCGTGTCATCTTCCAATATTCCTGAACCACCATCTAATAGGGCACCAACAGAACTTACATTTAATCCAAAACCACGTTTGATATCTTTTGCAACTTCTGTTAGGCGATTTGCATCAACCTTACTAATTGCGTATAATATAATAAAAAGTCCAAGCAACAAAGTAATCATATCGGCATAAGTCAATAACCAACGATCATGCGCTTCGATATGTTCTTCTTCTTTTGATACAAACCTGGAACGTCTTCTCATATTTCCTCTTTAAGAGTTGGGAAAGCTTTATGTAAAAATTCCCATTCTTTTTTTTGGACAATCTCATAGAACTCATTAAATAATTCTTGGTTCACCGGCAACGTTGCATAATAACCTTGTTCTACTTTTTTAAACAAAGGGTAAACTCCAAGTAACCTTGCCATCATTGCTGCTGGTTTGATAATATATGCACTTACTGGTTTATGCGCCAACTCATAGAATTTTTTAAGATTAAAAAGAACAACTTCTAATTGTTTTCTACGAGTTTCGCGTTGGTCTAACTCACAAAACAAAGAAAAATACTCATCCTGATCTAAGTTTTTTCCTGACTGCCAACCTTTAGAGAGAAGAAGTTTGGCCATTTGAATGTCCAATTCATCTGTAATAGAATTTAGTTCCATTAAACGTTCTACGTTTTCTCTCGTCCCCTCTTTCATCATGTTTTTAACTTTATCATAGGTGGTGAACGCTAATGTTTCCCATTCTTCTTTTCCATCTAAATTATAAACTGTTTCAAAAAAGAATTTTGCCATTCCGATTGTTTCGTTTCGATGAAAAAAATCATAATAATAGAGATGAAACCGGTCTACTTGGACTCGAACAATTTCTCTTCTCGCAAGAGCGACTTCTTCCGTCAATTGGTGTTTCATTTTCGCTTAGTTAGCTGTTGCTCCTAAAAGATAAGAAGGAAATCCTTGTTGGTCACGTTCAAAAGGTGCAATTGAAAATTGATTTGGAATGGAAACAATTTCATGATAGAATTTATAAGTAGATCGAAATAAAATTTTAGGTGTTATCGATTCTTTTGGCGTATAATAAAATTTTACACCATAACGAAAGTTATTTGCCCATCCTTCCTTTGTAACCTCTAACAAAGGATATTCCGCTGGGATTTTTTTGTTTTGGATAACATTAAAAACAATGTCACCTTTTTTATACAACCGAACTCCTTGAGTTTCACCTGCCAATCGAACAGAACCAGCTTCAGGAAAGGACAAGGATAAATATGTTAAACTAACATAGTTTCCACGATTCTTTAGTTGTAATGTTACAAGTGACTCTTTTCCAACCTCAAACTTAGGAACCACTTCTAAGGAAACAAATGCAGGTACCGGTTGCATCGGTAGGTTTGGAATCATCTCCCAACCATTAAAAACAAATTCTTGAGAGTAATTTGGATTCGTAGGAAAGATTCGAAATGATTTATCTTTGAGATTGTATTCAAAATCAGCCCGTTTGCTTCTTTTTAATTCCTCGTGTTCTTTGAGTTGGAACCCGTCCCATATTTTTTTACCTTTACGGTATCCCATAGGCACCGAAATCAAACCTAACGGTGGTTCTTCGGCAAGTACTTCGATAAATATAGAATTAAAATTATCACCGGGAAGTTCCGCTACTACAATCCTACGAAGGCAATCCCCTGCAAAAGTTACTTTTTCCTTTCCCGGTGCCGCACCTGGAACCCAAGATTTAAGTTTTGCATCATAGAACATCTCCCCCAAATTCTGTAGAAAGAACTCCAACTTCCATAAAAAAGTCCAACTTGATCCGTCTTTGCGAAATGCCGCAAGTACCTCGCTTGTCCCCGATTGGAACAAAACCAAAGTCTCCATTTCTGGAGTTTCATCTAAATTGATTTGTTTTTGGCCTAAAACTCGAACTGGTTGTCCGTTTTCACTGCCATACACTGCATTTCTAATTTCTCCATCGGAAGGAACTTCCTTTTGTGAGCAGGATACAAAAGAGAGGAATGCGAAAAGTAAAGTGACTGTAATTCGAAACTGAATGGATAAATTCATGGGAATTCTTTCATTCCATCAGACCAAAACTCCAATTCAACCTTTTTTGCTTTTCCTTTCTCGCTCCTGTGTTTTACTCGTCTAAGTAGTAAGAATTGGGGACGACATTGGTTTCGACTGTTGTTGGCTTGGATTCAGTGGCACGTAGGGGTGAGGGACCTCTTAAAAACCTTCAAAACAATAACTGCAAATAACGAATTTGCTCTAGCAGCTTAATTTTAAGCTCTACGGTTTCACTGGCTGTTTCCTTAGGTGGCCAAGAAACCGACACCTCTCTAAGGACCTTTCGGATTTGTCGCCCGCTTCGAACCGGATTGAACTCTAAGTAGGATAGGAATTAGTCCCCCGTTTGTAGGGTAAGTCTTTCCAAAATTTATTTGCAAACTAAACGTGTAGAAGCTGCATTTGAGGACGATAGGACCCGGGTTCGACTCCCGGCGTCTCCAGAATCTATTTTAAGCATCTCAAACCCTTTTTCATATAACAAACAATTCACGACGGGAGTCGAACGACCGCAGCAGAGAGAAATGGTAGCACGAAAACTGGGACGCCCCAGTCTTCGTGCGTTAAGCCATTTCGACCTGAGCACACGATGTGCGAAGGCTGATGCGGGACGGGCTGGAACGTGTTCGCCTGTCTCTCATGGCCAGAGACCCACCCGCACCCATGGTGCTTTTCGAAGCAAACACCTTCAACCTATCGAACGACAAATTGGTATATTATAGACTTAAACTTACATTAAATGAAAGAGCTGAACTTAATCTTAGGCCATACTCCAAACCACGTATGGTAATAAAGCATATAAATTCCAAAGGAAATTCCGCATAAGATAAGAAAGACAGCTGTTTTCCGAAAGACCAAAAGATTTCCCATGTCCACGGTCATTTTCAAAACGATCTTAGTGAATCTATCGATGATAGAGAACAAAAAGAAAAAAAGTAACAGGATCACAGCCATACCAATCAAAGTCACGATGGGTTTTTCATACATACTAGTAAGACCCAATACTCGTCCATTGATTGTTGTTACAATCAAATCCACAGCAAGTATACAAAGTAAGCGAAAATAAAAACCTAAAAAACGATGAACAAGGGTTTGTTTCGATGAAGTAGACATGGAAAAAAATTTAGGGATCCAAACGAAGTTTGCAAGTATGATTTTTCAAAAATCAATTAACGAAACTAAGAATTTTTACGTTCGCTGAACTAAGCCTGACCCAGATTCAAGTAATAAAGCGGAAGTTTTAAACATTATGCTACCTAACATCTAAAACGTTCTATATTTATTAATATCGAATATTTTTCTTCTGGTAATGCAGGTTTTTAATCAAAGGATCTCGAAGCACCTAAAGTAATATTAACAAAAGATGATTCGGCATTATAACTATATCCAAGTCCATTAAAGGAAGTTGGTCCTGTCCTTATGTAGTGTGATAAATCCCAATCTGTTCCCTTTGATCCTGTAATTTTGTTTCTTGGTCCATTATAACTAATTCCAAAATCAAAACTCCATTTATCAAAGAGATAACTAAATCCCGCTGCGACTACATGATGCAATGAAAAGAATCCTCCAGTTGATCCACCTAAACCATTACTCTTAATGGGAAGTGTATTGTAACTATAACCCAATCGATAAATCCAACTTTCACTTACTTTGTGTTCCAATCCAAGAAGGGCCGCAAATTGATCTCTAAAATTTAATTGAGCATCCCCCGCTTGTACATTTCCAATTGGTGTCGAAAGCCATGGATCTTCTAACTTTTGAGTGACCTTTCTTAAATAAGAACCATAGTTTGTATAAACAAAATCCAAACCAACTTTGAGATTGTCTGCACCAAAAGCAAAACCTAAGGAATGTTTTTCAGGCATATTGAAAAAATAAGAAACACCTGTTGTCCGGTAGTATGCTGGATTATTGATACCAACAGTATAGTGTCCATTCATTGGCAAGGCAGCATGTGCTTGGTAAGAATATGCAACACGTAACCATTCAGTAACTTTATAGTTTAATCCAAAAATTCCACCGATTGCAAATGACTTTTTACTACTTTCATAATAAGATCCTGTTCCAGGGACTTCAATAGAACCAGTTAAATCATAATATTTTTGATTTAACCTTTGGTATCCATACAAACCTTCAATACTGATACCAACAGAAAGTTTTCCAAAATCATAAGATATACCATTTACCAATCTCGCAATAGCAAATTCATTAGAATTTGATTCTTTAATTTGAGGATTGTTTCCAATTCCTGTTGGAAGATTCAAACCACCCCAATCATTTAACGTTTGTCCGGTGGGAGTGTTGCGAGTAATTTTGTCAACACCACCTTTGGCTCCTCCCGAAACATAAAAGGCGATACCATAATGTAAATTTTCTGTGATCTGCGTTTTAAAAGCTATATAAGGCGCAGGTGCATTAATTGCAGATTTTTTATCGTTTGTATAGACGTATTGTGGATTGGAATCTATAAAACGATCTTGGTACCTTGTATAAATAGTTGAATTAGTAGCTCCAAATTCCAAAAGTTTCCCTTTTTTTAAGGAAAGGTTTGCGGGATTAAGTGCCACATCAATAGCCGATCCACCTAACGCTGTATTTGTTCCAGCCAATCCTTCATAACGAGCGTTAAATGCATTTCGAGTGAGCCCATCGATTGCTTCAATGCGATTTCCGTTAATGATTACAAAAACCAAAAAAACAAAGTAAAAAGTGTAATTTTTGTTCTTTTTTAAGTTCATTTCATTTCCTTAGGAGACAAAATGTACGCATCCAAGTCATCACCCGGATCCAGGTTAAAAGGTAAAACCTCTAATTTAAAGAAACATATTTCCAGTATAACAGATATAAATCTAGTTTAACTCTATATTCTGTTCAATTTGTATAACATCATGCTCACCTTATTTTTGTTATAGATTCAAACTATCTCTCCATTCAGATCATTTCCTAAATGATCACACAAACAATTCTTTAAACTCTTTTGCGTCTTTGGCAGGGGATGCTCCAAAAAATCGTGAATATTCTCTATTGAATTGCGATGTACTCTCATAACCAACATCCAATGCAGCGTCAGTCACTGAGTAACTACTATACGTTAAAAGTTTTCTTGCTTCTAGGAGTCTTAACTGTTTTTGAAATTGTATCGGGCTTAAACCGGTGATGGATTTGAATTGCCTATGAAACGTAGTGATTCCCATACAAGCCCTATTTGCCAATTGGTCAATTTCAAAGGTCTCAGTAAAATTTTGTCTGACCCATTGGATTGTTTGGTGAATGCCAGATCCCTTTTGATGCGAACGAAATAATTGTCTAAGTCGCCATCCTTCTGGTCCAATCAAAACATGATATAGAATTTCTCTTTCGTATACTGGTGCCAATGCAGCAATATGTTCTGGTGTTTTCATTAAACGCAACATTCGTAACCAAGCTTCTAAAAAAGGAAGAGTGGCTGGACAGGCAGAAAATTCATAATTATTTTTATTACCATCGAAGGAGTTGGAAGTATCTTTTAATAAATCCAATAAGGCTTTTTGATCTAGTTGAATCGCAACAGATAAATACGGAAGGCCATTGGCTGCCTTTCTTACATAACCCGTTGCTGGCATTTCGGTGGGAATCACAAAATAAGAGGGCCCTTCTAAGTGAACTACCTGAGTTCCAATTGAAATTGTTTTTCCACCTTGAACAACAAGACCGATTAAGGGTTCATATACGGCCGCAAGCTGGCGTGTTGGAACATCCCCCTGGATCATCAGCACACGTGGAAGACCTGTTTTTGTAGGTTCCGTTGTGGCACTGGCACAAAGTCCCACGATTTCATTCAGTATTTTCTGCACCATTCCATCCTAACACCATTAATGCTTTTAGGCACTCAATTCTCAGAAAAATCAATATATTTAAGGAAATTTTTCATCAAAAAAATATAGATCGGCAGTTTTAGGCAATAATAAGGTAATATCGGATCTTGTTTCATTGCCTTCTTTCGACTATATTTCTTTTAACGAAACTTACAAACAATGAATCCTTGTTCCAACAGAAAGGAAATCAATCCTTCCCTCTCTTACGGGTGTTCATTTGTAGTTCAAGTTTACAAAAGGAGTCTATTATGAAAATAGCAATCATCACTGGTGGTAGCAATGGTATTGGAAAAGCAACAGCCTTAGAACTTGGCAGAAGAGGAATCAGTGTGATCCTCACTTACAACTCTTACAAAGACCGCGCGGAAGAAGTCGTCAAAGAAATCGAAAAGAACACGGGAGTTCGGGCAATCGCTTTAAAGTTGGATTTAACCAAAAAGGAAACCTTTTCTATGTTTGTCGATGAAGTTAAAAACAAACTTACAAACATTTGGAACCGAACCAGTTTTGATTACCTTGTAAACAATGGTGGTATTGGAGGCCCAATGGCATTTTCTGATTTAACAGAAGAATACTTTGAGCAAATTTTAAACACCAATTACAAAGGTCCAATTTTTTTATCACAAAAACTTGTGGCTCTTATGGAAGATGGAGGTGCAATCGTCAACACTTCGAGTTCCTCAAGTACAAAAGCATTTGTTGGTTATTCCATTTATGGTTCTTTAAAAGCAGCATTGTCTACTTGGACTCGTTACTTAGCAAACGAACTAGCACCTCGCAAAATTCGTGTAAATGCTGTATCACCTGGCCCAACACATAGTAACTTCGGCGATGGCGTATTTGATAAATATCCTGAATACATCAAACCTTTAGCTGATCAAACTGCATTTGGTCGTATAGGGTTTCCTGAAGACATTGGGAAGGTTATTGTCAACTTTCTCTCAGATGATTTTGGTTGGGTCACTGCCCAAGACATTGAAGTGTCGGGAGGACATTTGCTCTAACACTTTTAGAACATCATAAGCCCTCTTTCGTTTAGAGGGTTTTTATTTTTGATGCAAAACTCAGGTTTACAACTAAGCAGTTTTCGTTCTACTGTTCCACACAAAAGATAACGGAAGCTGTGTTACAATTTCCTAACGTTGAGGTAAATATGGAAACACTACTTGTAGCAACACCCGCATTACCTGTGCCCGTTCCAAAGCAATCAATTGAATTCAAACTACCTAACTACCATCCATATATTTTATATGGATTAAGATTGTTTGATCGGTATATAAACCAATTCTTCAGAATCTGAATCGTTATTTTTGTATTTTTCACCCATCACTTCAAAATGGGGACGATGGTCCAATTGAAACTTTGAATTTGGTAACCAATTCATAAATATATTTTGGAAAAAAGGTCCACCTTCACTTGGTAGTCCTTGATAAACAAATTCTGCATACATTCCACTAACAATTTCAAATCCTTCCATTCCTTCTGGAATATCTGCTTTTTTGGAAACTTCTACTCCAGCCCATTTTTCATAATTTCTAGTCGGATTAAAATTTTGGAAATAATCTGAAGGATATACTGATAAAGAAATGAGTTCATTCGTTATACGATTGGCAATGGTTGGTATCTGAGGAATAAATGATTTCCATAAAACTGGTGTTAAATTTCCAACCAAAGACATTTCCATTTTTTTACCCACAATCCACTTTCTTTCGATTGTAACAATTTTGGCATCCATAGGAAATGAATCTTATTTCAAAGTAGTTCCATCAATCAACTTTCTAAAAATCCAAATTCATAATGCACTTGGGATTTCAATGAAAGAATTCGAATGAAAAAGATAAACTTATTTTGTAAAAGTATCCGCTACGCATACAAACTTCTTGACGAAAATAGAAAAAATTTATATACCTTTTGGAATGTTCGCTCCACCTAAATAACATTTGCGATTTACGAATGGCGAAAAGAGATAACGACCTAAAATTATCTGCTAATTTACTGATTCAAATTTAAACTTTCCATCCATTGGGAATAACAACAAGTGAGGAGAACTATGAGAAAACTAATCATGTGGAACGTAATTACATTGGATGGATACTTCGAAGGGGAAAAGAACTGGGATTTAAGTTTTCATGGACTAGTTTGGGGAAAAGAACTAGAAGAGTTTAGCCTCACGCAACTTCGCTCGGCCGACTTGCTTGTGTTTGGTGCCACCACCTATCAAGGGATGGCTGATTATTGGACAAAGGCCACAGAAGAAGAAGGGGAAGTCGCAAAGTTTATGAATCAAATTCCAAAACTTGCCTGCTCGACCACTCTAAACGTTGCCAACTGGAACAATACCACCATAACCAAAGATGCTGTTACCGAAATTTCAAAATTAAAAAAAGAAGGAAACGGTGATATGTTTGTGTTTGGAAGCGGAATCCTATCAGCCTTACTTATGAAAGCAGGTTTATTCGACGAATATCGCATTTGTATTGCACCTGTATTTTTAGGAAAAGGAAGGCGACTTTTCCAAGAAGGAATTCCGAATAATCAATTAAAACTTGTCGAAACTAACCCACTCTCTACTGGTGGAGTGGTACTTTTTTACCAACCAACAGAAAAATCATAATACTAAATTCAATTTTATAAAAAGGAAGTTTAACGATGACGACAAACAAATTCGATGATTCACTGAAAGACGGCCCTCACAAACAGTTACAACAACTGCTTGGTCACTGGGAAGGGAAAACAAAAACCTGGTTTGAAAAGGATGTTTTGGCAGATGAATCAGCTGCAGAAATTGCCATCACTAGTCTGTTTGGTGGAAGATTTATTTCTTTAGATTACCATAGTAGTTTAGAAGGAAAACCTTTTGAAGGGAAAATGATCATTGGATTCGATATTCCATACCAAAGGTATACAAGTTCTTGGATTGATAGTTTTCATATGGGAACTCAAATTATGTTGTCTAGTGGAGAACCAAAGGGAAAGGGATTTTCTATGAACGGCTCTTATGGGAACCCAGAATATGGGGAAGCCCTTTGGGGTTGGAGAACCGAAATTCAATTCCTTAGTGAAAAAGAGTTCTCTCTGACGGCTTTTAATATTTCACCTGAAGGCGAAGAAGCAAAGGCGACAGAGACATTTTATAAGAAAGTGGGATGATGTTGCTGAAACCCGAGCGGGTTCCGTTGATTTTTCAGTCATCTGCCATCTAACAATAGCAGGTGACCAATTTCTACTCATCCTTAACTCGGGATTACAAATTAAAAAGTCAGTTCGAAGGCTATTGTTGTCTTCCCTCAATAATTTGTAACAAAATCACTATCGCAATTCCCAATCTTCGATCTAGTGCGTTTGTATTATCGGAAGAAAAATCAATATTAAATTGTGGAACAAAAGGATTAAAAGTTTGTTTTAAAACTCCCACCTGAGTTTTGTTCAAAGTAATGAAAAAAGATTGAGGAATTAAATTGGTTAAAAACCTACGAAGAATTGCCTTAAACATACTATCTTCATCGATAGAACCTATGACTTGGTCTTTTGTGTCCAAAATTTCCCAAGAATCTTTTAGTATCGATTTAAATCCTTTTCTACGAAGAGCTCCAATTGCTTCATTGGAAGTAATATCAACCACATCATAAACTGCAGAAAAATCGATCACACTACGTGCTTTTATTTTTAAGAGTTCTTTTGTTTTTGTTTCATCTGCATAAACCGTAATGTCTTCTTTTAACTTAAAAGCTTTTTGTTTTACGAAAAAGAGAAGGTTCGTTTTGTTCTCGTCAAAGATACGAATTTCACCACCAAAGAGTTTCAAAAAACTTTTTTTAGCAAAATATTTATTAAATGTGTACTGTTGCATAGGCAACGATTGTAACAAAACCTTACCAAACTCAAGTCAAAAAATATTTCAAAAGGGATCATGAATTTCCAAAAAATACTTTACATAAATAAACGAACGATCGTACTTTTATTTATGAGCAAGGGTGAAGACACAAAATCCATGATTTTGGACAAAGCAGTCCAAATGGCGAGCATCCAGGGTTTGGAAGGACTAACTATTGGAACTTTAGCTGATGAATTGGGAATGTCCAAAAGTGGGCTCTTCGGTAAATTTGCTTCCAAAGAAAACCTTCAAATCGAAGTCCTTCGGGTCGGTAGCGAACTCTTTCGAAGGAACGTAGTTTATCCTGCACTCAAAACCAAACCAGGTTTGACCCGACTTAAAACAGCATTTCAAATGTGGTTGTCGTGGGCAGATACGGATAGTTTACCGGGAGGATGTTTGTTTTTGTCATCGAGTTCGGAATTTGACGATAAACCTGGTATTGTAAGAGATCATTTGAAAAAAACACAACTCAGTTGGCAAAAGACATTAAAACAATTTGTTCAAGATGCGAAAGATACTTTGGAATTAGATGCTAACACAAATGTAGAAAAGATGGTGCAAGAAATTTGGGGACTCATCTTGGGATTTCATTTTTATAACAGACTTTTGGAAGATAAACACTCTGAAAAAAGGGCCAAACAAAGTTTTAATGAATTAATCAAACGGCACCAACACGAAATTTAGAAAAGATTTTTATAGAGATTTTTAAAAAAAGGAGTTTTGAATTATGGAAACTAATAGCACGATCGTTCGTACTTTAAATAGAACTTATCCATTAACCTTGGAAGAAAAGTGGGCCTTTGCCAAAAAAAGGCCAATGTTCTTTGGGTATGTGGCTGCAGGGTATTTTCTATCTACTCAGAAACAAAAACCATCGAGAAAGGAAATGGATGTATTAGCACTAGCCGAACAAAAAGAATTTAAAGAAAAAGAACACCGTATTCAATACTTTCACTGGAAAGGAGAAAAAGAAACAGTTCTTCTCGTTCATGGTTGGAATGGACATACGGGAAATTTTTCAAGAATCATCCCTGCTCTTTTAGAAGAAGGTTATAATGTGATCGGAATCGATTTACCAGGACATGGATTTTCATCTGGTAGGTATTCTAATATTGTTTTGTCCGCAAAGATTGTACGTAGACTCGTAAAAGACGTTGGAAATCCAGACTATATCATTACACATTCATTTGGTGGAGCAGTTGCGACCGTAGCACAGGAATTAGGTGTTGAGGCGAGTAAGTTAGTTTATATTGCACCACCTTTGCGTTTGGAAATTTTAAGAAAAAGTTTTAGTGAATACTTCAAGTTTACTGAAGAAGAAAGTGAATCTATGCGTTTGATTTTAGAACGAAAGGTCAAACAACCTCTTAGTAGTTTGGATTTAGAGAAAGCAGGTCCAAAATTTAATAACTCACTTCTTGTAATTCACGATGAGGATGATTTGGAAATCCCGTTTGCAATGGGACTTGCAGTTTCAAAGGCATGGAGAAAATCGAAGTTAGTTCCAACAAAAGGTCTTGGTCACAAAATGATTTTGCGAACCGAGAGTGTTAAAGATGAAATTATTAATTTTTTAAAAGAAAATTAAAACAGAATCAATTAAACTAACTTAATATAGATTTATGTTAGTTTAATTGAGATTGACCGAAATTCTTAAAAGAATAACTAACTTTGACTCATCGATGCGAGTTTATTCGATTCATCTTTAATCATTTCAATATGTTCTTCTAGATCTTTTGAGGCACGGCTGATTTCGTTAACTTCCATTTCAAGTTGAACAATACCTTTCGATGCCTCTTTTTGACCAAGTAACTGCTCTTTGGTGGACTCGGAAATTTGTTTAGAAAGTTCTCGAATCTGTCCCAATTCAGTCAAAATGGCAGACAAAGTATTTCTTTGTTCGATATACAAACGGTTCATATCTTGGATTTCTACAAGTGTTTGGTTCAATCGATCAATTTGAGATTTTGCCAATTCGCCCGTTTCTTTGGATGCATTTCTTGCATTGGCGATGATTTCTTTAGAACTTTTTACAACTACTGCAATTCGTTTTACGTTGTTTTTAGTAAACTCAGCAAGTTTACTGACTTCATTAGCAACAACGGCAAAACCTTTTCCAACATCCCCTGCTCTCGCAGCTTCAATCGATGCATTTAACGCCAGTAAGTTTGTTTTTTCCCCAATCTCAGCAACGATGTTATTAATTTCGTTTACTTGGTCAAAGGAAGATTGGATGGATTCTAGATGAGTAGCTGTTTGATCAGCCACTTCTGTAACTGACATACTTTCTTTTTTATTAATCTCAGCAATTTCTACAAGTCGTTCACTTTGAACAAGGATTTGGTCCACAGTTTCTTTAAGAATTTCTGTGTCTGATACCATTCCTTGAACTTTGTTATTTTGTTCTTCAATCGAAGTTCCATTAGATTCAAAGGAACTCGAAAGTTCGGAAATCACTGCAGTAATTTCTTCTAAGGAAGCCGCTTGCGATTCTAGTTTTAAGGAAGTTTGTGAAACAAAGTTACTAAAGTTAGTGATAGAACTTTCGAGTTTTACGGCAGCGTTTGCGGAAATTTTATTTCTTTCTTTAGTTTGGTTTAACAAAAGTTCTGCTTCGTCTGCTTTGATTTCAGCAAGCGAGCTAATCTTTGTTAAAAGCTGAACTAATAAACTGACAATATAACCAGCAATCATAATAAAAATTGGTTTCATTACTTCGCCAGCCATACCTACATATCCCATTTGGCGAGAAAGTTCAGGATCAACAGAAAGTTTGATTCCGCCTATGGTCACAGCACAATACAATGCAATCGCTGTAGTGATTGCCCCGATAAATGAGTTTAACAAAACGAATTTTCGATCACCTAAAAATCCAGAATAGATAGCGTTAAAAAAGAAAATAAAATATACCACTGCATTGGCAAGAGCGGCTTGTGCTTCTTTTAAACTGAGAGTGCAGTCCATAATTATGGTTCCACCGAGAACCAAAGTATCGAGTAAAATCAATGATTTGTGAAACCAAGTTGGTGGGTTTGTTTTTCTTTCTAAAAAATAAGCAATTGCACAATAGAATGCCATGGTGCATGTTCCGATCATATGGATCAAAAACATCTTTGGTTGGAATTCATCCTTTGCCCCGATCATAGCGAGAAGGAATAAAAGAACCAATCCAAATCTGATTCTGTTGATTATGATTTTCCCTTGTTTCCAAAGATCTGCAATTGATAACACTAAATACCTCGATTCATTACATCACCAGAATGGTGATTAGGCGCAATATTTTATTGTCCTTATTCATCTACGGATCAAAATCCAAGGAAACGATCTGTAATTTTCATATTTTTCTAGGAAATTTGGATTTTTTGAAGAAGAACGAACAATTTCAATTCTGATTCCAAGATATTTTTTTGGTAAATTTAGAAAGAATCTAGAGGAGTAACTATTTCATTTCGAGAATGTACTAAGATCGTCCTTTCGGAAAAGTTTCTACTAAAAAAAGCAGGGCCTATTTTTTATAATTTAATTCTAACTTTGTTGTACAATCTGTTCTTTTGATTGATAATCTAACAACCTTTTATCGAAGTGATTCAAGAGTAAAACTAAGAGGGAGAAGTTCATGACTGCAGGTTATTCTGGAAAACCACTTGTAGAAAAATTAGGGATCAAAGAAAACATGGTCCTCCACATCATCAATCTTCCCTCCGAAGACTTTACCAAAACCTGGGGAAGTTTTCCCAAACAAATCCAGATCCTAGACAAACCAAAACAGGGAATGGACTTGATTCATTTTTTTACCACAACCTCAAAAGAATACTGCGAAAAATTACCAAAGTTAATCAAATACTTAAAACCAAATGGAATGATTTGGATCTCTTGGCCCAAAAAAACTTCTAAAATTCTTTCGGATATGAATGAAAATTTAATTCGAGATTTTGCTTTGGAATTGGGACTTGTCGATGTCAAAGTCTGCGCCGTGGATGAAGTTTGGTCGGGTCTAAAATTGGTCATTCGAAAAGAAAATCGAAAAAGTTAGGAAACATATTTTTGAATAAAAGTCTCAAAAACGAATTATATTCGTTTTATATCTTCAAAATCATTCCCACCGATTCCGAAAATAGAATTAGTTAACAAAAATTCATCTCTCAAAAAATCAATTCAGATTTGAGATAGAAAAAATTAGTACAAATCGTCCTTATATGTGGTTTGACAAATTAAATCGAAGGATCATGACGTATGATTCTATTTGTTTTTGTTAGGATAGGACAAAATGAAATTCAATAGCCTAAAGATTGTAATCATCTCTCTAAGTGTTTCTGTCATTATGGTTTTAACCTTAGGGATCTCCTCGTTTGCGTATTTCATAGGCAAAGAATACATCGTCGATGCATATATTGGCGAAATGAAAAACGTTGCTAGACTCTCAGGAAAACAAATTCAGAATTTTTTTGATGAACAGTTTCTATTGGCTGAGTTAACTGCCTCAAATCCCGAATTTGCCGAACGATGTATCAAAAAAGATCGTAAGTATCTAGACCAACTTCTTGCCAATTTAAGTAATAAATTTGGGGTTTATGAAAATGTTTTTTTGTCCACTGCAGAAGAGAACCCAATCGTTTTTTCTGATGCCACGGGAAAAGCCATTGGATTTCGTTGGGGCAACACAGGCTTTGATGCCAATATCAAAGCTGTTCTCGAAGGAAAACCTCTTTTGAGTCAAGTGAATCGTTCTCCTGTCACACAGGAACCAGTGGCCGTATTGACCATGCCAGTGTTCCAAGGAAGACAAGTGGTGGCAATTTTTGCTTTTGCCATTTCTTTAAACCATCTCACCGATGAAGTGGTGAAGGATGTCAAAATTGGAAAAGAGGGTTTTATCGCAATCACTGATAAAAAAGGCCAAGTCATTGGACACCCAGATAAATCGTTAATATTAAAATTAGATCTCCAAACACTTGATTGGGGAAAAAAGTTACTCAGTCTCAAATCTGATGAACATATGGAGTATTTCTTCGGCAAAGAAAAAATTGCGACAGTGATCGATGTTGGTCAGTACAATATAAGACTAGCTACCATCGCATCCAAAGGAGAGATACTTACTGTTGTTCATGATATGTTATTGAAGATAGGAATCTTTGCTTTTGTCATATTAAGTCTTTCTGTTTTTGCTTTGTATCGTTTGATCACACAAAGACTAAAACCCATTGCAGGACTCCGAGATCTTTTCAAAAAAATGTCTGCTGGTGATCTAAGCCAATCACTTGCAATCATTCACGATGATGAAATTGGTGAACTCAGTGGTGATACCAATTTATTTTTACAAAGTCTTCGAAAAAGTGTATCAGAAATTCAATTTATTTCCCAAGAACTTGCTTCCAGTGCGGGACAACTTTCTTCTAGTTCTGATAGTTTTTCCGGCGGAGCACAAGCGACAGCAGCCTCCACCGAACAGATGTCAGCAACCGTTGAAGAAATGTCGGCAAGTATGGAAAACATAACTGGTTCGATTGATATCCAACATCATAATATTTCTCAATTCCAAATTAAAATCCAAGAACTCGCAGATAGTGTCAAACGAGTGGCTAATGAAATCAATGTAACTCTGGGTCGTATGAAATCAATCTCCAACCAGGCAAAAGAAGGAGAACAGTCTCTTACTGGTATGAATGATATGATCAGTAATATTTTGAAATCATCGGATGAAATGAAAGCAATCATAGCCATCATCAACGAAATTTCAGACCAAACACAACTTCTCGCTCTTAATGCTGCCATTGAGGCTGCACGTGCAGGCGATGCTGGTAGAGGATTTGCTGTTGTGGCCGAAGAAATTTCAAAACTTTCGATTCGAACTGCTTCTTCGATTAAATCGATTTCGGAAATGATAGGCAAAAACTCAAAAGAATTGGATGGAGGTGCCAAAAGCATCCAATCCTCCACTTCTCTCATCCAAGAAATCATTCAAAACATCAATGGTGTTTCCGAAGCAATGGATTCTCTGTACACCATTATGGGTTCCCAAGCAGAGATCAACCAATCCGTTTTGGAAAATTCGGGAGTAGTCAAAGGAGAATCTGACCAAATCAAAGTGGCCGCTGACGAACAAAGAGGAGCCGTTCGTGAGATTACGGATGTCATCACCCAAATCAATGAACATACCCTCAATACTGCTGCAGGAGCAGAAGAGATGTCTTCCTCAGCGAGAAATCTTTCTAACACCGCAGATAAGTTGAAAGGCATCTGCGACCAGTTTCAATTATAGGAACACTAGCGGAAGGGATCGTAGCGGAAATCCTTTCCGTAGGAAAGATTGCAGCGAAGTGCCCGGTCCGCTCCCTAGCGGAGCCGCCTAACAACCTGTCCTGAATCACCAATCGTTAGAAAATAGAACCGTGATGTTTTTGTAATAATCATCTTTGGTTTTGTAACAAACTGAAAATTTGCTAAAAAAACGTACAAAAAAAGCCCTTCTCCTGTGTCTGTAACCGAATTGTAACAATTCTGTCATCCAATCCCAACAGTACTTCAATACGTTTGTAACCAGACTGAAACATTGAATCGGAAGGGAACCTCCGGTGTCATAAATCCAAATCAGTCATGACTAGAATCGAATGAAGACTATCTCAAAAGCCATTTTGGCCTTCCTCATCTTTGTAGGGACAGTTTCTGCGGAACCAGAAGCTCCACAAACGGAAGCCAAAGAAAATAAAAAAGAATCGAAAGAATCACAAGCGAAAGTTTACCAAGAACTCTACGAAGACACGGAATCAGGCCAAATTTTTACGAAACCTGGTCCCAACCGAGTGAAAGTAGAATACAACCGTCCCTTAAAGAACGGAAATGCCACCACACTTCCCGATGCCTTTGCTCACAGGCCTGACGATACGAGCAAAGAAAAACTTACAATTTATGGTCGAATCCAGTTTCGTGGAGTTTCCGGATCGCAGGACTCACTTTTCAATAATGGACATCGTGATTTTAATACCGTGGATTGGAACTTCCGAAGGTTGCGGTTGGGCGCCCAATATGAAAACGATTGGTGGGGAACCAACATCCAACTTCGTTTGGAAAATATGCTCAACCGACCAGATGTGGTACAAACCACCAGCACTTTAAATTATTTAGATTCCAACGGCAGACCAGCTACCACTAGTTATGTGACTAATACTAGATTAAAAGACAACCGTGGTTATATTCACGAAGCTTTTGCTTACGCAAAAATTCCGTATGGTGGATTACGATTTGTGTTTGGGCAATTGCCAACTCAATTCAGTAGAGAGTATTTACAATCCTCTGCAAACTTTGTTACTTTAGAACGAAGTATGATCGTAAATGCAATTCCGCAGTTTGATAATGGTGTGATGATCCAAGCCACTCCGCTCAAAGAAATTGATCATAAATGGGAAAGATACTTACAACTTTCTCTTATGGTGAGTAACGGAAAAGGGGGTGGTGGAGACTACGGAACAGGAAGAAGGCAAGATTTAACAACTGCTAATCGATATGGTGCAGTGAATACTTCCCCTATCTACTACGCAAGAGCACAAGTGAATGTATTTGGTGGACTCAAACGAGAGTCAGATGGAAAAACGGTGAACTGGCAAGAAGGGGAAGAAATTTTCCAACGAGAATTAAAATGGTCAGTTGGTGCGGGTTATGTCCAAACTCAGAATTTAATCACTCCAGCATTGTATGTTCCTGAATACACACCAGGGACAACAAGTGGAATTCAATTATTAACAGCACAAGGTTCCAATCCCGATCGTGGAAGTTTGGATGCCAATGGAAATCCTAACTTTTTGGTTCAAAACTCTGTACCAACTTTAGCTCGACCTAAGATGGGTCTTGTGGGTCATACATACGATACTACCTTCACTTATAAAGGGTTCTATTTGTCAGGTGCCTATACAAAGTTTGGCGGGGCTGCCTCCAACGATTTATTCGGATACCATGGAACGATTGGATATAATATTCCCTTTTTGGATCGATACCACATCATGCCTGTGTTTAAATATGAATATATCCAAGGCGATTTTAATAGAAATGGAAAAGTGGATCCTACCGATTCATTACGAGTGTATTGGGCAGGTTTGAACTTGTTTGGTGACAAACACCATTTTAAAGCTCAACTTTATTACCAAGTCCTTGGCAATCAGTTTGATGTAAATCCGAGCACAGGAAATGCAATGCCAATTGATGATAGAAGAGTTTACCTACAATTTCAGGCAAACTTTTGGACCGGAGTTGTTTCTCCTGAAGCTTACAGTTATAGACCAAACTAAGAGGAATTCAAATGAACTTAAAATCAAATTTAATGATACGATTAATGATCTTCTTAGTGGTTTCTCACTCTGTTTGGAATTGCCAATCAAAAGAACAAAACAGAGAAGATATCTCTTCACTGGTGATCAACAACTTACTCAGTGGTGTAGCTGATCGAAATAAATCACTGGTGGTGATGGAAGTGGCGGATCTGGGAGGTTCATTTACTGGAACATGTTTTGATACATTTCAGTTGAATGGAGGAAATATTGGACCATCAGCTTATTTCAATACTCCGCAAGGTGGTGCCGGTGGACTTCTCAATACAAATATTAAAAAGTATGCAGTATCCACTTCCTCTTGTTCCGATTTAGGATTTGCAAGTGGGACTAACTTTGGTTCTACTTCACAACGACCAAATCCAAATGATTTGTTTACTTTCAAAATGTTTACATGTGATCCGAATAACAATCCTTGTACGAAAGCAGCGATCACTGCTTCTGGATTTTAAATTGATTCACCGAATTCTAAATTTTTGGTTCTTCGTGTAAACAAACGATAAATAGGGTTCCCAACACAAAAGGATAAATCCGCTATCCTTTTGTGAATTTTGTAACGATCACTACTTAGTTTGAATTAGTGTTTTGTTTGGAAAAGAAGTTAGTGTTCAGAAATAACTTTGGGATGGCTTTGTTCTACCTCAAAAAAAGATAGAATTGAAACTTCTATAGAAGAAGATATCGTCCGGCGAACGTATGAAAATCGAATGTACGTTCTTTATTGGAAATAGATTGTTCTACAGGAATCAAAGAGGATGAATTATAATAACGACTACCAAATCGTTTTAGGTCTTATTTTAGCACTGATGATCTTCGGTGTAGCATTGGAACTTAGGTTCATAGCCTTTCGGGCCGTATTACAACGTCCTGTATCTGTTTTCGCAGGGCTCATTGGCCAAACACTCTTTTTACCTTGGATCACACTTCTGATCACACTATTACTCGATTTACCTGCAGGGATAGAGTTGGGGATGTTACTTGTTGCAGCAAGTCCTGGTGGGAATTTATCAAATATCATTACTCACTTAGCCCATGGAAATACTGCACTTTCTGTAAGTATGACAGCTGTCTCTAGTGTATTTGCCATCATCACATTACCACTAAACTTTACTTTAACGGCACATAGCAACCCAGTCACAAAAGCAATGATCTCAGGTACGGGAGAATTACATATTGATAGCTTGATGATTATCAAAGGTTTAATTATTTTACTTTTGATTCCTTTAGCACTTGGTATGTCGATTGGCAATTTTGCAACCGGTGTAGCTCATAAAATCACTCCGATCTTCAAACGAATTTCTTCGGTAACCTTTTTGGTTTTTTTAGTTGTGGCTGTTGGTGGGAATTGGAAAGTTTTTTTGGACAATATTGGATTTGTGTTTCTGATTGTTGTTTTTCATAACTTTGTCGCACTCATCATCGGTAATTTAATTGCAAGAGCCTTTCGCCAAGACATTCCCAATCGACGTGCCATTACCATTGAAGTCGGAATGCAAAATTCGGGACTTGCTCTTGGTCTCATCCTCACACAATTCCAAGCAGAACCAAACATGGCTTTGGTGGCAGCGTTTTGGGGAATTTGGCATATTGTCTCAGGTCTTTTATTAGTTTTGCATTGGCGAAAATTTTCGCCAATGGATGGGACCAAAGTTTGAAAGTTTTGATCACAGGTGGTGCCGGTTATATTGGTACCACACTCATCAAACACATTTCTAAAAACTTTCCCGATTGGAAAATCCTAACCACAGATATCAAACCTTTGCAAGGTTTGGATTCCATTTCCAATTTAGAATTTCAAAATTTGGATATTAGTCAAAGGGATGATGTTCTTAAATTAATTCAAAACTGGAAACCAAATTCCATTGTTCACTTAGCTTCTATTTTAAATCCACCGCCAGGAATGAGTGAAGCCATCCAACATAAAATTGATGTCGAAGGCACAAAGAATGTTTTAGACGGTGCTATCTTATCTGAAACAGAACAAGTGGTCATCACAAGTTCCGGTGCGGCTTATGGATACCACAAAGAAAACAAAGACTGGATTGAAGAATCCGATCCGATCAGAGGACATTCCGCCTTTGTCTATTCCAGACACAAAAGAGAAGTAGAGGAAATTCTTTCCGAATACCGAATGAAACACCCTAAATTAAAACAACTGATCCTAAGACCTGGAACCATTTTAGGTCCCACAGTTAACAACCTAATCACTGATATGTTTCAAAAACCATTTGTTATGGGTGTGTTGGGGCATTTAAGTCCCTTTGTCTTTATTTGGGATGAAGATGTGATCCAAATCATAACCAAAGGGATTTTAGAAAAAAAAGAAGGTGCTTTTAATCTTGCTGGTGATGGAGCTATGACTCTAAAAGAAATTAGTTCTATGATTGGTAAAACATACATTGCCATTCCCTCTTTCATCTTACAATCGACATTATTTGTCTTAAAATTTTTTCATCTCACACAGTATGGCCCGGACCAAATTGATTTTTTGCGTTATCGACCTGTATTATCTAATAAACAATTAAAAACTGTTTTTGGATACATTCCAAAATATACATCCAAAGAAACTTTCATTCAATATTTAAAAGCCAAAGGAGTTCCTTACCATGAAACTTAAATTTAAATATATTTTATTTTTTGTTTTGTTCACCTATGTTCCGTTATTTGCCATTGAGATTGAAGTTAAAGATTCTTCTGGAAAACCTCTAGACCTTGTAATGGTGACTGTAAAGGCAGAAAAACCACAAGTGGCTCCGCGGGATGATCATGGATATCCACCAGAAGGTTTAGAATTTACCATCACTCCAGAAGTGACAATGTTTACAAATCCCAACGGTCGAATCAATGTGCCCTTTCCCTATTCACCTTCAGTGATTGTTCGATTGCGAAAAATTGGTTTTAAGGATCAAAACCTACGGGCTTTTTCATCGGGATCTTACCAATCCTTTCGAATGGAGAAGGTTGTAGACATCAATCTTCTCGTGAGCCAATACCCTTCCAATAGTTGGGTGGCCGCACTTGATTTTGGCGAAGACAAAGACTTAAGAAAAACTTACTTAGAACAGTGTGGATTTTGCCACCAACAAGGAAGTTTTTTTATGCGAAGGGCTTTCACGGCAGATGATTGGGAAGAAATTATCAATCGGATGATGGGTTATGGAGCAAGGCCCCATGGCAAAGCTAAAAAAAAGCTACCTACGCTTTTATCCAATGCTTATATTGATCTACTCAAACATCCGGAACGAGTACAACCAGGTCGGAGTTGGGGAAAAGAACTTCATGGTGCAGTTATCAGAGAATGGCCGATGGGAGACAGTTTTTCTCAAATGCATGATCTATTGTATCATAAAAAAACAGGGTTGGTTTACGTTGGAGATAACATCCAAGATAGACTCTGGGAAATAAACCCTAACACTGGCAAAACGGTTGTGTATAAAGTTCCAAAACAACCGGATGACGAATTGGGTGGACTCTTGCCAGGAAGGTTACGTTCTTTTCAAAAACATGAAACCTATGTAGGATTACATTCCCTAGCAGAATCACCGGTTGATGGACATATATTCATCACACCTTCACTTCAAAAGCGGATTACCGAATTTGATCCAATCACAAAAAAATTCACTGACCATATGTTTGAAGATGGATTGTATCCTCATACTGTTCGTATAGATGACGAAGACCGTGTTTGGTTTACTTTAGCACTATCAAATCAAGTAGGAATGTTTGACCGGAAATCTAACAAATTCAAAAATTATAACTTACCTGCAAGAACCAAAAAAGAAAGTTTTAGTTTATGGATCAGTGGATTCATTGTGAAGCTGATGAACTGGGGATTTCCAATGCATCTATTACCTGTTGATGAACGAGTGAGTGGAATGCCACTGCCTTACGGGATTGATATTGCACCGAACGGAAATGTTTGGTTTACTCGTTTGCATGCAGATACCATTGGAGTGATCAATCCAAAAGATGACAGTTTCCAATTGATTGAAACTCCTTTCCAAGGACCGCGCCGCCTAAGAATTGATAAAGACAACCATATCTGGATTTCCGCTTTTCCTGAAGGTTCTATCGCAAAGTATACACCTGAAGATGGAAAATTTAAACTTTATCCTTTGCCAACAGCCATAGATGGAGTAGAAACTCCCTATTCACTTAACGTTGACAGACCGAGAAACTTGGTTTGGGTGAATGGCACTTCATCTGACAATCTTATGGCAATGGATATCAAAACGGAAGAATGGAAAGTATATCCAATGAGCCGAAAAGTTACATTTACAAGAGATGTTGAATTTGGGCCAGATGGCAAAGCTTACACTTGTAATGGAGCCTTTCCAAGTTGGCAGATTGAAGATGGCCAACCAACTTTAATGGAAATTAAACAATCAAAATGAATACAAAACAAGAATACAATCAAGGACAAATTGTACGATTTTTAATGGCTTCGTTTTTTGGATTTTTGGCAGGCCACCTAACAAATTATAGTGTAATTTTATATGCACAAGATGTTTGGAATGCAGATGCGCTCGCAGGCATTGGTTTTGGATTGTGTTTTGGTGTTCCTCTAGTTCTTGGATGGTTTGCAGGAGCTTGGTGTGATTCCTATTCACCGCAAAAATTAGCACAAGGCGCTCATCTCTCCTTTTTAATTGCATTGGGATTGTTACATCTTTCTTCACAAATGGAAGGACAAATTTCTATCTTTCTGTTTTTGTTAGGTGCTGTATTTGTTGGAATGGGTTGGTCTGTTCTTGCTCCCGCTCGGATGTCTCTTTTAGGAAGACTCGCTGGAGATCGCCAGGTAAAATTGGCTGTTGTTTTTAATATTTTAGTGATGTTGGGTTTTGGAGCGGCTCCACCAATTCTTGCCTTTTGTCGGAAAATTCATTCCTGGGAAATGGTTCACCTAACTGGAATTATTTTATTTTTGATTGCGATGGTTCTACTTTTGGGTATTAAAACGGATGGTCTCGGAAAATCATCTTCGGCATGGGATCGAATCTTAAGAGGAGTGTCTTACGCAAAAAATCATACTCTCCTCAAACAAACATTACTCTTTTCTATCGTTATTTATTGTTCGATGGGACCAGTACAAGTAATGATGCCTAGGTTTGCCAAAGGAGTTTTAGAACTAGGGGAATTAGAACGTGGATTTTTTCTAGGAGGACTTGCTCTTGCCCTCTTACTCGGTGGAGGAGTTTCTTTAAAACTCGCAAAACAAGTTGGTTATGGGAAAATGATTTTTCTTGCAGGACTATTTTGTGGATTGGGATTTTTAGGAATTGGATTTAGTTCTATAGTTTGGGTTTCTGTTTTGTTTTTACTTTTTAGTGGTTTTGGTGCTGGTGCAAGCATAAGTCTTATCGTTGCCATCCTTCAATCAGAAGTCACAACAGAATACAGAGGAAGGCTTGTTAGTCTATACACAATCACAAGCCAAGTGGTTCCAGCCTTGTCTGGATTATTGTCTGGACTTTTACTTGTGAAAGTTTCGATTACGGCTGCCGTCATTTCTGCAGGAACCGTAATCACTTTAGTTGTGATTCTAAGTGCCATTCGTTTAGAAACACTTAGAAATTATAAAGTTTAATTTACCACTGCTGGTACATTTGTTCTGCAAAACCAGCAAGGCCTTTTACCTCTAATTTTGTGCCATTGTCAAGTACCACATAACCATTGTAATGACCAAAAGCTTTATTCAAATATGCTTCCGTTTTTAATAACTCTAAAATTTCGGAGAAAGTGAAGTTTTGGTACAATTGTTTTAAAAATCCAATCATTCCCATCAAATCAATATCTGAATGTAAAAGATACACTGGAGTAAATTCTAATTCAAGACGGCCTTCATTACTGATAAACTTCCATGGTTTTTTATAATCTGTGACATCATATTTCCAGGTGACTTTATCTAATTTATGAACCTTCCCTTTGTATACGATTCCATTCTCTGTTGCTTCTGTGGGAGTTCCAAATCCATATCCCAAATTCAAACTAAGCAATTCCCCTTGAACAAGTCCTGCACCCGCTGCCCATAACCATTTATTTTTTTCAGGCCAGGTCCCTCTTCCCCAATCTAAAACCGCATAACTTTTATTAGCAAATTCATAATTGGTTTTGTTGTATTGGATGGTACCTTTACAAATTAAACTCGGCATTTTGTATTCATAAAAGAATGTTGATTCTGAAAAAGGAGTAATGACCGCAAGTGCTTCTGGGGCTTTTTCTTCTAATTCCAAATTACCAATAATTACTTCTGATTTTGAATCGCCAATGATAGAGTATTCAATGACTCGTTTTCCTTTTAGCTTTGTAATCCGAATGAATTGGTCCCCTTTTTTGAACTCAATTGGATCCGTCGTATTCGTCGGGAAAAAAATCTCACCAGGTCTTACTAATTCAGTTTTGGAAAAAATAATTTTTCCTGTAGAAAAATCTAAAAGTTCAATGCTACCCATTGCCAAATTACCGATGTCTGTAACGGTAACCGCGCCACCAAATTTTTCATTATAAAACGTATAATGTTCCCATCTTTTATAACGTTTTGGATCAACTTTGATATGGGATTCTTCGATTTGAAAATAAGGATATCTCGACCAACCAGAAATGTTTAGTTTCCCATCTGCCAACAAAAGAGGAACCGAACTTTTAATTTCCTTCTGAATGGTTGGTTCTGATCCAGGTTCGGGTATCAATATGATTGTTTTTCCGTGTTGGTCAACAATTTGGCCGGGTTCTAATTTTGTATTAGAACAATTGAATATGCAAAAACTCAGGAATAATATTCCTAATAGACTTTCCAGTTGTGGTTTCCATTGAAACATGAATGTTCTCCAAAAATACAAATCTTATCTTAAGATTCGCTCAAAGTCAATAACTCTTGCGATTGAAATCTAATTTGTTACAATCAAATGCTTCAAAAACGCTGGTATGGTAAATTACGTTTGTTTTTATCAATGCGACGGAAAAGAGAAAACCAATCAAAGTGAATGCCATTGATTTTAATTTTTAATTCTACGAAATACCTGAACGGTCCTGATTTTAACTAAAAATTAAATTTAAGAACTAATGTGGACTGCAATTTCATTGCCAAATGAATTTAACTTAATCTAAAGCTAGGTCCACAAAAAAAGAATAACCCATCTCATTCACACGTGAGAATACGATGACATTCTTTTTTAATTCTTTATCCCAATACGGATCACTCACTTGCCAATTTTCAGAATCACGAAATACTTGTTTCACATGTTTATAAAAGAAAGGCATATAAGACCAGTTTTTCTGAATCAACAATAGGTTTTCGCTAAAACCCATCTCACTTGTCCGCTCGTAATATGGTGACACTTGGGTTCCCAACCAATCAGTGACATACACTCTTTTTACATGAGTATCAATTTTAAAAAAGGAATTAGGATCAATAATGACTCGATTATCCAACTTAATAGTTTTTAAATTGATTGTATTGAGTTTAGATTTGATTTGTTTTTCAAATTCAATTTCAGTAGCAACTTCTCTGCGTTTCTGTTCATGATACAATTGTAGATGTGGAACCACAGTATCACAAATACTTTGTTTATCATGGGCTAAATCAGAAGGCCTTCCCAAAAAATATCCCTGTAAAAGACTTGCTCCAGAACTTATTGCTCGATACAACTCTTCTTCTGTTTCAATTCCTTCAAAAAGTAATTGGGATCCAATGCTCAATGAAATTTGTTTTAAATACTCTAGGATCGATTGATATTCTCTTTTCTCGATTGATTTTTTTAATAAATTCAAATCGATTTTAATAATATCAGGTTTAATGGCACCTAATCGTTCTAAGTTGGAAGATTCAGAGCCAACATCATCCAAAGCAATCCCAAACCCTTGTTCTCGTAAAAGTTCAACACCCGCAGCTAAAACATCGGTTCCATAACTTCCTGATTTTTCTGTAATCTCAATGACGATTCGATTTAATGGAATCCCATAACTATTTACCAAATCTGAAATGGGTAACGTATTGGAACGGCTCTCTTCATATTCTAAAATCACTTGGTCAGGAGACATGTTGACAAAGAGTAAATCATTTGTTGTTTGAATTTTTGCGAGCGCAAGCCCTAGTAACTGCCGGTCGATCAAACTCATACGAAGAGCAGAAACATGGGGATCACTGAATTCAGGAATCGAAACCAAATTCCCATTTTCTTCTCGTTTCCGACCGAGGGATTCGTATGCGACCACCGTCTGCTCTTCTACGGAAAAGATCGGCTGAAATAAGGGGACATAATGATTCACTTGCATAGATTCTAAAGTCTGCATCGGGTTCCTTCGAAACCAATATCTGTTTTAACGGAATAATATTCAATAAATTAAACTACATTCCTACGCAGGACAAGTCTTGACCCCATCCGCGTCCTTCTTAGACTCACTGGAGAGGTAAAGATCGCTGCCTCTGAAAAGAATGAAACAAAAGACTAATACTCGATTTTTACCAAAGGGCCTGAGTATCCTTTACGAAGACAGAGACATTCTGGTCGTAGACAAACCCCACGGCCTTCTCACCATCGCTACCGAATCCGAAAAATCAAAAACTGCATACGCAGCTCTTATGGATTACGTGAAAAAAGGGAGCGAACGGTCCAAAAATAGAATCTTCATTGTCCACCGATTGGACAGAGAAACTTCCGGAATTTTGGTCTTTGCAAAAACAGAAACTGCAAAACAAACTCTCCAAGAATCTTGGGAGAAAACAAAAAAAATCTATTTGGCGGTCAGCCATGGGGTATGGAAGGAAAAGTCTGGCTTGATTCAATCTTATCTTGTCGAATCCAAAGCCCATCGAGTGTATTCCACCGATGATCCTGAATCAGGAAAACTTTCTAAAACAAAATACAAAGTTCTTAAAGAAACAAATTTATATTCATTATTAGAAATCGAATTATTGACAGGTCGCAAAAATCAAATTCGTGTTCACCTATCAGATAAAAAACATGCAATTGTTGGTGATACAAAGTACGGGAATGACACAAGAACTTATCCAAGAATGGCATTACATTCCTTTTCAATTCAATTGACTCATCCCTTCAATAAAGAAGTACTTACATTTGAAACCAAAATCCCTTCTTATTTTACAGGGTTTGTTGGTGGATATGAAAGGAAGATAAATGAATCATAAAGGATTTATTTTTGATATGGATGGTGTGGTTGTAGACAATCATTCTTTTCATTTCAAAGCTTGGATGGAATTCTCAAAAAAATATAATTTTCCATTAAACTCTGAAATTTATAGAGATACCTTCAATGGCAAAACCAATGCAGATCTCTTTAGAATGATCTTTGGAGATATTTCTGACAAAGAATGTAAACTATATGGTGATGAAAAAGAAAGTTGGTATCAAACGTTATATAAAAAAGAAATGAAACCACTTACTGGTTTGATTGAGTATTTATATTTTCTAAAAGATAAAAAAGTTAAAATAGCATTAGGAACTTCTGCTCCCACAATGAATGTAGATTTTACATTAGACAATCTTTCATTACGACATTTTTTTGATGTGATTGTAGATGGAACGAGAGTTGAACAAGGCAAACCACACCCGCAAGTTTATCAACTTTGTGCAAAAGAATTAGGGTTTGAACCTAAAGAATGTGTGGTATTTGAAGATTCTCTTGCTGGATTACAATCAGGAAAATCAGCAGGATGTACCATTATCGGTGTGGCGACTTCCCATACAGAATCGGAACTAAAAAATTATGTGAGCCAAATCATCCCAAACTTCACAAGTCCAAAGGTATTTCTTTTATAATCTTTTGTTATTCTTGAAAGTCTGTGAGTAAGTTGCCTTGTTTATTGGATAAATCTATTCGAATGACGGCGGTTCTGCCTTCGTCAGTATAAGAAAGGTCATCAAACGATAATTTTCTCGCCATAAAAATCCCACGACCATGGGTTTTGAAAGCATTCTTTGTCATCGCTTCCACAGAGAGATACCTTTGCCAATCAAAACCTTTTCCTTGATCACTGACTCGGATTTCAATTCGTTCCGAATTTTTTTCAAAAGTAACTTTTACAAATTTATCTTTAAACTCAGGAGTATCTAATCTTCTAAAAATTTCTTCCATAAGTTTGTCATTATCATGGAGTTCCGATTTTTCTTGATAGGATATACCTAAATTACCATGTTCTATCGCATTGTTTAAAATTTCCATAATCCCAGTTAACACTCGTTCGGGGTCAGGACAAGCATTCGCAAGAAGTGGTGCCAACTCATGAGATTCCCGAATAGAACGAATTCGAAACTCGCCTGTAACCATATGTCTAAGAGCACCCATTCCTTTATGAAGGTCTTCTTTCGCACGTTGGAGTTTGATAAAATGTTCTACAGCAGTCTGAACAATACGAATTAATAATGTTCTAGAATATGGTTTTGTTAAATAATAAAATGCACCAGCATCCAAACCTTCTGTCATATCAGTGACGGAACTCATTGCTGTTTGAAAAATAACAGGTATATCTTTGTACTTTTCGGAGCGTTTGATTTTTTTTAGAAGTTCGATCCCATCCATCTTTGGCATAAGTCGATCCAAAATAATTGCATGAAAGATTGTCGAACCAGAACTAAGGATTTGAAATGCTTCTTCACCATCCCTAGCTTTCACAACGGTAAATCCTTTATCGGAAAGTGACTCATCAATGATCATTAAATTGATCATTTCATCGTCTACTGCTAGTAGGTTAATCATCGAAGACCTTCGCGAGAACAAGGAATTAACATCGTAAAAATAGCTCCTTTAGATTCATGGTTCTCAGCATACAATAACCCATGGTGGTCATTCACAATTTCCCTAGAGATGGACAATCCAAGTCCCGTCCCCTTTGTCCCAGCTTTCACTTGTTTGGACTGGATGAATTTTTCAAAAATTTTATCCAAATCTTCCGGAGGAATCCCCGGACCAAAATCACGAATTTGTATTCCAATACCCTTGACATATGACTGAGTTTTTCTCGGAATAAATTCCCTTCTGACCATACTAATTTCAATATTAGTGTCATTTGGGATGAATTTTAATGCATTTGAGAGGATATTTCGGACCACCTGCTGGATTCTTTCGTAGTCGAACTCAGCTTCCCAACGTTCTTCCTTATCTAGTAAAACAACTGTAATCCCTCTTTTTTCCAAAATGACTCGCATTTCGTTGATCACAAACTTAGCGGTTTCTTTCAGACAATTTTTCTCAAATAGATATCGCATTTTGCCCGATTCTAATTTAGCAATATCTAACAAATTTTCAAGTAAACCTAACAATCGTTTACCTGAAGAATCGATAATCTGAAAGTATTCTTTAATTTTCTCAGGTGACACTGATGCTGATTTTTCTTCACCTAGTTCAGCATAACTCAAAATTGCGTGGATTGGCGTTTTTAATTCGTGAGAGATATTTGCTAAAAAGAGAGACTTCATATAAGATGCTTCTTCTGCAATATTTTTGGACATTTTTAAGTCCATAGTTTGGCTTTCAACCAAATCTTCTAAATGATTTCTATATTGGTATAATTCTTGTTCTTGAATTTTACGCAGGCTAATGTCTCGCAAAATTCCAGTAAACATTTTTCCAGATTTAGTTTTGAATTCTCCAACCGATAATTCGCATGGAAAAATCTCACCTGATTTACGTTGTGCGACAAGTTCCCTACCCACTCCAATGATATGTTGGGTTCCAGTGGCCTTATATCTGCGTAAGTATTCATCATGTTTTTCTTTATATTCAGGAGGAATGATCATGGTTATGTTTTTACCGATGACTTCATCATGAGTATACCCAAAGGTATCTTCTGCAGTTTTGTTAAAAAATTGGATAATGCCATCATCGTTGATAATGATAATGGAATCAGCCGCATTTTGAGCCATAGAAAGGAATCTAGACTCACTTTCTAAAAACGCATTCTCTAATCGTTTTCTTTCAGTGATGTCCCTATGGTTGGACATGATATAACCTTCATAGAGAACGACAAAACGAACCTCCACATGACGGATGTTTGGTTCTTCACCATATGAGTATTCTTTCCAAAATACTTGGCTTTTTTTCTCTGATAAGTATGCCAAAGCTTCGGCAGTGATTTCACGTAAGTAAGGAGGAAGACCTACATCGATATGTTTGCCGAGTAAGGATTCTGGTTTGTCTCCAATATTCACAAACCTGGATGTTTTATAATCAACGATGATTCCATCTCTGTTGATTTTGAGCCAAAAATCTGGATTGGATCTGAGTAGGTTTTCCAATTCCCGAAGTACGGCTTCCGGTGGAAAGTCGGAAGGATTCTGCCAAATACGGGCAAATGAAGAATTTGGTGCCATTCAGTAAAGTCCTGATAATGAGTCTCTGAAAGAACGCTATTTTCGGAAAGAAATTGTAAGAAAAGAGTGCGAAAAAAGAATCAACGTAAGGATTCTCTTCTTGTTCTACAATCACCTGATCAAACCAATTCTGTTTCACTTGGATCCGGAATCAGCACACCATTTGGCAGCAACATTCCTTTCGCTTTCACAAAAAATCCCTTTTTTCCATAAGACCTTATCTTCCCTGTTTGAATACAAATCAAAACGATTGGAACAAACCATCCAAGGAATCCATTTCCCCAATCCATTAGGACTTGCCGCAGGTTTCGACAAAACAGCAGAACTTTATCCAACAATGATTCATATGGGATTTGGCTCTATCGAAGTAGGAACCATCACTGCCAAAGCACAACCAGGGAACGACAAACCAAGACTCTTCCGTTATCCTAAACACAAAGCGCTCATCAACCGAATGGGATTCAATAACCCTGGTGCCGATACCACCGAATCCAATTTAAAAAAACAAGAGAAGTTTGGTGTGCGTGGAATCAATGCTGGAAAATCAAAAGTCACAGAATTAGAAAATGCTGTGGATGATTATGTTTATACATTAAAGAAGTTGGTTCCTTACGGAGATTATGCTGTCATTAATATCAGCTCACCCAACACTCCCGGATTACGTTCTCTTCAATCCAAAAAAACTTTAATCAATCTCATCGAAGGAATCCAGTCAGCTTTTGATCACAAATTTCCCGTTCCCTTGTATTTAAAATTTGCTCCTGATTTAACAGAAGATGAGTTAGTCGAAAATTTAAAAGTATGTTTGGATTATAAAATTAATGGAGTCATTCTGACTAACACCACACTTAACAAAGAAGTACTCGGCGAAACCAATCCAGAGGAAGGCGGTCTCTCTGGTGGACCACTTTTTGAAAGATCCCTTCAATTTGTTTCCCTTGCTTACAAAACACTAAAAGGAAAAATTCCTATCATTGGTGTAGGAGGAATCGACTCAGGTGAAAAAGCAAAACTTATGATTGAAGCCGGTGCCAACCTCATTCAAATTTATACAGGTTATATCTACGAAGGACCATTTCTTCCTTACCAAATTTGTTCTTATCTCGACAAGGTGATCAAACAAAAGAAACTCTCCAATATCTCCGAACTTGTAGGAACCGGAAATCCATTATGACACAAACCAATCCCGGTACAAAAATCTGCACCCACTTCGGAACTTGTGGTGGTTGTAATTATCTAGACATTGATTACACCAAAGAACTTCGTAAAAAAGAACAAAACATCAAAGAACTTTTTAAAACGTATCGCCATCTAGAATTTCGTACCATTGTTCCAAGCCCATCGCCAGAATATTACCGTCATAAAATTCAACTTCCGTTTGGAAGAAGAATCATTGGAAATAAAACACTTCTTACCTTAGGACTTTTTAATAAAGAATCTACATTTGTACTCGATCAAACCGAATGTCAAATCCAAGATCCTGGTTTAACAGAAATTGCACTAGCCGTCAAACAATGGGCAAGGCGAGAAGGACTCCTTCCTTATAACGAAAAATCTAGACGTGGGATGATGAAATACCTTGTGGCAAGAAAATCTTTTTCCACAGGAGAAATCATTTTAGGAATTGTTACGGCGAAAGAAGATATTCCACATGCCAAAGATGCTTCCAAAAGACTCCACACTGCCATTCAAAACCGAATTGGTAAAACAGGAAAGTTTGGTAAAATAGTTGGAATCATCCAAAACATCAATACCAAACACACGACCATGGCACTGGGTCGCGAAGAACATTTGTTATGGGGTAGACCATACATACACGAACATTTTGGAAAACATAAATTCAGAGTTGGTCTTTCTACTTTTTTACAAGTCAACCCCATCCAAACACCAAGTTTGTACAATTTGGTTTTGGATGAAATCGATCCTGAGTCCCGTGTCATTGATGCGTATTCAGGAATTGGAACCATTTCTTTTTGGATTTCTGGAAACTGTAAAGAAGTGATCGGAATCGAAGAAAATCCCAATTCTCATAGAACTGCCTTGGAATCTATTAAGTATAACAAAGTACACAATGTACGGTTCCGCAAAGGAAGAGTGGCCGAAGTTCTACCAAGTTTATTTGGAAAAAACTATGATACCTTAGTACTGGATCCGCCGCGCACAGGACTCGGCGTCGAAGTGGCGGAAACCATTTTAGGAATGGGTTTTAAAAAAATTGTTTATGTGTCTTGTGATCCAATGAGTCTTCGGGAAGACACAAACCTTCTGGCAAGACAATACTTTTTAAATTCAGTGCAACCTGTGGATATGTTTCCAAGAACCGATCACGTTGAAACCGTAGCCGTTTTTAGGAATAAAAACCTCACATAACATTCATTACAAACTCAGAGGCTTTTTTACTAAAAGCCATAATGGTAAAACTAGGATCCACACTCACCCCAGTAGGAAAAACAGAAGAGTCTGCCACAAACAAGTTTTCAAATCCATGGACTTGGTGGCGAGAATTCACCACTGAGTTTTCGCTCGATTTCCCCATCCGGCATCCACCGGCAGGATGGGGAGCTGCCATTGGAAATTCCGCAGGTCTCCATGCGAGAGCATCAATTTCTTCTTTTTTAGGAAGTTTGGAATATTTACGAAGTTTCATACCTGCGAGGAAAACTTCTTTGGCGCCCGCTTCAAAGTTTAACTTCATCTGTTTGTATGTCAGGTCGCTAAAGATTTGTTTGGTGACCTTTCCAAATGGGTAATTGATTTTTCTTTTTCCGAATAGATCCACTTCTATTGAACCAAGTTCCCCGTCCACATCGTCAATCCAACCAATGGTCCCACCCAAATGTTCCATTTGTTTCATATAAGTATAATGGTCTTTTCCAAAACTAGGAACGAGGGCCGCCAGAGTAGCTGGTTGTAATTGGTTTGGCATTAACATATACCCACCCTCTTTGTACTTTCCATTTTGGTATCTGGCCAAACGAAAGTCCTCCACTCCATAAGCAGCAGGAATGTTTCTCCATTGGATGATGGGTTCTTCATATAACGCATGTACCATCGGAGATGGATTGATTACCAAATACTCACCAAGAGCTGGTAATCTTTTTTTTAGGCCATTGCGAAGTAAAAAAGTAGAACTACCAAACCCACCTGCCGAAACACAAACCGCTTTGGATTGAAACGTTACCTTTGTCGCTGTAGGTCGTAAAGTTCTTCGATCAATCACAACAGCTTCAAGGCCTGCAACTTTCCTACCTTGGAAAATTAACTTTTCTGCCCGAAGGTCTGTATACACATCGGTTCCGAGTTGTACTGCCCTTGGGATATGAGTCACAAGTTGTGACTGTTTGGCTCCAAACATACAACCTTGCATACAATGGCCAGATTTTTGACAGTTTTTTCTTGCTTGTGGGACGGCATGACCTTCCCAACCTAATCTTTGTGAAGCGCTTCGAAACAGTCGGTTCATCGGATTAAAGGATTCTTCACCGGCTGGGGTTACATGAAGGTCCGCTTCCAATTCCGGCCAATAAGAATGTAGATCTTCAGGAAGATGATTTTCGATTCCATACTTACGGTTCCATAATAACAACCTGTCCTCAGGTGTACGGTAACTATCAGCCCAGTAGTGCACTGAGGCCCCACCCAAATTGTTTCCATATACGAGGTTGATCCCACCGTCTGCCGTCGTATGAAAATTTCTCTCTGCAGAAACTTTGCCACCCATATTGAGTTCATTATTATCAAAGGTTCCTGTATGGTAGTTCCCTCCCTGTTCCAGGAGAGCGACTTTGATTCCTTTTTTGGAAAGTTCATAAGCCATTGTCGAACCACCACATCCCGAACCAATGACCACTACATCAACAACGATGGTCTCATTCTTCGCATAACTTTTGTAATCACGGTAAATTCCTGGTTTCATCTTAAATCTCCTTTCCATTCACCAAATTTTGGTAGTGGATTCTTGATTCGCTCCATTTCTCAGGGGGATTGCCAAAGGGACCTGGATAAGATATTTGCTCCCAAGTAGATTTGTGACCATAGTAAACCAAACAAACCAAAAGTTTTAAATTTCCAACTACAGCACGGACGATATCCGAATCTGTCTCTGCCAAAATAGTTAAAAGCTCTCCGCGTTTTTCTTTGGAAAGTCTGGAGAAAAAACTAAAATATCCATAAAAGAGAGGAAGATATTCTAAAACCATCACTGCCGAATGAAAGTCTTCCTGGATCTCTTCGGAAACAAAATGTAATTCTTCGTCCAACCTTCGCATCACATTCGCCTTTTCTAAACTGGGCATTCCAGGTTCAGCAATAGGAAGTACAACTTCGGAAAATGCATTGACCGTTTTTGTTTCTGAATCACTAAAATATAAATAACGAATTTTAGATTTGATACCTGCACAAAAGACTAAGAGAGCTAAAAAAGATTTTCTAGAGATAGAGTACATAGATTCTTCCTTGGTTTTTTTCTTCTTTCACAAAATTGATTACAGGTTTTCCTGCGAGATTCAAAAAAGCATCTCCACTAGCTGACAAATCCCAAATTTCACCTCGAAAAAATACATTGATACCTGCTTTTACTTTTGGATCTTTCAGGCGACCATTCATTGCATATTTTTTCCAAGCCGATCGTTCTGAAATAACGCCAATGTCTTTGGAATCCACATCTTTTGGATTCGCATAACCGTTGTAACCCTGCCATTTAATGGTCCAGGCATCTGCTGGTGATACAAAAGAGGGAACTGCAAGAAGCTCCGATTCCGTTTTTTTAAATTCTGTATATACTTCAGGAAACCAAGAATCGGCACAGACCATCGTGTATAGTTTCCCAAGCGAGGTTTGGTAACTTGGATTTTCTTCTATCTTACCTTCTTTCAGGAATTCTTTTTCGTCGGTAATGGGAAATAGTTTTCTGACAATTTGGTCATCCACTCTGCCATCGGGATGAAAATAAAAACTTACGTTTTCCAAAGGCCCATCTGTCGGCGTGATTTTTCCTTCTATGACTTTGGGATGCGGTAATACAATGGAACCTGCGACAATGGAGACTCGATACTCACGTGCGAGTTTTGCAAATACAGATTGGTATCTGTCTGTCATTTGCCAAGCTTTCATCCGAAAGAGTGTTTCTTTTAAAGTATCAGAAGAATAGGAACTGCTGAAGAGATAATGCCAAAGAAAGGATCCAAGGTTATGTTTTACCAAAACTTCCATTGCTTCTTGGATTGTATTGGTGGCAAAAATTGATTTGTCCTCGGCGGTCACTACAAGCCAAGTTCCAATGTACTCGGGTAAAACAACGATACTACGATCTATAAAAAGAAGATCATTTTCCTTTGCTATCCGAAAGTATTCGTTCAAAGCCAAATAAAAACTATCTTCCGTTGCGTAACTATATTTGTTAAGATACGGTTCCATCCCCAGAAAACTTCCCCGTTTTCCTTTTCCCTCTTTTTGGATGTATACCTTTGGGTTAGGTAGGTATAGGGAGACTTCCTCTTGCGGTACAACTTGCTTTTGGCAGTGAATTGTAAAAACTGTAATGGTTACAAAAACAGAAAAAGAAACGGGAAAACGCATCCACCAAATCTACTACACAACTTCGTTTCAGACAATATTTAATTGTGTTCTTGGTTTTTTCTTTTATTTTGACCTTATTCTATGAAAGAGAAACCTGCTCCCAAAAAAATCGTTCTCGCTTACTCCGGAGGACTCGATACTTCCGTCATCCTGGCTTGGTTGAAAGATACCTATGGTTGTGAAGTCATTGCTTTTTGTGCCGATGTCGGTCAAAAAGAAGAACTTACAGGCCTAGAAGAAAAAGGTAAAAATACCGGAGCTTCCAAAGTGTACATCCAAGATCTACGTTTGGAATTTGCACGAGACTTTATTTTCCCTGCGATTCGGGGAAATGCCATTTATGAAATGCGTTATTTACTCGGAACCTCTCTGGCTCGTCCTCTCATTGCTAAAGCTATGGCAGAAGTAGCCACAAAAGAAGGAGCCGATGCATTCTCACACGGTGCAACAGGAAAAGGAAATGATCAAGTTCGTTTTGAACTCACCTTCAAAGCACTTTCGCCTAACTTACAAATTATTGCTCCTTGGAGAACTTGGGATTTCGGTGGGCGTGCGGACCTTATTGAATACGCAAAGAAAAAAGGAATTCCAGTTCCCGTAACAGCTGCTAAACCATATAGTATGGATAGAAACTTAATGCACCTTTCCTTTGAAGGTGGAATTCTAGAAGATCCATTCAATGAACCAAAAGAAGATATGTTTATCTTAACCGTATCTCCGGAAAAAGCTCCAGACAAACCAACTTATTTAGAATTGGATTTTGAAAATGGAGATTGTGTTGCTATCGACGGAAAAAAACTAAACCCACTTGAAGTGATGGAAACCTTAAATGACTTAGGTGGAAAAAACGGAGTGGGCCGAGTCGACATCGTTGAGAACCGACTTGTTGGAATCAAATCTCGAGGGGTTTACGAAACTCCTGGTGGAACCATCCTTCACATCGCACACCGCGATTTAGAATCCATCACACTCGATCGTGACACCCAACACAAAAAGGATGAACTCTCTCAAGAGTTTGCACGATACATCTACAATGGCCAATGGTATTCGAACCAAATGAATGCTTTGCGTGCGTATATGGATTATACACAAAAGTATGTGAATGGAACCGTACGAATCAAATTGTACAAAGGAAGTTGTACGGTTGTCGGACGTAAATCCATCAAGTCTCTTTACAATGCAGGATTATCTACATTTGAAAAAGAAGAATTGTACAACCAATATGATGCGGAAGGTTTTATCAACCTATACGGACTACCTATGAAAGAATGGGCACGGGTAAACAAATAAGATGAAAAATATCGCCGTATATCCAGGTTCTTTTGATCCGTTCACAAACGGTCATCTCGACATTATACGGCGAGCTCATCCGTTATTCGAAGAGATCATTATTGCTGTTGCAATCAATTCCAAAAAAACTTCTCTGTTTTCACCTGAAGAACGTGTGGAAATGATTGGAAAGGTTTTTAAAGGTTGGGACAAAATCAAAATTGATACTTTTGAAGGTCTGACAGTCGATTATTGCAAAGAAAAAAATTCACGTGTGATTTTACGGGGACTTCGTGCGGTAACAGACTTTGATTACGAATATGCGATTTCACTTATGAATAAAAAATTAGCACCGGAAATCGAAACTTATTTTTTGATGGCAGACAATGAATACTCTTTTGTCTCCTCTACAATCGTCAAAGAAGTAGCAAGACATGGAAGAGCGGTATCCAACCAAGTTCCAGACATCGTGGGCGAAGCCCTTACCAAAAAATTCTCCGTATAAGGAGAAAATGAGGATTCTATGAAAACACGTTCTTCTTTTTTTTATGGATTCACCATACTACTGTTTGGTTCCCTTGGCTATTTACTTTTGCAAGCAGGAACTCTTCTCGAAACAGCAAAAAATATTGTCATTGTTACAAATCAACATTTAGACACAGAAAATTTTATTAATAGATTCCACCATCCTTTAGCTCTACTTTTTCTCCAAATCATCATTGTTTGTGGATCGGCAAGATTTGTTGGTTATATTTTTTCGAGAAAACTCAAACAACCATCCGTAATGGGTGAAATAGTAGCGGGAATTTTACTCGGACCATCCTTATTAGGTTACTACTTCCCTGAAACCATGGGGTTTTTGTTCCCACCTGCAAGTCTTCCCACACTAGGAACCCTTAGCCAAATTGGTTTGGTTCTTTTTATGTTCATCATAGGGATGGAACTTGATTTATCAGTTTTGAAAAACAAAGCGCACTCTGCCATTGTGATTAGCCATGCCAGTATCATTTTCCCCTTTTTCTTAGGAATGATTTTGGCTTATTATTTTTATACAGATTATGCACCTGAGAATGTAGGTTTTTTATCTTTTTCACTTTTTATGGGAATTGCAATGAGTATCACTGCCTTTCCCGTACTGGCAAGGATCCTTCAGGAAAGAAACTTAACAAGAACTCCTCTTGGAGCAATGGTTCTTACTTGTGCCGCTGCCGATGATATCACCGCTTGGATCTTACTTGCAATCATCGTAACCATTTCCAAATCAGGAAATCTCAATACTGCCCTTTTCACCATTGGATTGTCTTTTGCATATATCCTAACTATGATTTATCTTGTGGCTCCTTTTCTCAAACGTTTGGGTTCCATATATATCTCTAGAGAAAACTTAACTAGAACTGCAGTGGCTCTCATCTTAATGATTCTATTTTTATCCTCTCTAACCACTGAGGTAATTGGAATTCATGCCCTATTTGGAGCATTCCTTGCCGGTGTAATTATGCCATCAGAAGGAAATCTTAAAAAACTCATTGCTGAAAAGATAGAAGACATTGCCGTCATTTTATTTCTCCCGATTTTCTTTGTGATCACAGGGCTCAGAACAGAAATTGGCCTTCTCAATGGTTCTCATTTATGGTTGGTGTTTGGTCTCGTCATCTTAGTGGCTGTTGTTGGAAAATTTGTGGGCAGTGCCTTTGCAGCAAAAGTTTCAGGATCCAATTGGGAGGATGCTCTCTCTATCGGTGCATTGATGAATACACGAGGGCTCATGGAACTTGTGGTTCTCAATATTGGTTATGATTTGGGAATTTTAAGTCCCGAGATTTTTGCTGTGTTTGTACTGATGGCTCTTGTCACCACTCTCTCAACAGGACCACTGTTAGATGGAATTCAAAGATTCTTTTCTAATTCTGAAAAAAGAATCAGCACTGAAAAACCAGCCGATAGAAAGTTACGTGTGTTAGTTGCCTTTGCGCAAGAAAAAATGGGGAAAAGTTTGGTTCGATTTGCTTATTCTCTCACTGGTAACCAGAAGAAAAATTTAGAAATTACTGCCCTTCATATTTCACCTAACGATTCTTTATCTAATGAAGAAATTCGTCGATACCGTGATGCCAGTTTTGAAGCCATTCGCCAAACAGGCAGGAGTATGGGATTGCAGGTTCAAACAGAATACCGCATCACAGACAACGTCACCTATGAAATTGTCAATTTTGCCAAAATCAAACACACTGATATCTTACTCATTGGTGCTGCCAAACCACTTTTTTCTCGTAGTTATACGGGAGGAAAAATCAAAGGAATCCTCAATTACTGTCCAGCGACAGTTGGGGTTTTGATAGACAATGGTCTCGAGTCTTTGGAAAAAATTGCCATCCTTTACAAAGGGGAAAAAGATCCCATCCTCGGTTTTGCACAAAAGCTAACATCCCTCAAAGGGATGAAGTCGAACAAAATCAAAGCGGAAGACCTAGTTCAACCCGAAACAGATCTAAGTCCCTATCCCATCGCTCTGAATAAAATTACAGGATATTCTCTGATTCTCATTGATCTGAATGTGTGGGAAGAAATGGGATTTGAGAAAATGGATCTACTCCCAACTTCATTTCTTTTGGTTCGTTTTTTAAGCACCTAAAGATTCGATTGCTTTTTTCGGTTTCTCCAAGCTTTTGGAGATATGGAAAGAACTTTTATTATGCTTAAACCCGATGCTGTGAAAAACAAACACATCGGTGACATCCTTCAAAGAATTGAAAAAGAAGGATTCAAAATCCTAGGAATGAAATTCCTAAAACTCAGCCTCGAAGACGCAAAACAATTTTATGCGGTTCACGCAGCTCGTCCTTTTTACAATGACCTTTGCACTTATATGGCTTCTGGTCCAATCGTTGCTTGCGCTCTTGAAAGAGACAACGCTGTAGCACATTGGAGAGATGTGATTGGTGCCACTGATCCAAAAGAAGCAAAAGCGGGAACCATTCGCGCACTCTTTGCTGAAAGCAAAGAAGCAAATGCAGTTCACGGTTCTGACTCTGTAGCAAACGCACTTCAAGAAATTGCGTTTTTCTTCAAAGGGTATGAACTTAACTAAGTTCGAACCAAACAATCGATCGGTTCTTTAAAGAGAACCGGTCTTCTCCCCGTGCCAACTCACTTTTCCGATATTTTAAAAAACTCCAAACAACTCTTTGATTCTTTTTTTGAATCTTATACGAAAGAATTGTTCCAACCGCGCACTCGCATAACAGACGCTTGTTTGTACAGTCTCAAAGCTGGCGGAAAAAGAATCCGACCTATTTTTGTACTCAATTCTTTCTTTGATCCATCCCAAATCCCGACGAAACCAAATTTGAATGAAAACTTCTCTGTTTATTTAGCGGCTCTCGCCGTGGAATGCATTCATACCTATTCTCTCATCCATGATGATTTACCAGCAATGGACAACGATGACACACGCCGTGGAATGCCTACTTGCCACATCCAATTTGATGAAGCCACTGCCATCCTTACGGGAGATACACTCAACTCTTTGAGCTTTTACCTTTTATCTTTATTTGAAAAAACAGACTCCACCGCTATACGTGACTCCATTCAAATTCTACACAAAGGTGCCGGAATGAATGGAATGATCCTTGGGCAAATGGAAGATATTGAAGAAGAAAAAAATCCTAGTGGAAAAAATAAAGAATCTAAGCTTTCATCCATCCATACAAAAAAAACAGGAGCTCTCATTGAAGCATCCTTCCTACTAGGAAATCGACTCCGATCCGATTGGAAAGAAAGAGAGGCAGTTATTTCTAGTTATGCGAAAGAAATAGGGCTATTATTCCAAATTACCGATGATATTTTAGATGTGGAAGGAAACCTGCAAGATCTTGGGAAAACGCCAGGAAAAGATGCCAAAGCTGGCAAATTAACTTATCCTAGTCTTTACGGGATGGAAACTGCAAAAAGATTAAGAGATGAGTCCGTTAACAATGCAATTTCTCTTGTTTCAGAAGTTTCTTCATTAAACAATGAATTCTTTTTAGGATTACCAAAATACATTGCCGAAAGAAAAAATTAGACTGGATGAATTCCTCGTTCGCGAGGGTTATGCGATTGATCTAAAACTAGCACAATCGTTAATCCTTTCTGGATCTGTTCTTATCAATGATGTAGTAATTTCCAAAGTGGGAACTTTAGTTTCCCCAAAAGATATCGTTAGGACCAAAGAAAAAATCAAAATCTATGTTTCTCGTGGGGCATACAAACTTCTCGGTGCTTTTGCTTCTTTTCCAAAGGTCAATGTCCAAAACAAAACCTGTATCGATTTAGGTTCTTCTACCGGAGGTTTTTGCCAAGTGCTTTTGGAAAAAGGTGCCTCACGTGTCATCGCTGTGGATGTAGGTTACGGTCAATTGGCCCAAAAAATTGCTAACAATCCCAAAGTTACAGTGTTTGACCGCACTCATCTAAAAGATCTAACAGTGTCTCAATTAGAACCTTTAACAGAGGAAACTTGGATCACCATGGATTTGAGTTTTATTTCACTTGTTCCCGTTTTTGGTTCCCTCGTTTCTCTATTCCAATCCAGTCCCAAAACCATTTGGCAAGGGATCTCCTTATTTAAACCTCAATTTGAAGTTCACCCATCCAAATTAGATAAAGGAGTTCTAAAAAATTCGCATCATATTGGTTATACGATTCGTTCCGTTTGGCGAAAGGTTAGAAATTTAGATTCAAGACTAAAATTTTTAGGATTAGCAGAATCTCCCATCCAAGGCGCTGATGGAAATCGGGAATTTTTGATTCGGTGGGAATGGAGAAGGTAGATTCAAAAAACTTAAGTTGTAAAACCAGAGACTGCTTCTTTCAATTGTTCGGAAGTGAAAGGTTTCATTAAATAAGCGTAGGATGAATTTTGATTGATTCTGTGTTTTGCGGTATCATCTAAAAATCCTGTCAAAAATAAAACGGGTACGGAAAACTGCTCTCGTAACGATTCCGCTGTCTCTATTCCATCCAAGGAACCTTCTAAATTGATGTCCATCAAAATCAGATCAGGAACTTTTTCCGAAACAATTTGGAATGCCTCATCCCCGGAAGGTACGACCGCAATCACATGAAAACCGAAAGATTCGATTTTCTGTTTGATATTGAGTCCGAGGAAGGGTTCATCCTCGACGATGAGGATGTTCTTTTTCGTCATATATGCTTTATTTTATAGGGGGGGGTCTGTTAAAAAGTAAAAATACTCTATGGCAGATAAAAGTAGCAAACAACCCGAAAATGTACCAGGAAAATACTATGTCGACCAGACTTGTGTTCCCTGTAACGACTGCATTAAGGAAGCCCCTAGTTTAATGCAGTACAATACCGACGAAAGCCATATTTTCTTTAAAAAGCAGCCAACCAACCCTGTCGAAGAAAAACAAGCAAAAGCTGCAATGGCGATGTGCCCCGTTGATGCCATTGGTGACGATGGCGAATAATTAAGTATTATAGAATATCCTAATATTATTTGCCACCACATCTGGTTTTTCCAAATGTATGGCATGTCGAACTTTTGGAATCCATACCAATTTACTTTTTTTAATATAAGAATTAATTTTTTTCATCATAAACGGCGGAGTGATTTCATCTTGTGCGCCGGCTAAAATTAAGGTTGGAATTTTGATTCCCTTAATTTTCGAATCAAAAAAAATCTCATCTTCCCGACGTAAGGTGTTTTCTTGTAAATATTCATTTGGTTTTTCGTTCCAAATAGTAACAAGAGTATGGCGAAATAAATATCCAGGTTCAGGAAATTCCTCTCCATACAAATATCGTAGCAACAAAATAACCTGCTTTTCCGTTTTTGGGAAAAGAATTTTGCGCATTCTTTCTCGTTCAGGATGTGGAATTCCGCCTGGTGCTAACAGAATAAGTTTTTCGACTCTTTTTTGATTATCTTGTAAAACCAAATGTTGGGATGTGAGCCCACCCATTGAATGTCCAACTAGACAAATATCTTTCAGTTCTAATTTCAGGAAACATTCGAGTAATAAATCTGCCCAAACATCAATTTGGTAAAGATATTTTACTAAGGGTAATTTACTTTTTCCATATCCAGGCAGATCAAATACATAAAGCGGATACCCATCATTTAACAGTTCTTTTACGACTCTTCGAAATCCAAAACTCTCATCAAGCAAACCATGTAAAAAAACAATTGGTTTTTTATTGCCATTTCCAAATTTCCAATAAAAGATTTTATGGCCTCCCATATCAACGAAACAGGGTATCCCCCCCATATTTTTCATTGATTTACGTCTCTGGGACTGATAGTTTCGAAAAAGGCTTCGGTAAAAGTATTTAAACATAATGTTAGATTCAAAAATTGAAAGACTATCGCAGCTACTTTCCCATTCCCAGAATGGATTGGTTTTCGTCGATCTTAAATCGAAACGAATTCTATATCTGGATGAAATTACAAAAGAACGACTGGATATCAAAAATCCGAATTCTTTGGAAATTCAAAATGTCTTCTGCGATCATGAACTTTTAATTTCGGAAATCCATACTCATCCGCAATCAAAAAGTGAATACAAATGGTTTTTAAAAAAACAAAATTTAGAAAAGATAGTTAGTTCCGTTCATTTTTCCTCGCTAACAGATTTTTTTGATTCCGATACAGAAATTTATTCCATAACAATTCATTGGAATCATGAGTTCACAAAGGAACAATCTGAAGTTATTGGTCATCTAGAAATTCCATTTTGCCAAACTGATCTCAACGGAAACTTAAAATATGCCAATCCTAAGTTCATTGATTTTTTTCGTTTATCAGAAAACCAAATCCAGACTTACCATGTATCTGATATTCTTCCCTTATCTGAAACTTTCACTAAAGAATTGTTAATTCAAAATTCAAAACAAATTCTAGAATTTCAATTGTCAATGGGTGATTTGATTACCTTTCAACTACAAAGTTTTATCACAACAGATCAAGGTAAACCAAATGGAATCACGTTACTTTTACTTGATCTTTCTGAATTACAAAATGCAGAAAGAATCATAAAATATGGTGAAGATAAATTAAGAACATTTTTTGCAACGATGAATAATGGATTTGTAATCGTAAATAGAGATGCCAAAATCCTTGAAATTGCGCCAATTTTTAAGTTTTTGTTATTCCAAGTTTTTGCCTTTGAAGTAGGAGAAGATATATTTCATTTTTTTGATGAAACCATGAAATCGAAACTAATGAATGTTTTGAAGGCAGTTGTTGAAAATCAAATTACCCAATCCACAGAATTTGATTATGTTCTTTTAGGTGAAGAACGAACTTTTGAAATTCGCTTTATTCCTGTAAGGCGATATGATCCGAACGACAAAAAAATTATGTTAGTTTTTTCTGATATTACTGAAGCAAAACGAATGGACCGCCAACTCATCGAATCTATGAAATTTGCAAGTATCGGAGAAATTGCTGCCGGACTTGCTCATGAAATTAATAATCCACTTCAAAGTGCACTTTTATATTTAGATGATTTAATTGCCGTCGACGAAACAGATCCCAGCGAACGAAGGAACATTCTCAAAAAAATTGAATCAGCAAATTTACGAATTCGAGATTTGGTTAAGGCTCTACTTGATTTAGGTAGGATGGAAAGTCCCAATCGAGATTTTGTATCGCCGTATTATATCTTAGTAAGAACAAGTGAACTCGTGGAGGTAAGTTGCCGAAAAAAAAATATCAGTTTTACCCGCCACGCTGGACCCAATTTACCAGGAATTTTTGTACGTTGGCAGGAAATTGAACAAGTATTGATCAATTGTGTGGTAAACTCCATCAATGCTCTTTCCGAGATGGAACAGGCAAGACAGTTTCCAAAAATTGAATTGGGAATCGATTTAGTCAAAAATCAAAAAAAAGAGTGGGTTGTATTTTCAGTAGAGGACAATGGACCTGGTATTGATGAAAATACTTTAGAAAAAGTTTTTTTGCCATTATTCACAACAAGAAGAAATAAACAAGGAACTGGTTTGGGGCTTTCTATTTCTAAAAAAATCATCACTGACCATGGCGGTGAGATCTATATCAAGACAAAGGAAGGAACAGGAACAAAGGTAGAGATATACCTTCCTGCCCATACAGATGACAATGGATAAAATTTTAATCGTCGATGATGAAGAAGACATTCGAGTTGCTTTAAAAAGAGTTTTATCTCGAGAAGGTTACCAAATTGAACTTGCTGAATCAGCAGCAGAAGCAATCCAAAGAATTTCTTCTGGTGAAACATTTTCAGCAGTAATTTCTGATATTCTAATGTCAGGGATGTCTGGTATTGATTTCACAAAATTTATCGCAGAAAAACAAATCAACTTACCTGTCATTCTCATTACTGGAAACCCAAACCTATCCTCCGCCGAATCAGCAATTCGATATCATGCCTTTGAGTATATTTCAAAACCTGTAGATAGAACTCAGATTCTTTCCGTCGTAAAACGAGCATTAGAAGTTAAGAATCAAAAAGATTCAGATTTAGAAAAACTATTATTGTCGGAAAAATTGGAAAAGGCATTAAGAACTCAAAATTTAGATTTAAACCGACAAAACACTGCAATATTAAATGCTACTTCCGATGCAGTGATCACAATCGATTCCAAATTAACGATTGTTTCAGCAAATAAAGCTAGTTTCGAAATGTTTCGTTTTCATACACCATTGGAACTCATCGGTCAGTCCGTTAAACTTCTGTTTACCGAAAGCAAAATGCAAAAATACATGGAACAAATTGCAAAGGTACTCAACGAAGAGGAAAACAAATCTACTCTCCAATTATCTGATGTAACTTTATTACGTTCCGACCAAACTACTTTTTTAGCCGATATTGCAATTTGTTTTTATAGTTTGGATGGAGATACATATTATACTGGAGTCATTAGAGATGTGACACAGAAAAAGGCAATGGTGGAACAACTCATCCATTCCGAAAGAAGGGCTTTTTTATCGGTTGTTGCCGCTAGCATAGGTCATGAAATTAATAATTCTCTCACGGCGATTCAAGGTTTTGTAGAGATGGCTTCCAGAGAAAGTGCAGATGTAATGCTAAAAGACCGTGCCTTAAAAGTAACTTTAAATCAAACTGAAAAATTACGAGCGCTAACATCTAATCTCTTACAACTTGGAAAATCATTAAAATCAAACAATGAACAATCAAAAACATTGAATTTGAATAAGGAAATATCTTCTGTTCTTCAAATGTTTAAGGAAACAGCAAAGTTAAAATATTGTCATATCAAATGGGAAGAAACATCAGAAGAAGTTCCTATCCAAATGAACTCTGACCAATTTGCATTATTACTTTCCAACATCCTATTGAATGCAGCCGATGCTACCAACAATATTGGTACGATAGAAATTCGTTCCTACCAGGACAAAAGATACTCATACTTAGTTGTATCAGATGATGGAGAAGGTATGTCACCAGAAACTTTAGATAAAATCTACGAACCGTATTTTACAACAAAGGAATTAGGAAAAGGAACTGGACTCGGAATGTTTGTAGTCAAACAAATTGTAGATAATTTTGACATTCAATTAGAAATTGAATCTTCGCCAGGCAAAGGATCCAAATTTCATTTTATTTTTCCTAAGCTTTCAGAAACATAGTAGCTTCAGTGTATCCAGGATTAAATGACTCACAATTAGAATTGATTCTCTCTCGTTATGGTAAAAATTCCAAAATTGAACCATTACAGGAAGAAGCATCCACTCGTAGGTACTTTCGAATCTCAACTTCTAATGGAAAAGAAGAAGTGGTATGTGCCGATGAAACCGTAAATGAAGATTTTGTTATAATTTCTGATTTTCTAAATACAAATGGAATCCATGTTCCAAAAGTTCAAGATACAAATAAAGATCTTGGCCTTACATTTATGAGTTTTGAAGGAATGAACGATTTTAGTTCATACACTCTCAATGATTATAAAAATAAATTTCCAATTCTAATCGATTTAATTCTTAAACTCCAATCCTTAGAACCTCCTTCTCTTGTTAAAAATCGGAAATTTGATACTGAAAAACTGAGTTTTGAAACTAATTTAACTTTGGAAAAATTTGAAGGATTTAAAAAGTTATTTCAAATCAAAACTGAAATTTCCAATGAAGGGAAAGCGTTTATTGAAGAAACTGTAGGTTATTTAAACAAATACCCTATTAATGTTTTTACTCACAGAGATTTTCACTGTAGAAATATTTTAATTTCGCCAAACTCTGATTATGCGTTAATTGATTTCCAGGATGCTAGAATGGGTGTTCCCCAATACGATTTAGTTTCCATCTTATATGATGCATATTACCCACTGCCTAGAGATTTTCGAACCTTAATGTTAAAATCATTTCAAAAACGAAATATCGACCAATCCAAAAAATTCAACGATACCTTTTATTTACAGGCATTACAAAGGTCCTTTAAGGCTTTAGGAACCTATTTCCGAATGGTAACAGATCATGGAAAAAATAAATTTAAACCATCAATCATCTCATGTTTAAACCAATTGGAAGAAATCATTCAATTAGGAATGTTTGCCGATTCATTATATATTTTTGTAAGAAGTTTACGTGAAGAACTTGGTCGACACAAGGATTTCAAAAATTTATGAATGCGTTTGTTTTAGCGGCAGGGTTTGGGAAACGTATGGGAATACTCACCGAAGGTTGTCCGAAACCTCTATTAAAAATTCAAGGTATTTCCCTTCTTGATTATAGTTTGTATCTTTTGAAAAAATGGAATACTTCAAAAGTTTGGATCAACACACATTATTTAGGTGACCAAATCAAATCCCATCTTCAAAACTTTACTCAATTTCCCATTGAAGTTTTAGAAGAAAAAAAAGAAATCCTTGGTACTGCAGGTGGAATTCGAACAGGATTACCTGAAATTTTTTTTAACGAACCGATACTATTAATCAATCCAGACACTTTGTTTTTTCCAACTCCAAACTTTGTACCCAAAAAGGATTTAACACCTTTTTCAAAAATTCATTTATATTTACTTCCAATTCCTCCTAATCAAAATTATACGAAAATCAATATAGGAGAAAATGGGAAACTAACTTTTGGAGAAGGATCGAATTATTACATTGGACTAGCTTTACTTAATCCAAACTGCCTTATTCATTTGGAGAAAAACAAATACTATGATTTATCGGATATTTTTAAGGAATCTGCAAATAGAGGAGAAATTACCGGAGAGATTTTCTCCGGTACGGTTCTTGATTTAGGAACAAAAGAACTTTGGGATGCTTACATCACAAAAGATATATTTGGATCTGAACTTTTGAAAATTCAATCCTTCATCAACTCATCTTATGTGGCTTAGAATTTCCTCTTTTCTTTTTTCAAATCCTTTTTTACCTAATAAAGCAAACATGTTGTTTTTATAATCTTCTACACCAGGTTGGTCAAAAGGATTTACACCTAACATATAACCAGAAACACCGCAAGCAAATTCAAAGAAATATAATAATTCTCCAACTATTTCTTCACTTAACACTGGCAATGTGATTTCTAAACAAGGCACTCCGCCATCTCTATGGGCAATCAATGTTCCTAACATTGCACTTTGATTTACCTCCGATAGTTTTTTTCCTGCTAAATAATTTAAACCATCTCGATCATCCTGTTTTTCTGTCAAATACACATCTTGTTTTGGAGTTTCCACTTTGATTACAGTTTCCATCAAATGTCGTTCTCCATCTTGAATGTATTGACCCATCGAATGTAGGTCTGTTGTGAATTGAACCGATGCAGGGAAAATTCCTTTTCCTCTTTTTCCTTCACTTTCGCCAAACAACTGTTTCCACCACTCAGATAAAAAGCCTAATGCGGGAGTATAACTTACTAAAATTTCTGTTTTTTTCTCTTTGGCATAGAGAGCATTTCGTATTGCAGCATAGACAGTAGCAATATTTCCGTCGGCGGCGGATTTGGATTTTAATTCTACTTCCATTTGTTTTGCACCATCAATGAGTTTGTTGATGCTAAACCCTGCCGCTGCAATTGGTAATAATCCGACAGGTGTAAAAACAGAATACCGACCACCTACATCATCAGGAATTACAAACGTTGGAAATCCGTATTCATCCGCTAATTGTTTTAAGGCTCCCTTTTCTTTGTCAGTTGTCGCAAAAACTCTTTTTTTGACTTTTTCTCTTCCATACTTACGTTCCAGTAGAGAAAGTAATAGTCGAAAGGCGATAGCCGGTTCCGTTGTCGTACCAGATTTTGAAATTACATTTACTGAAAACTCTTTGTTTTCAAGAAATGCCAAAAGTCGAGAATGATAATCTGCATCCAAATGATGTCCGGCATAAATAATTTTAACTGATTTTTTTTGTGTTTCTGGTGTGCTGAATTCTGGCGTTAAAGCTTCGATCACGGCCCTCGCCCCCAAGTAACTCCCACCAATCCCTACTACTATCAAATATTGTGAATGTGATTGTATGGTTTCAGCAGCCACACGTATCTTTTGGAGTTCATCTCCACTAATTTTTCCAGGTAGATCAACCCAACCTAAAAACTCATTTCCTGGTCCTGTTTTTTGAAGTAAGGTTTGGCGCGCTTTTTCCGCCTTTTCCAATTCGTTTTGAATCAGATTTTCAGTCAGAAAAGATTTCGCAAATCTATCCGAAATTTTTAAGTTCGACATAGCACCAGTCCTTGAATAAAGTATAGCATCGAAAGGAAGATGAAGTGGATTCTTTAAGAAGTAAAGAAAATTTGAATCAATTTGAATCAATATTTGGAAAAACAAATCAAATGCCTCGTTTGTTTCAGGCACCCGCTAGAATCAATATAATTGGAGAACACGTTGATTATTTGGGTGGAACTGTTCTTCCAGCAGCGATTGACTTCTTTGTCCAAGTGTATTTGCGACCCAATGAATCTCAAAACTATCGGTTGCATTCGGTTTCCTATAATGAAACAGTAGAACTCAAAAAACCATTATCACCGAATCCAAAATCTCCATGGGTAGACTATATTGCCGGTGTCATTTTTGAAATCGAAAGACTAGGCGATACTGTTCCTGGATTTGACCTATTGGTCGATGGAAATATTCCACAAGGGTCTGGGCTTTCTTCTTCGGCTGCATTTGAAGTGGTTACCGGTTATGCGATCAAAGAGTCCTTTGGATTGCATCTTTCTCGTGAAGAAATTGCTCTTATTGGGCAGAGAGCTGAGAACAATTTTGTAGGAACCAAATGCGGAATTATGGATCAATTCATCATTGCAGTAGGCAAAAAGGATGATTGTATTTCTTTAAATACTGAAACTCTAAAATACACTTACCACCATTTTGATTTAGGAAATTATGAATTCTATCTAATCAATTCAAAAGTAAAACATAGTCTGAAAGACAGTGCTTATAATCAACGTAGGTCAGAATGTGAGTCTGCGTTGGTAAAAATTAAAGCAAAGTATCCAAATTTTACACAATTATATGATGTCAATCTTACAGAAAAAGAATTAGAAAACTGTCACCTAACAAATGAAGAGCGGAAAAGAACGAATCATGTCACTTCTGAACGAGAAAGAACTAAAATAGTCGTCAATGGTTTAGAATCTGGTAATTTTAAAGATGTTGGGTCTGCACTTTTCCAAACCCATTGGTCTTTATCTAAAGAATTTGAAGTCTCTTGCTCCGAAATAGATTTCATTGTTGATTCTTTGCAGAGTCTGGGCGTCACTGGTGCGAGAATGATTGGTGGTGGTTTCGGAGGATGCGTACTCGTACTAGATACTAAAGACCATTTTTCTAAAATAGAAGAAGTTTTGAAAAAAAGTTATCAACAAAAATTTAACGTTGCAATAGACTTCTACAAGTTTCAAATTTCAGACGGGGTAAAGGAAGTTTTGATATGATCGAAAACTGGAGTGATTACACAGTTGAAAGTGGAGATTTCAAAATGGAAGTCCTCCAACAGAGATTTGTCCCCCTCCCTGAAACTGCAGTTTACTTTGAATTGTCTGGCGAAATCAACTTATACAATTCCCAGGTTATGAAAGAAAATTTGGAAATTCTTATCTCCAAAGGAATCAATCACATCTTCTTAAACTTTGAACAAGTGAGTTATATTGATAGTTCTGGACTCGGAGTTTGTTTGGGAATTCATTCCAGACTGATGAAACAAAAAGGTTATATTCGAATCATTTCCCCATCTGAAAAAGTAAGATATGTTTTAGAACTAACAAAACTTAGGAGCCTGCTCCAAATCTATCCGACTTTGGAACAAGCTATTAAATCCGACTAGAAGTAAGTTGGAAAAAGAAATTTTAATTTATTTATTTGTTCCTGGTTTCTTTTTTCAGGAGCCGTGACAAGAGAAAACTTTGTGCTTCCCACAAGACTTGTATCATCCGATTTTCCTAGAAGGTCAATGAGAGCTGATAGTAACTTCTTCGCTGTATCTGCATTCGTACTCAAGTTTGCGAGAACCATTTCCAATGTGACATGTGCTTCATCTTCTTTCCAACAATCATAGTCTGTAGACATACAAACCATTTGGTAAAGGATCTCTGCCTCTCTAGCAAGTTTTGCCTCTGGAAGCACTGTCATATTGATGATATCAGCTCCCCAAGATCTGTACATATGAGATTCGGCTCTTGTAGAAAATAAAGGCCCTTCCATACAAATGAGTGTTTTATTGGAATGTATCGGAAGACCTATTTGTTTTGCAGCTTCTTCAACTTTTTTACCGAGGCCTGCTGAAAAAGGATCCGCAAAGGGAGCATGTGCCACCATTCCATTTTCAAAAAAGGTAGCATGTCTTGCTTTAGTTCGGTCAATGATTTGTGAAGGAATCACAAAATCTCTAGGAGCAATTTCTTGGCGTAAACTTCCCACAGAACTAAATGCAATGATTTCTTCTACGCCTAACTGTTTTAATGCGGCTATATTGGCTCGGGCCGGAACTTCGCTTGGATTTAAAAAATGCCCTTTACCGTGTCTTGGCAAAAATGCAATTTCTTTTCCTTTGAACCGACCAATGGTGATCGTGTCCGATGGTTTGCCCCAAGGTGTATCAGGATGGATTTCTTTGATAATTTCCATTCCATCAATTGAATATAGGCCAGTTCCACCAATGACCCCGATTTTCACTACATTTGCCATTTGAATCCTCTTAAAGTGCAGTTTTCCCCCAACGATTTTGGTTGCATTCGTTTTTTACATTCGAAGACTGTAGAATGCTCATGGGAGAATACATGAAATCCAAAATATTACGCTTCACCACACTAACACTCCTGATCTTTACAGCCGGGATCACCTCAGATTCCGCATTTGATATGTCTACACAATCTGATCGAAAATCTGTCAGTGTTACCATTTACAATGGAGGCATTGGTCTTGTTCGGGAAACTCGTCTTTTAAATTTATCGAAAGGAATTCGTACATTGCGTTTCGAAGATGTTCCTTCTCAAATCATCCCACAAACCGTAAGAGTGAAAGGAGAGGATCCAAAAAAACTTACCGTCTTTGAACAAAACTATGAATACGATTTAATTTCTCCTGAACGTTTGATGGACAAATACATTGGAAAGGAAGTTACGCTTTACAATGAAACCAAAGAAAAAACCACATCCGTCAAAGCAACGTTAATCTCAAACAATGGAAACCCAGTGTATAAAATTGGCGATGAAATTTCTCTTGGATACAACGGAAGAGTGACAGTTCCTACCATTCCTGAAAATCTTTTTGCGAAACCTACTCTTGTTTGGAAATTAAAGAACGATTTAGAAAAGGAACAAACATTAGAAGTTTCTTACCAAACGAATGGACTTGGTTGGTCTGCCGATTATATCCTCGTTTTGGATAAAGAGGAAAATATCTGTGGTTTGAATTCTTGGGTTACTTTGAATAATAACTCTGGCGCTGAGTTTAAAAATGCAACATTGCAACTTGTTGCCGGAAAGGTTAATTTAATCTCCAACCAAACGAACACCTATGCAATGCAACCTCGCGCAGTCAAAAATACAATGCGAAAGGAATATGATGAATCTGCGGCAGCACCTGAATTCAACCAGGAAAATTTGTCCGAGTATTATTTGTATACTTTAGACCAACCAACAAATATTGGTTACAATCAAACCAAACAAGTTCAGTTATTTCAATCGGAAGGAATTGAAATCAAAAAGTTTTTTGTTTTTGAAAACTTACCAATGTATGAGGGAAATGAAAAGAATTTCAATAACGCAACTATCAAATACATCTTTAAAAATGCGAAGAAAAACAATTTAGGTCGTCCCCTCCCACAAGGAACCATTCGAGTTTTCAAAGCGGATTCCAAAGGAAGACAACAACTTCTAGGTGAAGATACCATCGACCATACACCTGAAAATGAAGAAGTAAAAATCAAAACAGGCCAAGCCTTTGATGTAGTGGCTAATGGCAAACGACTTTCGAGTGAAGTTTTCAAACTTTCTCGTGGAGACAAATCAACTTTCTCTGCAGAAATTCGAAACAGAAAAAAAGAAGAAATCGAAGTCAGGTTTTACGCTAGCCTTTGGGGAGATTGGACCATCACAAAATCTTCTCATAAATTTACAAAAGAATCTGCAACAAGAGCTTATACAGATGTGCCTTTAAAAGCAAACGAAACTGTGACCGTTGAATACACTGTAGAGACTAAGTACCACTAATGGAAAATAAATATGACGTAATCATTATTGGTTCTGGTATTGGTGGCCTCACGGCTGCCTCTATCCTTTCTCAAGTTGCCAAAAAGAAAGTACTCGTTTTAGAACGTCATTTTAAGTTAGGCGGTTTTACTCATACTTTCAAAAGACTCGGAAAGTTTGAATGGGATGTGGGAATTCACTACATTGGAGATCTTGCTAAGGGCTCCATGTTACGAACTCTTTTTGATTCCATCACAAGAAGAGGCGTACAATGGCAGAAGATGCAAGAACCCTTTGAAGTATTTGATTACCCTGATTTTAGTTTTCCTGTGTATGGAGAAAAAGAAAAATGTGTATCGGACTTAAAACTTAAGTTTCCTCTAGAATCCGAGGCCATTGATAGATACTTTCGGGATGTCGAAACCTTTACCCAATGGTTTGGAAGGCATTTTACTCTCAAAGCGTTACCATCCGTATTTGAAAAGGCCGCAAAGTTTTTAAACCTAAACCACATTTCTACACCTTACATCACCACCAAAGAATATATGGAAACACATATTCAGGATGAAAACTTAAGGGCCCTTCTTTGTTCGCAGTGGGGTGATTACGGCCTTCCCCCTGCCACATCCTCCTTTGCCATCCATTCCATGATTGTAGCCCATTACTTTAACGGTGGTTATTTTCCTATTGGTGGTTCTTCCAAAATTGTCGAATCCATTGAACCCATTGTGGAAGAAAACGGAGGAAGTTTAAAAATTCTACATACAGTTAAAGAAATCCTTCTTGAAGGAGACAAAGCTGTCGGTGTGAAAGTAGAAGTTCAAAAAGGAAAAACTTTTTCAGAACAGGAATTTTTTGCTGATGTGATTGTTTCGGATGCAGGCGCTTACACAACCTACAACAAACTATTACCAAAAGAACATTCTGTATCTTTTCAAAAACCTTTGGAATCTCTTAGCACTCAAGGAACCACATCCATCACACTTTATATCGGTTTTAAAGAGTCTCCTACAAAACTCGGATTTCATGGCGAAAACCATTGGATCTTCCCTGACATTAACCATGACGCTAGTTATGCGAAACGAAATGATTTGACGGAGGGAAAACCTCCCATGATGTATCTTTCCTTTCCTTCTTTAAAAAATCCAGAGGCAGAAGGCCACACTGCCGAGGCGATTAGTTTTGCCGACTACTCGCTATTTGCCAAATGGAAGGACGAACCTTGGAAAAAACGGGGAGAAGAATACAGCCAACTCAAAGAAACCATCACAGAAGGAATGTTAGAATTTTTAGAAAAACGATTTCCTGGTTTCCGTGACTTAATCGAATTCACAGAACTCTCCACACCCATAACAACTGAATTTTTTACAGGACATAAAGAAGGATCGATTTATGGACTTTCCTGTACACCGGAACGCTTCAAACAAGAATGGTTAGGTGTGAGGACAACGATCAAAAATCTTTACCTAACGGGTGCGGATGCCTGCTCACCTGGGGTGGCCGGTGCCTTAATGGGCGGAGTAGCAGCCTCCTCTGTGGTTTTGGGGCTTACTGGAACTCTCCGGCTCATGAAGGAACTTTTCCAAAAGAGCCAAGAAACCAGTTGACAATTGGTTTAAGATTTGATAGTTTGATATTAAATTAATGGGAACAAAATTCAAAGGCTCAAAAAAAGAAGTACAGGCACTCGATGCGTTTATTAAATTAAAACGTGCTGCCGAATCTCTATCATCTCGACTCATTTCTGAATTTACCAAGTGGAATATTTCAGAAAGTCAGTTTGGAGTTTTGGAGACCTTGTACCATTTGGGGCCACTTTGCCAAAAAGAACTTGGGGATAAAATTTTAAAGAGTACAGGAAACATCACCCTTGTGATTGATAACCTGGAAAAAAGAAGTCTCGTTGAACGTGTGCGTGGTGTGGAAGACAGAAGGTTTATTTCTGTCCACCTAACTAACGATGGAAAAAAACTTATAGAACAAGTTTTTCCCGACCATGTAAAACGAATTACTTCTGAGTTTGCTGTTTTATCGCCAGAAGAACAAGAAGTCCTTGGAAAGATTTGTAAAAAGCTCGGCAAAAAAACCGACGTCATCTGCAAATAATTTAATCTCGGTAGTCCATTACCAATCGAAATCCCGCTCGCCTATCTTCAGATAGGTTGGGAATCCCACCATAAGATCTGGCTGTTGCAGTCGAATTTTTTGCGGAATCTGAATAGGAACCACCGCGAATCACTTTATACATTTTTCCAAAAGAAAAGTTCTTAATATGATGTCCAGGATACAATTGGTAATCACTGGAAGTCCATTCTGCTGCATTACCGCACATACCAATTGCGCCATATGGGCTTGCCCCTTCGGTTGATAAGTCCAATACCGATTGAGCCTTTCCTATTTTTGATTCTCTTGTATTACAATATAAAGAATCGTATTCGTCACCAAATGGATATTTGGTGGCAATGATTTGATAACCTAAGGTTTCATCTCTATTGGTAAATTCAATCACACCTGGTCCACGAGCCGCTTTTTCCCATTCCCACTCAGTAGGAATTCGTTTTCCAACCCAGCTCGCGTAACGTTCCACATCTCTATAAGTAAGATGGATTACTGGAAAATCGCCTTCCCCTTCTGGATATTTTCCCCCAATCCAATGAGGAGGACTTGGAGTATTGGTTTGTTTTAAGAAGTATGCATATTCCGCATTGGTGACTTCATACTTATCAATATAAAAGGAGGGAATCTCTTTCAAGTTCGATGGTTTTGGTTCTAAAAAATAAGGATTAAAACTTTCAGAGGAAGGATCTGTCCCTTGGCCGTATAACAAAAGACCCCTGGTCACAAGAACCATTTCTTTTCTATCCTTGGGATGAAAGACTGTTTTTCTGGGAGGAGTAAATCTTCCTTTAAAAAATGCATCTGGTTCCGTAAAAAAATCTTCTTCAATATAACTGGAGATGTAGGCATCTGTTGTGATCTCTTTCATTTTTGAACTTAGATCAGGTTTATAATCACCTACCAATACCACTTCAATGAATTGATTTTTTTTATTAATATGTTTTTCTTCCCAGACGGTATCGCGAACTACGAGAACCCCTTGTTTTAGGTCTGTCAGTTTTTGATATACAGGAAATTCTTTTGTTTCAGCAAATAAAGATTTAATTTCTGCGAGAGATAGTTTGGAAATGCGTTGATTGCGATAAATCCGAACTTTGATCCAAAGTCTATTTTTATAAACACCGACAACTTCACCTTTCCAAAGTTGGACTTTTCTTTTTGTCGATGCAAAAGGAGATTCTTCCGAAGTATCCTCTTGTGAAACAAGGGGTGAGGTCACAATTCCCCAAACGAATAGAATCATTAACAAGTTCTTCATGCTGTCTTTTATCATCATCGGCCTATTTTGCAGAAACCTTTTGATTGAAATTTCCTGTGCGTGTATACAATCTGTGGGAAAGGGAAATACCACATTGATCGAGTTTCAGTACAAACGAGAGAAGGAAAATATCCTTATTTCCCTTAAAACAGATTCTACCCAGATCGGTACCTTTCACCGAATCGCTACGATCATTTATGCACTTAAAATGGACATCCTTTCCGGCGAACTTAGTACAGTTATTGAGAAAGGCAGAGAATTTACAATCGATTCGTTCATTTTACAAGCAGATGGCGGGGATACCACCCAAGCCGCATTCAAACTAGGGATGATGATGGATTCCTTATTTTCTAAAAATACAAAGTTTGAAGAAATTTTGGAGAAATTACAAATCCAAGAACCTGCCATTGCCACCTTCTTTCGTGAAACTCCAGAATTCATTTTTAGTGATCTGCCAGAAAGGAGCGAAACTTGTTTGTATTTGGAAAGTAGTGCCGGACGAGGTTTGTTGTATTATGTATCTCGCATTTTAATGCAAAACCAAATTAACATTCGTAGTGCAACCATTGAAACGGACTTTGAAACAGGCCGGGCAAAAGATAGTTTTTATTTAACTGATGCATCGGGGAAGATGTTTGCTTCTTCTGATCTTGCTGACAAAATCAGAAAAGAAATTCTAGCCCCGATCCAATCGAACTCTCGTTAGAGATTAGTTTTTACAAAGAACTTTTAGAGAAGTAGCTTTGTCCACTTTTGGTGCTTTTCCATTTGAAAAACGGTAAGCCAAACCAGACTTCTTATCCACTTCAGTTTTGGTCCAATATTTCTCTTCGCTAGATTTAATCTCTTTTGGCGCAGTTGCTGCAAATTTTACGAGATCTTCTTTAGAAGGAACCACTCCACCTACTGATTTACAATACGTAGCTGCTTCTGACCATTTTTTAGATGCTACTTTGTCCACGAGAAACCCTGCTGTCGATTCTTCTGCAGGTGCAGGAGACTCTTCTACTTTTTTCTCAGGTTCTGCAGCAACTGGTTTGGTTTGTGCATCCGCTGGAACAGAAGCAGTTGCCACTGGAGCAGGTGCTTTTGTTTTGAAATATTTTACGTATCCTAAGTACCCGATCGCGAGTACACCGGCAAGAACCAAAAATAGATACACTCCATTTCCTGATTCTTTTGTTTGAGAAGATCCTTCGGAATGAGACACCGGGGATTGAAGGGAAACTTGCGCGGACTCATCGTTTCTGAAAAGTGATGCACTTTCGTTTCTTGTAGATTGTTTCTTAACCGTATTTGTTTTCTTAGCCGCTTTTTTAACAGCCTTCTTCTTAGCGGCAGATGATGATTTTTTCGTTGCCATAATGATAATCCTTATTGCCGAGACAATTCTAATTATAGTTATCACATAAAAACAAAAAAAGCTGAAGAACTTCTTCTCAAATTTGTTTTTTTTTAAATTTTTTTTAAGTGTGTTTCCTTTTCTCCTACGAAATCGTGATCCTAGATGAAAGAAGTTCGTATTGGTCTATTGGGTGCCGGTGTTGTCGGTACTAGCTTACTCCAACTCTTGGATAAAAACCGAGAAAAAATCCAACGTCATTATGGAATCAACTTACAACTAACGACCATTGCCACCCGTAGCCCGGGAAAACTCCAAGGTAAAACGAACGTTCCAGTCACTGACGATGTATTATCTGTTACAAATCGTTCGGATATCGATATGATTGTTGAATTGATAGGCGGAACGGATACAGCTTACCAAGCAGTTCGGTCATCTTTGGAACATGGTAAAACTGTCATCACAGCCAATAAGGCATTGTTATCTGAAAAAGGCAGGGAATTGTATCCAATTGCAACAAAAACTGGAGCTGAGCTTGGTTATGAAGCAGCCGTAGCCGGATCTATCCCTATTATCCGCACATTACGCGATGGACTCTCTTCTTGTGAATTTGAAGTCATTTGTGGAATCCTGAATGGAACCACAAATTTTATTTTAACCAAAATGGAACAAGAAGGTTGGGATTATTTAACTGCACTGAAAAAAGCACAAGATCTTGGATTTGCAGAAGCAGACCCAACCTTCGACGTAGAAGGAATTGATGCCGGGCATAAAATCAGTTTGCTTGCAAGTCTTGCCTTTCGTGAGTACGTTTCGTTCGCTTCCCTTTCCGTAAAAGGAATTTCCGATTTACAATCTTTGGACATCCAATCCGCTCTTTCTCTCGGATATCGAATTAAACTTTTAGGAATCTCTAAACGAAGTTCGGCGGGTGTCCTTACCAAAGTCCATCCAACTCTCGTTCCTCTCGACCATCCATTGGCAAATGTCATGAACGAATCGAATGCAGTTTTTTACAAAACAAAAGAAGCAGATTCGGGAATGATCACTGGAAAAGGTGCTGGTGGAATGCCTACTGCAAGTGCTGTTCTCTCTGACATCATCTACTATGCGTCAAGACTGGGAAGTCAGGACGTCGCTAAGGAAAATAATCTTTTCCCAGAAGCTAAAGCCTTTCCAGAACCTGACAATTTGGTTCGTTATTACTTACGTTTTTCCACTGTAGACAAACCTGGAGTGCTAGCTGAAATTTCTCAAGTGCTCGGCCGTCATAATATTTCAATTGCTTCCGTCCAACAGAAGGAGTCCACTTCGGAACCAGTGTCTGTGATTGTAGTCACACACTCGGCGACAGAGGGGGAATTTCAGAAATCTTTACAGGAAATTGATACTATGTCGACCATCATCAAACAGAAAACTGTGGCCATCCGGCTTTTGGAAAAACTGTAACTCGCTATGGCGAATTTCCAGTTTCCCTCTCTGGATCTAAAAACAGAATTCATCGAAATCAAAGGAGAACGAGTTCTGGTTGTTTCCTTTGTGGGCCAAATCACAAATACCAACGCCTACGAAATCAACCGAAATATTTCCGTGATCTTTCGCGACTCTGTTTATAATATTATTTTGGAACTAACCAAGTTGGATTATATCAATAGCATTGGTGTGGCGACACTCATTGGTATTATCAAAACAGTAGAGAGTAATCATGGCAAAATTCTGATTGGGGGACTCAATCATTTTCTGGAAAATGTAATTCGACTGATGGATTTACCACGTAGTGTACAAATTTATAATACTAAAAAAGAAGCCATTACGAATTGGGAATAGAAGCTAGGTTTGGAGTCTGTTCCTTTTTCTTCCAAAGTTCTTCTTCAATTAAATCCAAAAGATGCGACAAACCTTCGCGGGTCACAGCAGATACAAGTAATGCCTCATTTTTTTCAAATGAAGCACGTGTTTCCTCATCCAACCCGTCAGCTTTGTTAAAAACCACCATTCTCGGAATTTCGTTCAATTGAAGCGAATTGAGAATGGTATCTACGGCTTCCATTTGTTCCGCATAATTTGCGTTTGTTGAATCTACAACATGGAGTAATAAATCTGCATCCCCTAATTCCTCAAGAGTCGCTTTAAATGCTTGGGATAAATCTGGAGGAAGGTCGTGGATAAAACCCACAGTATCAGAAATGATGATTTCTCTCTCTTCTGGAAAACGTATCCTACGAGTTGTGGGATCTAAAGTTGCAAATAATTTGTCTTCGGCAATGACAGTAGAATTCGTGAGGGCATTGAGTAAGGTTGACTTTCCGGCATTTGTATAACCAACAATTCCCACGATAGGGATTTCGTTTTTGGAACGAGCCTTTCGGTTTAATTCCCTGCGACGTTTGAGATCTTTTAGTTCATTTTCCAAACGAGTGATTTTTTCTTCCACGCGCCTGTTTCCAATTTCTAACTTGGTTTCTCCAGGCCCTCTACCACCGATACCACCTGTTAGGCGACTCATATTGTCGTCCAATTCAGAAAGTCGGTTTTTTAAGTATTTGAGTTGGGCCAGTTCCACTTGAAGCTTTCCATCTCTCGATTTTGCATTTTTGGAAAAGATATCTAAAATCAGCTGGGTACGATCTATGATTTTTAAATCACTTGCATCGGATATTTTTTTGGCCTGTGAAGGTGTGAGTTCCAAATCAAAAATCAAATGTTCAATGTCTTTGTGAACCGAAGTAAGAATGATTTCTTGTAACTTACCTTTTCCTACAACAGTTCTGGGATCCGGATCTCTTTTTTGAACATAAGTATCCACAACATGGATTCCTGCTGTGCGACAAAGTTCTTTGAGTTCTGCCATCGAATGGTCAGGCGAACGTTTCATCTTTCGAACATCATACACACCCACAAGGAAGGCCCTGTTTTCTTTTTGAGATTCTTTGAGGTTGGATGTTTTTTTTGTGAATTCAGATTCGAGTGCTTCAACTTGTTCGGAGTATCCATACTTCAATTGACCTGGGTATTGTTTAGGTGAAAGAATCCAAGGTTCCTTTGCATCCGGATCTGGATTGATGAATGCAGAAAAAAAGAATTTAGGAATCCCATCTGTGCCAACACAGGCTGCCGTAATGGAATCAAATCGGTTAAGGACAAGGTCCATCAAATCTTCTTGGTTTAATGGGTGTTCTTTGAGATGAGTATGGAAAAGGCGTAAACCCCGAAGCCTGGAATGGGCCACACGGTAACGATCCAAGTGGGGAATTTCGATGGAATGGTCGTTCCCAACAATCAAATGAGTGACATAACCTGTCCTCTCAATGAGAAGGCCGACCTGCCGACCAATTTCCACTGAAATCTCTCCAACGAGCCTTGCGAGGTCCATTGAGATGATAGAATCCTCCCGAAGACGCCTTTCGGAGAGAGATTTTAACTTTTTTACCTGGTTTGGCTTGAGACCAGCTAGATTGCCGCTAATTTTACTTATAGTACGTATCCGATATTCAAAGTATGGAAGTAGGCTATCAGATGTTTCAAAAGGGTCAAGACATAATTTGGAAGAGCAGTTTATGGGTGGTCTATGTTCTACTCATCAGTTGTTCAAGTTCGAAGCCCTACCAGTTAACAGATGTTTCACCCAAGTATAAAGAATACCAAGGTAGTGATTTAGATCCTCATAAAGCTAAGGATGTCATCATTCCAGTAACCAATAATCGAAAGTATGATGATTTTATCCAAGAGGCACACAAGACGATAGCGCTATTAGAGTTTGGAGAAAATGTTGCCCTTCGTGCCGACAGCAAAAAAACAGTGGGTGAACCTGTAACCAAAGAGATGCAGGCTGCTGCTTATTTGGAAGAAGACCTTCCTCAAATTGTATCCAAACTTCCAGGACTTTTGCAAACCAACCAAGACCTAATTGATAGCACTCCGAATGATTTTGATGGGCCATCAATTGGTCAAGTCAGTTATGAATTAGGCAATATTTTAGATTCTTTAAAACAATTTAATTCCAAAGCCATTGGAATTCAAAATGCAATTCGACATTTACGATCAGACTCAGGAAATTATAGCCAAGGAAAAGATGTAACTGAAGCAGAAACAAAACCGATTGCAGAAGATCCTATAATCAAAACGAATGAGTCGGAATTAACTAAAACTGTCAAAAAGCTAGTTACGAAAAAAGAAGAAACTGGTTCTAAAATTTCGATCAAACGACTTAATCGCAAAACAAAAGTTACAGGAAAAGTAAAAGCTACTGAACAAATTAATGAACTTGTCAAAAAAGAAGAGGAAGAAGTTCTCTCTGATGAAGAAAAAAAAGACAGAGAATATACTGAACAAATTCGCAACGGCCTCGTTCAGGTATTCCAATGGGAATACTATCGAAAACCTCAGAAATTAGAAAAGATATTATCCTCACATCCAATCCCTCGTGTTCGGTCCGCTGCCGCACTTGCACTGGGACGTATGAAAGCTGGTCGCGTCAGTTTACAAAATGCCATCGATAAGGACGGATACCAAGTTAGGCCTGCCGCATACAAAGCACTTTCTGATTTGGGAGACAGAAGATCTTTATCCTATTTTATTGCAGGAACCAAAGCAGAAGACCCAGAAGTCATAGCTGTGAGTTACGAAGGTCTCGGAAAAACGAGAGATCCCGCGGGTAGAGAAATGATTCTCACAACTGGACTTGCTTCTGAATTTGTTGTAATTGTTTCAGGTTCCCTTCGTGGACTCGCCTATCACAAATTAGATGCCGATGTAGAGGTATTTGATAAGTTTTTAAAATCCAATGATCAAGAAATCAAAGAAGCGGCACTAGAAGCTCTTGCAATTCATGGTAGTCGTGAAAGTCTACGAATTTTGGAAAAAGTTGTAGCAGAAGAACCCAATCTTGCTCTTTTGGCTGTTGATGAAATTAGCAAAAACCCATCCCTATCTGCGACTTTTGCTCTCATTCGATTGAATGAATCCCAGACCGATGAAAAATTAAACAAACGAATAGGAGAATCATTACTTCGCCGCAAAGCTTTTGGTAAATACGCCATCATATTAGTCCAAGATGACTATCTCCGTGCAGAACCAAACGAACGTTCTAGACCAGTATCGTATATCAAAAACAAAGAAATTGGACTAATCCTTTCCGAAACCAAAAAGGAATTTGCAGTTCGGATTGGTGAGGACATTCTTACGGACAAATACATCCAAGTGAAAATGGAATCCACTCTACCTGGTGCTCGAGGAGCATTTGTGTCTGGTTGGGTATTCTATCCTAAACTGGATATCATTGAAGTGAAACAATTAGGAAGCGATGGAAACTCTGGAAAATATTCCAATTTGAAAAAAGGAAAACATAACAATCTCTTCAATCCGATTGAAGAGATTAAAGTTCCTAGAAAGGATTAGATTTTCCTCTGCATAGTGCGGTGGGGACCCATTCCACCGTTCCTTGTTTGAGTGGGACTTTGGGGATCATCCAATGAAGCCCACAAAACCAAGGTAAAAACAAAGAAGAAAACGGCATGACTCCAATTACGTCGAATCCAGTGGAAGCAATCACAAGGATACCTTTATAACCAGCTTTGTAGATTTGACGCATCATCCAAAGCCCTGAGGTTTGGGTTTCCATTGTTACATCAGAAACAATCATATCGTAGTTTGGATTTTTGGTAAAAAGGGCTAATCCTTCTTTGGCATCCATTGCCCGATCAGACGGAATATTTTTAGAGTCAAAATATGATTTTAAATTGTTCGCATAACGATCATTATCATCAACAATTAAAACTCTTTTCATATTTGGATCTCCGCTTCCGCAAATTGACTGTCATATAACTTTTTATAAATTCCGTTTTGGGAAAGTAAAGAATCGTGATCACCTTGTTCTTTGATTTCCCCTTCTTCAATCACCACGATATTTTTTACACGACGCACTGTGGAAAGACGGTGAGCGATGATGAAGGTGGTTCTATTTTTAAAAAGGCGTTCTAAGGCTCGACTGACCAACCTTTCGGATTCAGCATCGAGGGCACTTGTTGCCTCATCTAAAATCATAATTTCTGCATTCCGTAACAAGGCACGTGCGATGACCAACCTTTGCCTTTGTCCCCCACTGAGATCTAACCCACGAACCCCAATGACGGTATCATAACCTTTTTCCATATTGGTAATAAAATCATGGGCGTTGGCAAGACGAGCGGCACGAACCACTTCTTTCCTGGTAGCAGCTCCAGTCCCGTAAGCAATGTTATCTGCTACTGTTCCGTGAAAGAGGAAAATTTCCTGAGTGACAATTCCTATTTTTTTACGAAGGGAGTTGAGAGAATAGTTCCGAATGTCAATTCCATCGATTAAAATTTTGCCAGCTGTTGGATCAAAAAATCGAGGAATCAAATCCATCATAGTCGATTTGCCTGAACCACTAGTTCCAACAAAGGCATAGGTTTCACCCAGTTTGATATCTAAGTTGATTCCTTTTAAAACTTCTTGGTTGGTTCCTGGATAAGAAAAATGAATGTCGTCAAACTGAATTCCCGTCTCTATCTTTTCAAGGACAGTCTCATCTCCATGTTCAACAACTTCGGGATCACGATCGATGATTTCAAAAATGCGTTTTCCAGCAGAATTGGCTTGTGTGATTTTTCCCACCATTTGCGAAAGTTGAGTGAGAGGTCGAAGTAAAAATAACAAGGTAAGGAGGAAGGCCATAAATTCCCCTTGTGTAAACTTACCTGAATATATGAATTTGGCACCCATTGCAAAGTAACCAAGCACCACAATGGAGGATGTAAGTTCCACAAGGCTTGGTGCCATTTGTAAGTAGAATTGCCCTTTGAAAGTCCTTCTATATACTTTGTAGTTGATGTTATCAAACTTTTTAAGGTCCTGTTTTTCTTGTCGAAATGTACGGATGACCTTAATTCCAGAAATGAATTCTTGGATATGGCTATTTAGGTCTGCAAGTTTTTCTTGGAACCTTGCAGTGGAAGAGGAAATTTTCCGTGTAAACAAGGTTACAGGCAAAATCACTACGGGAATTGTAAGACAAGCTAAGAGTAATAATTCGGAATTTAAATAAATCAGAATCATTAAGTGAGTCACTACGTAAAAAAAGTTGATGACCGCATCACGTAGGTTACTCGAAATAACAGCGGCCACTATCTCTGCATCATTGATGACCCGACTCATAATCAGTCCGGTTTTTTCTTTATAAAAATAGGTAAGTGGTAATCTCTGGACTTTTTGAAATAATTCCTGACGGACATCTCTTACAGCCTTATAACCGGCAGTTGCTATACAATAAACAGATAAAAGATATGTTCCCAATTTTAAGAGATAAAGTGGAAAAACTGCAATACAAACTGCCCAAACCACTTCCTTAGGTTCCATATCTTCAGTGAATTCATTAATTTGAAGTTTTGCTGAAATGATAATACGTTTGATTCGTTCCAAACCATCCAAACTATCATCACCCAAAAGAACTTCTTGGACGAGAATCGTTTTCTCAGGAAGTGTCAAATCCAAATGGAACCGATTGTTTTTGTCTCCACCTAACGAATCAAAAAGGGGAATCAATGCGGTGAGAGAAATCCCATTTAAAACTGCTGTCAAAAGTGCAAACACGAGGCCCAAAACAAATCGTTCCCGGTAATACACTGAATAGGACAATAGTCTTAAAAAATATTTCATGCGATAACTTCCTCATAGAAGTTACGGAGTAAGGTTTCCCCATGTTCAGTGAGAATGGATTCTGGATGAAACTGAACCCCAAAGACTTTATTCCATTTTCTGTGACGAATTCCCATTATGACTCCATCCTTTGTTTCGGCTGTCACTTCCAATTCACTTGGCAAAGAAACTTTCGAAACGGCCCAGGAATGGTATCGGTTTGCCAAAAATCCATTGGGAATGTTTTTAAAGACACCTTCGCCATTATGAACAATCTCGGATGGACGTCCATGGAATATGTCTCTCGTTTGTTCGAGTTTGGCTCCGACGACTTCTGCCAATGCTTGGTGGCCAAGGCAAATACCGAGAACAGGTAATGATTGGTAAAATGATTGTAAGTGAGGAAAAAGTTTACCAGAAGATTTGGGAAGGCCAGGTCCCGGAGACAATACTACGGCCTTGTATTTTTCATACAAATCAACCGGTAGGTCTTCATCGTGGCGCATTACAGTTGTCGGTGTGATTTGGTTCAGGTATTGGTACAGAATATAGGTGAATGAATCGTAGTTGTCGATAAGAAGGAACATATTAGGAGAGGACAAGTGGAATAGTCAAAAAATCCACCTGTCCTAAATCCAATCTTTATGCGTTAGGAGTTTCGATCCCAACACCATCATTGAGAAATTTGGAAATGATCACACGTTGGATTTGTGAAGTTCCTTCGTAGATTTGGAAAATTTTTGCATCACGCATTAATTTTTCTACTGGGTATTCTTCATTGAATCCGTATCCACCGAAGATTTGGACTGCATCTGTTGTGACACGCATTGCCATATCAGCACAAAATACTTTTGCAATGGATGCTTGGTATGTGTTTCTAAATCCGTTATCAATAAGCCAAGCCGATTGCCAGCAAAGAAGTCTTCCTGCTTCAATATCACGAGCCATTTCAGCGATCATAAAACTAACACCTTGATTTACTGAAATTGGTTTTCCAAACGCATTACGAGTGTTTGCATAGCGAATGGAATGGTCAAGCGCAGAACGAGCGACACCCACTGCGCCAATTGCCACCGCAGGACGAGTTTGGTCAAAAGCACCCATCGCAATTTTGAATCCTTCCCCTTCTTTTCCGATCATGTTTTCTTTGGGAACTTTTACATCTTCAAAAGTAACACCGCGAGTGTCGGAACAACGTTGTCCCATATTTTTTTCTTTTTTACCAACAATGATTCCTGGAGATTTGGCATCGACGATGAATCCTGTCATCCCTTTGTGGCCAGCATTTGGATCTGTTTTTGCTAAAACAAAAAACCAATCCGCATGACCTGCGTTAGTGATCCACATTTTAGATCCGTTGATGATGTATTCGTCACCTACTCTTTTTGCCGTAGTTCGAATTCCAGCGACATCAGAACCAGCACCTGGCTCCGTTACTGCATAAGCAGCCAATGTGAAATTTTCAGTCATTGGTTGGATGAATTTTTTCATTACATAATCATCTGCACCTAACAATACTGGAGCGAGTGCTAAGTTGTTAGCTAGGATGGCAGTTGCCATTCCCGAACAGCCGTAAAATAACTCTTCCGAAGCAATCAATTCATCCAAAACACCAAGGCCAGACCCACCGTATTCCACGGGGATATGCATATTCATAAGGCCTACATCAAAAGCTTTCTTTAAAATTTCCTTTGGGTATTCACCTGTGTGGTCATGGTGTTCCGCCTTGGGAATCATTTCATTTTTGGCGAAATCTTTAGCTAAATCGCGGAGGGCTTTTTGTTCATCGGTGATAGAAAAATCAATCATGGTGTGCCTTATAGATGTTTTTTTACAGTACTTTGGAATTTTCTCTCTGAGTCAAGAAACTAGGGCGACTTAAATCTGTTGAAAAATCTTTTGAATCCAAAATCTTAGCCATGGGAGAAAACAATGTCAGGACACTCGAAATGGGCGACGATTCGAAGAAAAAAAGGGGCCATTGACGCCAAAAGAGGCGCCATCTTTACTAGGATTGCCAAAGAAATTTCCGTAGCTGCCAAAGAAGGTGGTGGAGACCAAGAAGGCAACCCAAGACTTCGTCTAGCAGTCACAAAAGCCAAAGCTGCCAACATGCCAAAAGACAATATCGAGCGGGCTATCAAAAAGGGAACGGGCGGTTTGGAAGGTATGGTGTATGAAGAGTGCCTGTACGAATGTTACGCACTGGGTGGAGTTGCCATTATGGTGGACGTCCTCACTGATAAAAAATCACGTACTACTCCCGAAATTAAAAGCATTCTAACCAAACTTGGTGGATCCCTTGCCAATGCTGGTGCCGTTTCCCGTCTTTTTGAAAGAAAAGGACAAATCACCCTAAAGGCGGATCAAATATCGGAAGAAGCTCTCTTTGATCTAGCACTTGGTGCCGGTGCCGAAGACATCCAAGTCAATGACGGAATGTATACCGTAATCACTGCTCCTGCTGAATATGAAGCGGTTCAATCGGCTCTTTCCACCAAGGGTTTGAATATGGAAGAGTCTGAAATTAAATACATTCCCATGACCACAGTAGAAGTGAACGACAAAGAAACGGCAGAAAAGGTCATGAAGTTAATTGATAACCTAGAAGCCAATGATGATGTGCAAGGTGTGAGCTCCAACTTCGAGTTAGGTGAAGGAGTGGAACTCGACTAAGCGATTTGTCTTTCAAGTCAATTCTGACGGTTGTTTTGAGAATAAAATGATAGGACGGTTTATGTCGCCCTATCATTTGGAATTTCATAGGATCCATCCTCAGAGGGAACCAATTCCATTTGTTATCTTTTTTTGATCATCCCTGCAATGAAGATAAGTAAAATCGCACCGACTACTGCCACGATGAGTTCTGCAATTAGACCATAAGAACGAAAACCTAATAACCCAAATACAATTCCTCCCAAAAAGGATCCCACTACACCAATTACCAAATTGGCAATGAGTCCAAATCCTTTCCCACGCAAAATACGACCAGCAAGCCAACCTGCCGCAAGACCAATCAGTAAAAACCAAATAAAACTAAACATAAGTTACTATCCTTGTTGCCTTTTCTTTTGAATTCTCATAAAATTACAAGAAGTCGTTTGAGAATCAAATCATATACGCAGGCTACATTTGAAAAATCAACTTTTAACAGGTCCCTATTATTTTGGTATGAAGGACTTGGATGTGTTCAAAAAACATTTTATTCAAGAGAACCAAGGGAAACCACTTTTCCTCATTCGTTTTGAAAACATTACAGGGATCGAACTAACAGATTTTTTGGATTTACTCCGAACTGATTTTTACTCCTGTTTGGATTTAGAAGACATTAGTTTTGGATTTCATTATATAGAAAAACAAAACATTTTAATTATGGGAATCTCGCCTCTTTTCGAATGGGACATTGAACGATTTCCTAATATAGAAAATTCAGTTGGTAAATTCCAACAACAATGTTTACAAAATAAAATCTTATCCTTCCATTTTGGTGTATCAAGAACCCAATCTAATTTTATTTCAGATAGTGATGAAATTTATAAAGAACTCTATAAATCTTCAGAAAAAAACCTAAATGATAACCTAGTACGTTGGAGTTGGACTTACTATAACAAAGCAAATACGTATATCTCTGGATCCGTTCATGAAGCAATGATCCAACCAACTGTCATATTTAATCCTAAAGAAAAAACTTATGCTGTGAAGGGAGGCGAAGTATTCCTAGGTGGTGGAGCCTATATTGGGTATAAAGATTTAATCAATGATATTCCTGCTGACCAAGATTTAAATCGTATTGAACTTTTGATTTTAGAAAAGCTGATCATTGCATGCGAAGGAGCACCTGGTTTATTAAAATTCAATATCTCCCCTCAATCTTTAATTGATACTTTTTCACATATGGATCGAGTAGACCGGCTCAAAAAACTTATACAAAACAAAGACCTACTGCCTGAAAATATAAGATTTGAACTCGTTGAAAAACCATACGATGATTCTCACTTTCCATTAAAAGATGTATGCCATGCATTTTATTCCCACGGAATGAGTTTTGCGGCTGATGACTTTGGTGTAAAAAGTCAGTCCCATCAAATTGTTTTGGATCTAGGAATTATGATCAAAGAGTTTAAATTGGATCCCATTAGTTTTAAATTTAAAATAGAAGAAGACCAAATTAAATTTTTGGACAACTTAGCTTTTATTGATTATTGTAAACGTCTTGCAGACAATAGGGAAGCCGTCATCACTGCGGAAGCTGTGGAAGATTATGATACTTTACGATTTCTTATGGAACACCAAATCTATCAGTTCCAAGCAAATATTTTATTTGGAAAAATGACAGTCTCAGATTATAAAAGAGATTTTGAGATTCTACACTCGATTCATGAAGACGTAGTCAAAGAAGTATTGACAGATAAAATTTTGTCAGAAAAACAAAAGAAAGTCGGAAATTTGTTTCGAGTTGCATCGGAAGAGGGTTTAATTTAAAATTCATTATGCATTTCATCATGGCCATTGAAAACGATCCAAACTCAGCGCAAGATTTGGAAAACATCTTCCTTGGTTTACGCCAACGAGTTGTCATAACAAAATTTTCGCAAACAGTTCAAGAATATGTAAAATCTTCCAATCCTGATATTATATTAATGGGTTTGTCTTTTAAGGACAAAAAGGAATTAGAATTTGTCTTGGAACTTCGTCGAGATGTAATCACTCACAACATTCCAATATTGGCAATGATTCCAAAAGAAGATACCAACTTCATTGCAAATCATAAAGTTCTAGGTTTTACAGATTATATGGTAAAACCGTTAATGAAACAACCATTGCTTGATCGTATTCATTCACATGTTGAGGAATATAAGTTTAGTGAATCTTCAAAAACAAGAGACAATATGTCCTTTGTAGTTGTGGATCGTGGCCATGGTCGTGTGTTGTTTCAATGTCGTGCCAATCTCAAACGATATGTATTTCCTGAATTCAAAAAAATATTCACTCCCAATTTTTTAAAATCCATTCATGCGGAACGTATTTGTTTTGACGTTCGAGTGGTTCCCGAACTAGGCAAAGAAGAAGTAGAAGTATTCGAACGTGTGATGAAACTTTTTTCAAATCATGAAAAAGTTGTGTTTATTGCTGGCCGTCACATGGGAGCATTTATTGAACATGCAGCTGATGATGATAAAATGTTAGTGTTTATGGCTCCAAACGAATTCGATGAATACGTTAAGATGGAAGAACAGAAAAAAGAAGAACTTCGCAAAAAAGAAAAAAAGGATAAATTTGCAAAAGACAGTGGCAAAGAAAGCCCTCAAACACCTCCAACTTCTTTAGGTGATGTAAAAATTGAAATACCATTAGGCGGAGCAACTCTTCCTGAGACAACTGAGGAGCCTATTATTTCTGAAACACCTAACGATACACCGCCTGGTGCTGGTACAGTCGAAGAATCCCCTCAATCATAAATTTAAGAATAAAATAAGAAGAAACAAATGAATTACAAACGTGAAGTCATCGACATTCCCAATGGTAAAGGCGAAATCATTCGCTTTCAAATGAACGACCAAAACTCATTGACTGGGCAAAACATGCGAGATCTAGGTGAGATTTTAAATGAGATCAAAGCAGACAATTCTAAACGAGGTGTGATCTTAACCACAGATAATCCGAAGTTTTTTTGCAATGGACTCGATGCCGAAAATTTACTTTCTACCAGTCGTGACAAACTCATAGATGAGGTTGGCGGAATTGTAATTCTTTTTGGTGAGTTAGTTAAATTTGATAAACCACTTATCACGGAAGTGACTGGTCATGCCATGGGCGGAGGAGCGGTCATCACTGTTGCTTCTGATTTTAAATATATGTTAGATGGAAAAGGTAGAATTGGCTTTACCGAAGTGAATGTTGGCCTACCACTTCCTGGAAGTTTTATCGACCGTATCAAAATGTGTGTCGATCCAAGATATTGGGCAGAAGTATGTTTAGAAGGAACAACTTACAAAGGTGCAGAAGCTAAAAAAATTGGTCTCATCGATGAGATTGCACCGACGCCAGAAGAGATTCGTAAAATTGCCTTAAAGAAACTTGAAACACTTTCGAAGGTTCCGCAAGCAGCATATCGAGCGACTAAAAATACATTGAATGGCGTGCTGATTGCTAACTTAGAACAATATAAAAAAGATACAATTAAATCCTTTGAACAACCAGGTGTTGTTGATAATTTACTCGAAGCAATGACCGCTCTTAAGGAAAAACGTAGACCCGTTTTTAAATAAATTGTAAAAGAACGAGGGGAAAATGAGAATCGCCCCTCGTTTCTTATAAGTCTTTTCACCATTATAGCCGAAAATTATAGTGAAATCTGATGTTGCGTTCTTTCGTATTAGTACTTATACTCTCTCTTTATCCGCTCTCGGCAATATCTGTATCTGATTTCCCACCAGGGTTTGTTTTAAAAAATCCTTATCTTTGGCCTGTCAAAGGATATGATTCCATCACAGGTACCTTTGGTGAATTCAGGACGGGACATTTTCATATGGGACAAGACTTTTCCACAGGCGGAAGAATTGGTGTTCCCATTTTAGCAGTGGCAAAAGGGAAAGTCACTCGTGTACAAAGGAGATGGACTAGCATAGGTTATGCGCTTTTTCTACAACATGATGATGGAATGACTTCCCGTTATGGTCATTTAAACAAATTTTCTCAGAAAATTATCAAACAAATTCTAAAATCAAAACAAGCAAAACGTTACAAAGATAGAACCGATTTTGATATTGCCCTTCCGGAAGCGGTTGAAGTTGAAGCGGGTGAAACCATTGCATTTTCTGGGGATACGGGAGTTGGCCCACCCCACCTTCACTTTGAACTTTTTAAAGACAATGTATATTATAATCCCGTACATTATGGTTTAGGTTACAATGTTGCAGAGCCCATTGTATTCAATGCACTTCGAATCACACCTCAAACTCCCAGAACATTTATCAACGGCCGAAATGAAACCGTTGAAATTCCTTTTTACGAAGCTAGCGGAAACCGCTTTGAATTATCTGAATCTCCTACTCTTTTTATCCAAGGAAAAGTTGGGATTCAAATCGCAATTCATCAAAAATCAAATAGTAATCGTCTTGGAATTTTCACCTTAGATATGTTAATTGGTGAAAATGTTTTACAAGGATTTCAACTTTCAAAAATATTAAAAGAACATACAAGAAAAAATGTTTTATTATATGATAGCTCGGTTAGTAAACCAAATGGAAATCCATTTTCATATTATTTGCATACAAGAGATGGAAATGACCTTTTAGGAATGAGAAGTAATGGAAGGGAACAAGGTCTTCTAGATAGCGAACAAATGCGAATGGGAGAACCAAAAGAAATTACAATCCGCGCCACAGGTATGGGTGGACAAATGTCATTTGCTTCCTTTTATATTTTAAAAGATCAGGGTGATTACAGTCATATTGTTACCAAAGAATGGAAGTACAATGTGTACTATGATCGTTATACAACTTTCAAATCCAAAGATACAAAAGTAGAATTGTTTTTTCCTGTGAATGCCGTATATTCAAAGGCATTTTTTGATATTGAAGCCCAAGAACAAATTCAAATCAATACAAAAGGTCTCAATCAACTTTCCAGCGTATATAAAATTGGTCCTGATTTTAAAGACTTTAATTTAGGTTACGATCTTTATGTAAAAGTTCCCAAAACAAAGGACATTAATTCAGCAGATTTGTATGAAGTTTTGGCTGATGGGAATGTAAAAAAAATCAACGGTTCATCGTTTAGTTCTTGGGGTCAGTTTTTTAAAGTAAGATTACGAAAAACAGGAATGTTTGTGGTACTTTCTGACCAAACTCCGCCTACCATTTATCTACATGATTTGATGAATAAAACGGTATATCCGAGAGAAGACTTCGCTCTATATCTAAAAGCTGTGGATGTTGGATCAGGAATTATGCCAGACGGCTTTGATATCACAGTGGATGGAATTCCAGGCAAAGCAGAATTTTTTCCAAAAGATGGCCGGTTAGAAATCTTTGAACCAGAAATTTTATATGAACCAGGAAAACATACTGTGCTTGCGAGTGTTCGAGATTTTGCAGGAAACTGGAGTTCTACCGTTCGGTATGATTACGAAATCCAAACACCACCAGTCCCGGAAGAAAAGAAAAAACTACCTACAGAAAATCAAAACGTAGATACAATTAAAGATAAAAAGAATACAAAAGAAATAAAAGAAACAAAAACCAAATCTTCTTCGCCTAAGGTGCAAAAGACGGTAAAACCAATCACAATCGCACCCAAGGCAAAGGATAAAAAATCTACATCCCGATAGCCGCACCACCGTCTACACGGAGGTAAGTTCCAGTGATGTAAGATGCATCATTGCTTAAGAAAAATTTCACAGCAGATGCAATCTCTTCTTGTTTTCCCGGACGTTTGAGTGGGATTACAGAAGGATCTGTCAACTTGTCTTGTACTTCTTTAGAAAGAGTTCCTGTCATTTCAGTTTGCACGTATCCAGGGCAAACTGCATTCACAAGAACGTTTCTTCCAGAAAATTCACGAGCAGAAACTTTAGTTAACGCAATCACACCCGCTTTGGAAGTGGAGTAGTTTGCTTGGCCAGGTTGGCCTGTTAATCCAGAAACTGAGGAAATGTTTACAATTCGACCAGAGTCAGATTTTAGAATGAGTTTACTTGCGGATTTAGTCATAAGGAAAACTCCCTTACAGTTCACATCCATTACAAAGTCATATTCTTGTTCAGACATACGAATGAGAAGATTGTCTTTCAAAACTCCCGCGTTGTTCACAAGAAAATCTAATTTTCCAAAAGCTTCTTTTGTTTTGCTGATGGCAGCATCACAGTCTTCTGGTTTTGTTACGTTACAAGCAACTCCAATTGCCTTCACACCAAATTTTGCTTCTACTTCTCTTGCAGCTTCTTCAATTTTTTCCTGATTCAAATCAACAAGCACCAAACTTGCACCATGCGATGCGATTCGGTTTGCGATTGCTCTTCCCAAACCAATGGGAGAGGCAGCTCCCGTTACCAGTGCTACTTTTCCTTCGAATTCTTTGGACATATGCCCCCCTAGGATTTATTACTAGATTCTAAACTTGAATTTCGAACATCGTTCGGCAATCGTAAAATTCCCAGTTGAAAGAGAAGTTTCTAATGAAAGACTGCCCTTATGATCGATCGTTACAGCCATCCAGAGATTTCGGCCATCTGGGAATTAGAGAACAAATTTAAAATTTGGACAGATATTGAAATTTATGCCTGCGAAGCCCGCGCCAACCGCGGAGAAGTTCCAAAAGAAGACCTCGAAACCATCAAACAAAAGGCAAAATTCAACGTGGATGAAATTCTTGAAATAGAATCCAAAGTCCACCATGATGTAATCGCCTATTTGACCAATTTAAACTCTTATATAGGACCAGCAGGCCGACATGTTCACTTTGGACTAACATCCAGTGACGTTGGTGACACTGCACTTTGTGTGCAAATGGTCCAAGCAATGGATCTTCTCATCCAAAGAACAGAAACTCTTTTAGAAACCACGAAACAAAAAGCAAAAGAGTACAAAGACCTTCCTTGTATCGGACGTTCTCATGGAATCCATGCAGAACCAATGACACTTGGTCTTAAGTTTGCGCTCTTCTATGCAGAGATGACTCGAAACTTAGAACGGATGAAAGATGCTCGTACACAAATTGCTGTAGGTAAATTGTCTGGAGCTGTAGGAACTTATTCCAATATTGATTTAGAAATTGAAGAATATGTGTTAACCAAACTTGGATTAACTGTGGATCCCATTGCTACTCAAGTTATTTCTCGTGACCGCCATGCCTTCTACATGTCAGTACTCGGTGTAGTTGCTGCAAGTTTGGATCGTATGGCAACTGAGATTCGCCTCTTACAAAAAACAGAAGGGCGCGAAGTAGAGGAACCTTTTGCCAAAGGCCAAAAAGGATCTTCGGCTATGCCTCACAAACGAAATCCAGTTGTTTGCGAAAGAATTTCTGGAATCTCACGAGTCATTCGTTCGAACGTAAACGTGGGATTACAAAACGTAGGGCTTTGGCACGAACGGGATATTTCTCACTCTTCGGCCGAACGAATTGTTTTACCTGATTCCACCATCGCACTCGATTACATTTTGGAAAAAATGAATTTTGTGTTGAAGGGACTCCATGTATATCCAGATGCCACCGAACGCGCATTAAACGTGACTCGTGGACTCATCTTCTCACAAAAAGTTTTGTTGTGGTTGATTGAAAAAGGTGGGATTAGTAGGGAAGATGCTTACTTAATCGTTCAAGAAAATGCAATGGCGGTTTGGGCAGACCAATCCAAAAATCTTCGTGACCTTTTAAAACAAGATCCAAGATGTTCTGCCATCCTCAAAGATAGCGACCTGGATGAAATTTTTCAAATCAAACCGTATTTGGAAAGAATCCCTCTCATTTTCAAACGATTGGGGATTATCGATTAATTCCAATCATGTCAGTGAAAATGGAAATTCCATAGTTAGAAGTTTTTTGACTCAATTTAGAAAAGGATACAATCTCATGACTGATAGACAAAATGTTTTTCAAAGACTAGTCGGAAAGGGATTGTATCCTTCACAAATGGCATGGATGTTACTTCTTCCATTCCGAAACCTTTACTTATCACCAGCGAAACTGGCAAGCCGATTGGGTCTGAAAGATGATTCTATTGTTTTGGAATTAGGATGTGGGCCTGGATATTTTAGCCCCTTCATCGCAAAAAGAATTCCAAAAGGAAAACTTTATCTTGCAGACATTCAACCAGAAATGCTTGAAAAAGCTCGAAAACGAATGGACCAAAAAGGGATCAAAAATGTAGAATTATCACTTACTGAAAAGGATTCTCTACCTTTTCCTGATAATCATTTTGATGTGATCTATCTTGTTACAGTTCTCGGAGAAATTTCGGAACCCAACAGTTATGCAACTGAAATGTTTAGAGTCTTAAAACCAAATGGAATTGTATCGATATCTGAACAGGCTGGTGACCCGGACTCTTTATCCCTCGCAAACGTGGAAAAGATTTTGTTACCAACTGGATTCCACCTAAACCAAGTATTCGGAAAAGGCAGGACATACACAGCCGACTTTATCAAAATCTAAATCAAAGATTTTCTTCCAACCATTGGATTAAATCTTTTAACATCTCTCTGTTGATACTATGGCCTTCTTCATATTCATGATATTGAGGCAGAATGCCAATTGATTCCAAATATCGTTTGACTGAACGTGCATATTCAACAGATAACACTCGATCATTGCTACCATGAGATATAAAAATCTTTTTAGTCAAGAGTTCCTCTGTGACCTTAATCATTTCTTTATTCTCTTCCAACAATCTTCCACTTAAAGCAAAAATACCTTTAATCTTATTTGGATACAGTAACCCAATAGAATATGACATGATGGCACCTTGGCTAAACCCTCCAATCCAAACATTGGATTCATCAAATTGAAAATTTGATTTCAGATAATCCAAAGACTCTAATAATAACTTTCTACTTAGTTTTTCTTGGTCTAAGTTGATCTTTGGCTGCCCAGTTGTGAATAATACTTCATACCAACCAAAACTATTGGGGCCTAAAGTTAATGGACCACGGAGAGAAACTACTAGAAAGGATTCCGGTAGATAATTTGCTAAGGAAAATAAATCTTCCTCATTACTACCAACTCCATGTAACAATAAGAGAAGAGGTGGTTTTTCTATCGAAACCTTTGGTTTTCGAATTAAAAATTCTAATGGTTTTTCCATTTTAATACCTTAGTCCTCGTCAGTTTCTATTAAGAATCAAACCTTACTGAAGTCATAGTCAGCGCTCCTGCTACAGGTTTATCATTAAAGAATGATAAAGTGTCAGAATCTAGTTTAGTGCCTAATGTGTATAACAATGGCAAATAATGTTCCGCTGTTGGAATGGCCCACTCAAATTCTTTTCCATGATTTCGAATTTGAATTAATGAATCGTTGTCTCCAGTCGCAATCCAATTTTTGACCTTTTGATTTACATCGATTGCCCAATCAAATCCATAAACTTCGTTTAATCTGTCCCAAGCCACCATACGCAAGTTATGTACAATATTCCCGCTGGCAATAATAAGTACACCTTGGTTTCGAAGAGAAGATAATTCTTTGGCCAGTCGAAAATGATCCTCAGGCGAAATTTTATAATCCATACTTAATTGTACAATCGGTATATCAGCATTTGGATAAATATGTTTGATGACACTCCAGGCACCGTGATCCAATCCCCACTCATAATCTAATTTTACATTTTGAGATTTTACCAATGACTGAACTAATTTTGCAAGTTCTGGGCTACCGGGAGCAGGGTATTGAACGTCAAATAATGCTTTTGGAAATCCACCAAAGTCGTGTATGGTGGGAGGATTTTCCATTGCAGTTACAAAGGTTCCATCGGTCACCCAATGGGCTGAAATACAAAGAATTGCCTTTGGTTTGGGGATCGTTTTACTAAGATCTCGTAAACCTTCTACAAATTCATTTTCCTCAATGGCGTTCATCGGGCTGCCGTGTCCTAAAAAAAGAGAAGGCAATGTGGTGGAATTTTTCAAAAAAGTTGAATTCTCTTTAGTTTCTGCTGAGTTCATAAAGTTTTCGGATTTTTGATAATCCGACTCCTCTCTTAAGATAGTTTAATATTAAATCATTTATTGTCAATGTAATCTCTGCTTGAAAAATGGAAAATTATTCTTTTTATAGCAGACGATTCGCTGTTAAACTACTGTATTATTATAAAGAGGTTTTATGGTTATGAAAGCAATTAAACGGAATTTAGGATTTGGATTTTTGAGTTGGTTTTTACCGTTTTTTATCTCAATCTTCTTTTTTTCAAAAGAAGGTTCGCTGCAAATAGACTTATTTCTTTTCAAAACAATTATGATTGTTGTTGGATCTCTGAGCGGTTGTTTTTTACTGTTTCGATATTTTTTGTTAGTTGATTCTAGTTTTTTTAAAGAAGGAATCATCATTGGAATTTCTTGGTTATCTCTCAACTGGATTTTAGATATCCTTGTATTACTTCCCATGTCCAAAATGCCGATTGATTTATACTTTATCCAAATCGGATTTCGTTATCTTTCAATACTGTTTTTTTCTATAACATTGGGTGCCATTTTAGAGAAAAAAACTCAATCGAAATGATAGTTTAAGAAAAAATCCTAAACAAAAATATCTTTTGAAATTCTTGGACCTTTGTTTTTAAAACTCAAATGAGAAAAATATTCTATATCCTAATCAAATTATCTTTTACCTACCTACTCATTGCTTCAAGTTATATAGTCTCAACGGGACTCGTAGAGGAAAAAGAACTGAAATCCAATGTAGCCCTAGTTCTGGGAAACAAAGTTGAAATAGATGGATCTCCATCAGAAAGATTGCGATCAAGATTAGACAGGGTAGTTACTCTTTATAAGGAAGATTTGATTCAAAAAATAATTGTCTCTGGGGGATTGGGAAAAGAAGGATTTGATGAAGCAAAAGTAATGAAAAATTATTTAATGAATCAAGGAATTGCAGTAGACCATATCATCGAAGACAACCTAGGTTACACTACGGAAAAATCCGCCGATAATTTAAAAGAAATCTTGAAATCGCATGAATCGGAACCAATTCTCATCATTTCGCAGTATTATCATCTTCCTAGAGCAAGTTATCTAGTAAAAAGAGCAGGATTCAATAATATCAAATCATCTTACGCCAGATACATTGAAATACGTGACCTTTATTCCATTTTCAGGGAAACAATAGCTCTACCTTATGTTATAGTTGTTAACTCAGTATTTAAGCACTAAATAAACTTTATATATAATACTATGCCTGGTTTTCTAATATTACTTGTTATAGAAATCAATTATGAATGAAGAAACAAAGTTAAAATTAATCGATAAACAACTAAAAGCTTACAATCAAAAAGATATTGATTTATTTTTAGATTGTTGGGATCAAAACGCAAATATATTTTTACATCCGAATACATTGGTGGCCGAAGGAATCAAAGAGATCAAAGATAGGCATTTAAGTCGCTTTCAGGAACCAGACCTTTTTGCAAAATTAATTTCTAGAACTTCCTTTAATGGTAAAATTGTAGACCATGAATTGGTTACCAGGAATTTTCCTGAAGGAAAAGGCACGATTGAAGTATTAGCCATTTATGAAATATTAAACCAAAAAATTTGTAATGCCTGGTTTTTGATCGGAGAACCAAAATTCTGAAAATTGAGAATTTGTTCGATAGGTTTATGCTTCGATCTGGCAGTACCCAAGCGATAGAATCTCAGTTTTCTTCTGCGTTCTATATTTAATAGTTGAAAGATCCTCAATATCCATTCCGATAACTCTGTTTTCAATGGACCAGTTCAAAAAATGATAAACTAACCGAATCAGACTAAATGATAAAAGAGGATCTATATGGCAGCACCAAAGAAGAAGAAGAAAACCAGTGGAACCAAAACAAAATCTAATTTGAAAAAATTAGATTACCGGGCCAATCCTATTCACAGCATCACACCTTTTCTTATGTTCAATGCAGATATTGAAGAAGTGGCAAAGTTCTATGCATCGGTTTTTAAAAAGTCAAAAATCATAACTGCAAATTCCATGCAAGGTGAGTTCATTTTAAACGGCCAAAAATTTACTGCCTACAATGGGGGCACCGAATTCAAATTCACTTGGGGAGTTTCCTTTATGATCAGTGTAGAAACTCAAAAAGAAGTGGATTATTATTGGAATGCTTTATTAGCAGATGGTGGTACAGAAAGTATGTGTGGTTGGCTTCAAGACAAGTTCGGAATGTATTGGCAAGTGACCCCGAAAATTCTTTTACAACTCATTTCGCATAAAGATCCAATCAAAGCAGAACGTGCCACGCAAGCCATGTTAAAAATGAGAAAAATTGACATTGCAACGTTGAAAGAAGCTGTAAGTTAATTAGAATTTGTTTTTACTTTCTCATAGAAAAATATCAAATAAAGATTTAGAATCTGCTTCCATTATTTGGGATTTTTTAACTCAAAAAGATGATCTTAATAAAGCAGATTTAATTTTTGTCTTATGATTATAAACGAAATCGTAGGCGATTTACAAAGAATCATTTTGTATCCCAAATTAGGTTTTCAGTCTGAAATTTTGATTCCTGAGTCAGTTGAATATGCCTTCAATTATCTCATTTCTCGAGAGTATAACTTACATTTAATTTTGTGATTAATTTTTTTTCTTTGGAGAATGTTACCAAAAATGAATAAAACTCGGATTTCGATTTTTTTTATCATTTTTTTAACCCTATCTTTGCCATTCGAAAGTAATGCGATCAATCTAAATAAAGATACTACCAAACTTGATTGTCAAAAAAACCTTTTAGGTGTATTTGAGTATTCTTATCCAATTCCCGGAAAGTTTAATGTCGTAGATGTTAAAATCGTTTATACTAAAAACAAAATTTATACTTTTAGAGAGTATCCAAAATTTTATTTTGTGGAGTGCATTGAATGGATAGATTTATGCACCTACAAAGCATACAAATGTGAATTTCACGATCCTATTCTTGATGAAAAAACGGAAGATACTTCTATATCAGTTGAACAGTTTACTAAAATTATTGGTAACAAATTCTATTTCAAAAGATACAATAACCAAAAACTCATAAATGAAGACTATATCAGAAAAACGTCAAATGATATACCGTTTGAATTCGACAACGAGTGAAATCTAAATAAATTGATAACTCTGAAATAAAAGAAATAAATATCAAACTACAGCTAAACAGTTGTTACTTGTTTTTCAGACACCAAATTGTATTTCAATTTAATCTGATCTATTTTTTCTTCCATTGATTTCCAGAGAGATTCTTTTTCAGGATGGAAAGTACAAAGTACACCTTGTCTTACCAAATCAATAATTTCATCGATAGAAAAATCTAAAAAGCGATATAGTTTAAAAAACTCATAGGTAAGATTCACATTAAAGATATCAGGATCATCTGTATTGATACACAACATCAAACCTTGGTCGTAATAATAACGCACAGGATGGTTTTGTTCCTTACGGACATATTTTCCAGTAAATACATTGGAAGTAACACAAATCTCTATTGGAATTTTGTTTTCTTTCATATAGCGAACAAGTTCTGGATCTTGAATGGCAGAAGTTCCGTGTCCTATCCTTTCTGCCTTACAAAGATTTACTGCATCCCAGATAGCCCATGGTCCATCATCTTCACCTGAGTGAGCGACACATCGTAAACCTGATTCACGTGCTACTTTGAATACTTCAGAATAATCCTTAGCTGGGCCCATAAGTTCAGCACCACCAAGTCCAATTCCAATGACTTCTTTATGTTTTAATCCCAACACTCGTTTGAGATTGTTCATCGCATTTTCTGGACCAAAGGAACGAGAAACGTCAACTAACAACCTAATGGTGATTCCATCTTTGACTTCTATCTGGCGAATTCGATTTACCATCACTTCGACCATTTCATCAAAATCTAATCCGTTTTGAATGAACTTAGAAGGAGCAAAAAATGCCTCACAATAAACAATGTTATTGGAACGTAGATAATCTGCTAAGCTATCGATAAAGTATCCAAGATCGGAAGTTTCTTTAACCGAACCTTGCACAAAGAAAAATACCTGAATGAATCCGTTTAAATCTTTGAAATTATATTTATCTTCAAATTCTTGATCAGTTACTTCGATACCATTCTTTTTATAAAGGAACTTTAAAGTTTCCTTATTCACACAAGCTTCAAGATGTAAATGAACTTCTGTTTTTGGAATCTCTCGAATGAAGTTGATGACGTCCTGTTCATTCGGGTGTGCCACCGACAAGTCGCCAGCAAGTAAAGATTTTCTCTCTTTTAGAATTGATGGTTCATCCGTAGTCTCTAATCCATCTTTGGAGAGCAACCAAAGCGGCGGATGGAGAATCGGGAGCTCCATTAACGAAACTCGCTCGTTTAAAAGAGTATTGATTTGTTTATCAAAAGTAAGCTGGATGGTGGGCGAGTACGGTCTGTCAGCTGGCAGACGACTCTTCAAACGATTGAGCTCTGCAATGTCACGGTCAATGACAGCGATACGATTTAAAATCTCAGAAAAAGGAACTTCCATGTTCCAGGAAAGAATGCGAAGTTTCCTAAGTGCCTACAAGTAGATTTTTAAAGCTTGGGTGAAAATCCCTATTTAGCTTTCAAAAATCCCGTCGATAGGTTGTTTGGGGGCGGAAAAGACTGGAAATTTTTTCCGAATTATGTCGTATAAATGAATATGCTCACATCTCGCAAAACCTTCCTGCCATTTGCTCTTCCGTCAATTTCCGAGGATGCGATTGAAGAAGTTGCTCAAGTCCTAAGATCGGGATGGGTCACTTCCGGCCCCAAAGTCAAACAATTTGAGATGGAGTTTGGTGACTTTGTTGGCAGTAAAGAAACCATCGCAGTCAACTCTGCCACCGCCGGCTTACATTTAGCCTTAGAAGCAATTGGCCTTACATCGGCAGATGCTGCAATTACTAGTTCCACTACTTTCACAGCAACGGCGGAGGTGATCTGCTATTTCGGGGCCGAACCAATTCTCACAGACGTGGATCCCGTCCACAATCTGATGACTCCAGAAACATTGCGAGACACAATCGAATCAAAATGCAAGTGGAACGGTAAAGAACTGAAAAGCAAAAAAACGGGTAAACAAATCAAAGCTATCATGCCCGTACACTTAGCTGGTTATACTTGTGATATGGAAGGTCTTATCGAGGTGGCTAAAGAATTTAATCTTTCTGTAATTGAAGATGCTGCCCATGCCTTCCCAGCAGTTCACAAAGATAAGATGATAGGAACTTGGGGCGATTTTACCGTTTTTAGTTTTTATGCCACAAAAGGAATCACAACAGGAGAAGGTGGTATGGTTACTACTTCTCATAAAAATGCCGCAGAACGAATTCGAAAAATGCGACTGCATGGAATCAATCGAGATGCCTTTAATAGACCAGGTTGGTACTATGAAGTAGTTGATGCAGGTTACAAATATAACATGACCGACATAGCTGCTGCATTAGGTGTTGTGCAACTAAAAGAATCACATGGATTTTGGGAACGTAGAACAGAAATTGCAAAACATTATAACGAAGAATTTAGTTCGTTAAAAGGAATCAAACTTCCCAAAAAAGATTCCAATGGAATTCATAGTTGGCATCTTTACAGAATTGAAGTTGATCCAAAAATTGCGAAAGTAGGTAGAGATAGTTTAGTAGAAGAATTGAAGGAAAGAAATATTGGTACAAGCCTTCATTTTATTCCCATCTTCGAACATCCTTATTATAAAAAGACATTCCAATACAATCGCAGAGAATATCCAAATGCATGCCAAATGTATGATAGATCGATTTCCCTACCGCTTTTTGCGGGAATGACAAAGTCAGATGAAAAAGATGTGATTGATGCAGTAAAAGATATTTTAGAGTAGTCAACGTGAATTGGTAATTGGTGCGGTTCGGCTTTGATAAAATTCCGAATCGTACAACTTCAACAAATCAACTAATCCTAAAATAAAATCTGTATCCGTACCATCTACCTTGCGCCGAATCCAAAACCCAACTAATTCCTTTACGATTTGTGCATCGATTGTTTCATCACCTTTTCTATAAACAAATCTCGATGACTCTTCGGGGTCTTCGTTGTCAGTAAAGGCCGGATATAAAAATAAAATAAATCGATCCAAATAATACGGATCCAATCGATTTTCAGCAACTAACAATAAATAACGATCCGCTTCTTTTCTAAAAAACCTAGGATTTGAATCTAATTTCTGATAAACTATAAAAAAATCACGAGCAGTACTTTGAATCAAACTTTCATAAATGGGTAAAGTGAGTGTATACAAAGATTTGTTATTTTTTGCCGGAAGAAGAAATTCACGAAGTTTTACCGGAAATTCAGGATGGTAATGTCCAAAATCACTGTTTGAGTTTAATTCTAAATAGTATTTTGTATGTGGGCCGGATTCAAAAATTGAGATATCTAAATATTCAGAAAACTTTCGAAAACTCAAAACAGTCTGGATCTTACAAAAGATTTTGTGGTAGGAAATTTCCTTCTCACAATACAAACCCAGTTTAGGAAATTGGATCCAAGTAGATTCAACTAAATCTCGAAATTTGCTTTCTCTTTCTATTGTTCTATCAACCAAAAGTGAATCAAACTTTTGACTCAGTGGGGAACAAAAAAATAGAAAGAGAATTGAAAATTTACTTAATCTTATAAGTAATTTCTGCAGGTAAATTTTCCCATTCCGAATTAACATCTTTACGAAAGTATACAGGAGAAACGGAAGATTTGGAATTCAAACTTTGGAATAAAATTAAGTCTGACTCTTTTTTTTCAAAATATCGTTTGTCAGTGTTACTTCCTAATCCTAAATCCCCAATTGGAATCCAGCCATAACTTAATAGAAAAATGGAAAGTGAATCCTGAATGGACTTTGCCTTTCCTTTTTCAAATCGAATCATTCGAAACGGCTGTATAGGAACTCCAATTGCTTTCATTTTTTCTTTAAAATCATTAATACTAATGCTTGTTTGACGAGCTTGGTAAATTGCATCCAAATAATCCCGAGGTAAAAGTTTTACCTCTTCATTGGTTTTTTCGTAATATGAAGTAACATCACCGGGATAAACGGCTTCCTTATCTAAATATTCATCAGTAACATAATATTTGATAAATTGGTTTTTAGAGGAGAATTTATATTTTACAGTTTGTTCACCAGGTAAATCTTCTATGGATAACTTTTTTAAGTGAACTCGATTTCTTTGTATAAACGAAGGTTGATAACTTGCATCAGTAAATTTAACTCCGCGAATTCTTTGTTGTTCGTTTGATGGTGGGTGGAGGATTGCAATTTGTGCTTTAGATAAAGATACAGAATCCAACTTGAATTTCAAAGATACTTCTAAATTGTATTCTTCTTCACCAGATGCAATGAAACGTTCGGTTTCTATGAAGGGAATATTTTTTATTTCCTTATTTTCTCGATCCACTACCCACAATTTTGATCCACTGAGCAGAACACCGCGAATAGAACGCAAATTTGTTTTAATTGAACCTGTAATTTTTCCAGATTTAGTATCGTATCGATAAATACTATTATCAGCCGAATCTGAAATCCATAAAGAATCTCTACCATAACAAATGTCACGTGGTCTTGTTCGATCAGTAAAAAATCCACCAATCAATAATGATGAAGATTGATCATAAATTTGGACCTTGCCAGAATCCAAATCCAAAATATAATAATAATTTCCAACACTTGCAATTCCTGCTACATTCGAAAGAGGAATTTGAATTTTGTCAGTGATACCACCGGAATTGGGATCTAACTTTAAAATATGTTTAGGAGCGACAACAAGTAGTTTTCCTTCGCGAGAATCAAAACTAATTCCACGTAAGTTTGCAAGACCTAAGTTAAAAATTTCTTGTTCACCAATTTCATTGATCTTAATAATAGCACGACGATTGGTGTCGATATACCAAAAATTGACTCCATCCCAAGCAAGACCATAAGCCTTATCAGTGAGTTTGTATTCTTTGCTCTCTTGTGCGAACAATGCTAACGAAAGAAAAAGTGAAAAAAATAAAAATAAAATACGAATCATAAATCCAATCCAATGTTATGAGTCATCAGACGAAAAATATCGTTTAGTAACGAAGAATCATTAAACTCTGATCCTAATATAATTGGTTTTGGAACAAAAATAATTAGGAATGTTACTAACATCGTAACACCAAAATAGAAACGAATTTTTCCTATTCCTGACTCAGAATCTCGAATGAACGGATGTTCCACTTTCACTACAAAATAAATGATAAATCCCCAAAGTAACCATGTAAAATGAACCAATGCAAAAATAAGAAAAAATATAAACAAACGGTGGATCCATTTTCTATAATCCTCACCAAACATAGCGTATATGACATGTCCCCCATCTAATTGACCGAATGGCAAAAGATTTACGGCAGTGATTAAAAGTCCTACCCACCCAGCTTTGGCAAGTGGGTGCGCTTGGATGTCCATCGTAGAAAGATCAACGGGACCTAATATCCATTGCGTTGTAAAATATGTGAACAAACTATCTCCAAAAAATAAAAATCCAGATCTATCGAAGTCAGGTGGGATTTCGATTACTTTTGAAAGACTGATTCCTACTAACCAAACAATCATAGAGAGTACCAAACTTGCAGTAGGCCCTCCAATTCCAATGTCGAATAAAACTTTTTTATCTGGAATCTGTTGTTTGATTTGGATGACAGCTCCCATAGTACCAATTGGTCCAACTGGTAATGGAATAAAATATGGCCATGTGGCTTTGACTCCATAATATCTTGCCGGAAGGTAATGTCCCATTTCATGTGCAAATAAGATGAACAAAAGTGCAGAGGAATAAGGCCAGTTCTCAAAAAACATAAGTTTATAATTCTCTAATGTTTGAGGGATCTGCGGATTAAGAAATATATCGGAAAACGTTAATGTAAAAAAAGTTAATATAAATAGGAGAATGTGTATTGTTTTTTTTGATTCCAAAGTCGGAACAACCTAGAAATTTATTTCTATTCGAAAGGATATAGAACCTAACTAGAGAATCAATTAGAATCACAAACAGTATCAGAAAATCGAAAGGTTCATGTGAATCTGAACTACATTCAGAGAAACTTGGTCGCAGTGCATTTGGAAAAACTGTGTCATTTCCTATCAAATTGGCAAAGTTGTCTGGGTTTTCTGGATTCTATAAAAAAGAAAAATTTCTTCCTCAATTCAGGACTTGAGAATCCATTGAACAAGTGAATTTTTTGTTCTTACCCACAACTCCAATCTCTATTAAATCTTTCCTAACTCCCGGATAAGTTGACTAGTCTAATCAGTAATTCTAAAACCAACTAATCAATGTTTGAAAATATAAAAATAATCAAAAAATTTGACCCTGCGGCGAAATCCTATTTGGAAATTGTTCTTTGTTACCCGGGTCTCCATGCGCTTTGGTTGCATAAATTTGCACATTTACTTTATAAACTCCGATTGCCTATCATTCCTAGACTTGTAAATTATATTAGTCGTTTCTTAACTGGGATCGATATCCATCCAGGTGCCCAAATTGCTGCTGGTGTTTTTATCGACCATGGCTCTGGAGTTGTGATCGGAGAAACAGCCATTGTCGGAAGTGGATCTTTAATTTTCCAAGGTGTGACACTCGGAGGGACGGGAAAGGAATCTGGTAAACGTCACCCAACCATTGGAAAAAATGTCGTCATTGGAGCAGGAGCAAAAGTCCTAGGTAACATTACTGTGGAAGATCATGTACGTGTTGGTGCAGGCTCTGTTGTTATGAGAAATGTACCAGCAGGTTGTACTGTTGTTGGTATTCCAGGAAAGGTTGTCAAAGCTGGTGACATAGCTTCGGACAGTGTAGAACAAATGTTGGAACACAATCAAATGCCAGATCCAATTGCAAAAGTATTTTCTGTTTTACTTGAAAAGGTGGAAACACAACAACAACTCATAAACAAATTATATGAGAAACAACAACTTCTAGAAAAATCTTCGACAGATGCACCGGAAGACGATCGATTCATCCAAGAGTTTATACACGGAGATGGAATTTAAAACTCTTTTAAAAGCTCTGTTTTTTTCCGTTTATATTCTTCATCGGTAATGAGATGATTTTTTCTCATTTCTTCTAAGGTTTTTAATTTTTCTGGAACAGATTTCCACTGCTCGGTGGGAACAGTGGTTTCCTCTTCTTTTGGATATCTAAAAAGTGGCGGATTAGGCATTAATTCTGGAACGTGATACAACACTACATTTCCATAAATACCATTTTTTGATAACGAACTGTTTTTATATATACTTGTATTTTGTTTGTCTCTTAACCAAAGTTCAGGTCTATAAATCGGTTTAATTATTGTCGGATGAAAAATCACCCAATCTTCAAATGAATACTGTGTTTGAAAACTTATGTTTGTATTGATTTCATGAAACAATAATACTAATCCTTCTTCTGTTCCTAAAATATAGAAACTAGTTTTCAAAATTTTTACATTAGGAGAGAGAATATCATCTAACTTATAAATACATAGATAAACTTTGGATTCTTGATTTGTTCCTATCTTTTCTGCAAACTTTTGAATTTCAGGAAGATAAGATTCAGGCACTAAAACATCCCAATCTTCATAAGCAAGTACACCTCTTTTGTATTGGATGGATTTTAATAGGTTTGGTAAAACCCCAAAATTTTTTGTATTTACCTTTAGATTAGATATTTCTTCTGGAAAAATATTTCTCCATTCTGCTTCATCCACCTCAAAAAAAGCTAAGGATGCTGAGGAATCTATCAACTTGATTTTACTTGCGAAACTAGAACACCCAAGGATAAAAAAAAATGGAATCACAACGAACAAATATTTTGAACTTGCCGTTAATGAATTTATGAATACATTGAAAACGGTGTATCGGTTGGTTCTTTTTGTTTTGGCGTTGCTGTTTGTATCGAATGAAAAATGGAGTGCAGAGCCCATGCCACAGTTTCAGATGAAGGACCAATATGGGCAATCGTATTCTGACACCTCAGTGAAAGGAAAACCTATAGTATTAATGGGCTGCTTCCTTCGTGACCTTGAACTTTGTAGAAAACTTGGCCGAAAGCTATATTGGAAAATGCAAAATTTGCTTTGGAAAGATAGTTCAAAAGTTCAATTTCTTCTCTATTTAGATTTTCGCGAAACTAACAAACTAGTTGAAGATTATTTAGAAGAATCAAAAACAAAACAATACGAAAACATACTTTTAGACCGGAAGGGACATTTAACAGATGGTCTAAAGAAAGGTGAATCGTATTTACGAATATTTAATAAATCAGGCAAATTGATTTCATCATCCTATCAGGAACAAATGAATGATGATCTTATTGAAGAAATATATGGCATTCTCAAAAAAGAACTTTAACATAGAAAAATATTTAATTGGCATTTTGGTAATAATTTCTTTCACTAATTGTTTTCAAAAAAATGAAAACTTTTACCAGTTCTGGAAAGGTTACAACCACTTACAGCGTTCCATTAAATCTACTTCCAAAAACGAAATATTTTTTGCTGCTCTTGCGGGTAGCCTAAGCGAAGAAAACGAATCTCAATTACTAAAAACACCAGAAGGATATCCTTTCCTCTCCCTCTATGGAACTTTGGATAACCAACAAAACTGGGACCTTCATTGGAATGAACCAGAGCCAGCTAAATATGATTATCTGGCTAAAGTTACGTTTACACCAAAACTATGGGACGAAAGGGAAATTTATGCTGTCGATAGAAAAATCATCCATAAACTTAAAGGATACCAACCTAGAGATTTTTTCAATTGGTTCCATGATTTTGTTTTAGCAATCAATGATCACAACGCCTATCAATCTCTAAAATCTACTTCCGAAAACTTACAATTTTTATGTTCTGCGATGCAGTGCCATGTGACAGAAAATGCAGAATGGCATACACTAGAGTTCACCATCAATGAAGATACAAAAGCAAAATTCCCTGGTTTCTATAAACGAACTGGTTCAAGATTAGAAAAAACTAAACTGAATATTGAGATTTGGGATAAGGCTAATCCAACTCACAAATTAAAAGTGACTAACCAGGGGAAGACCATTCAGTTTCATTTTCCTGTGAACCCACCAAAAGATTATTTTTTATCTCCAAAAGAAATTCGTTTTTTGGGAGACATTGAAATCAAATCTTTCGGAATCACTGCTAAAATTCAAAACTTGGAATACAAATTAAAAACTACTTTCGATAAACAAACGGATACACTTGACGGACAATTTGTACGAATTGGAAAAAAGGAAATTAATGGGAATTTTTTCTATGTCATCCCTCAAGGGTTTGTAAACTTTTTTATCCCAGGTAATATGGATGAATACTTTAACGAGTTTTTTACCTTACTCATACAGGGAACACAAGGCCGAGGTGGATCTCAAATTCATGTTACATTTAAAAAAATAGGGCAAAGTCAAATCAACACAATTACCACTTACAACGAAACCAAACGGAAACGTTTTTCTTTGTTTGGTGGAGATGATTCTCAAAAAGCAAGCAATGATTTTGATTTTTTTGCCGCCTGGGAGGATGCCATGTTAAAGGATTTAAAGTAAAAGCAAATTAAGGGCCAAGAGCAGTTCTAAAATTTATAGTTGAAATCAGAAGAAATCACCAATGGACTTTATTTCGAATGAATGAAGTTCCTAAGTAAATCCTTTCCCTCTTCTGACCCAAAAGATTCAGGGTGGAATTGAACCCCTTCAATTTTTAATGTTTTGTGCCGAAGACCCATAATTTCTCCCTTCCCTTCTCCCGCGGAAACTCGTGCAGTGACCTCTAAATCTTTAGGAAGAGACGTTTCTTTTGCGACTAATGAATGGTAACGCATAATCTCAATCCCTTGCGTTAAACCAGAAAAAACGCCTTTTCCATCATGTTCAATTGGAGAAAGTTTTCCATGCATGGCTACACTGGCGCGTACCACTTCTCCACCAAACACCGTAGCCATACCTTGCATTCCTAAACAAATACCAAGAACAGGTGTAGTTTTTCCCAACTCTTTTAGAATATCGGCACTTACTCCAAAATAGGCTGGATCTGCTGGATGGCCGGGACCTGGAGATATAATAATCTTATCGTAGTTAGCTGATTTAATCACTTCAAAAGGTTTTTCATCATTTCGAATCACATCCAATTGAAATGGTTTTTCACTTTCTTCTAAAATTTCTCCAACAATTTGGTAAAGATTGAATGTAAAAGAATCATAATTATCTAAGATGAGGACTTTCATTTTGGTTTCTCCATTTGTTGTTTTTCGGTTACTTTGTATTGTATTTTTGTTCGTTAGTAACTAAGGAGCTTTATGCAAATCTAAAGCTTTTCTAACTGATGCCATTTTATTAATAATTTCTTGGTATTCATCTTCCGGTTTAGAATCAAAAACGATCCCACCAGAGGCACGAACAAAACCTTTGTTTCCATTCACAAAAAAACTACGGATGGGAATGGCAAAGGTACAATCACCATTTAATCCAAAACTTCCCACGGCACCGCCATAAGGACCTCGCGGGGATTTTTCAATTCGTTCAATGATTTTCATCGATTCAATTTTTGGCGCACCAGAAAGAGTTCCTGCAGGAAACGAAGAGGCAAGTCCTGAAAACATATCTTCTTTAGAAGACAAAATTCCAACCACTTCGCTTGAGATATGTTGCACATGAGAAAACCGTTTTACATCAAAACGCCTACGAACCTTTACAGTTCCAAATTTTGCCACTCGTCCCACATCATTGCGGTGGAGATCAATCAGCATATTGTGTTCTGCAATTTCTTTTGGATCGGTTAAAAGTTTGCGAGCCAGGAGAGTGTCTTCTTTGGCATCTGCGCCTCGTTTGGTGGTTCCAGCCAATGGAAAAGATTCCATTTCCCCTTGCCGCAATCGAAAGAGTAATTCAGGACTGGCACCTAAAATAGCTCGGCTTCCAAATTTTACATAATACATATGAGGAGAAGGATTGATTTCCCTTAACGTTTCATAAATCGCTAATGGGTTCCCATCCACAGTGTAAATTTCTTCAAACCCAATTTGGCATTGAAATGTATTACCTGCTTTTACTTCCTCTAAAGCTTCTTCCACCATTTGTCGGTGGACCTCTTTAGATAAGCCAGCCTGTAATAAAGAAACCTCTGCTTTTGGCTTTTGTGATTTTTCCTTACTTACATCCTTTAAGATTTGGTTCACTTCTTGGGTACGGTTGGTTCCATTATCAAAATAAATAAGTTCGCCAGTGAATTTGTCATAAATGAGTCCATCCAGATACAAACCAAAAATCATCGCAGGAAAATCAGGATGTGGTTCGAGTTTCAATTTTGGTTCAAAAAATTGCATACTTTGATAACCAAGGTATCCTACAAATCCTCCCGCATAACTAATGCTTAGTGAATTGTAATCGGTGAGTTCCCGAAGTGCAAAATAGGGATTCTCAACAGAATATTTTTTTCCGTCAATTTCTAAAACCCCAGGCTCTCCTACGATCAAATGAGATGGCTCGAATCCTATCACAGAGTAACGTGAATCGTATTGGTTATCTCCTGCCGATTCGAGAAGGAAACAATTCTCATATTTCGCTTCAATGACCCGAAATAATTCCCAAAACTCGATTCCTTCCGGCAAGGTAAGAGAAGTATAATTTGGTTTTTTAGGGATCTTGATTTTCGGAAGTGTTTGGCTCATAAAAACTCTGTATTAGGTACCAAGATTCATTTTGAATCTTTTTATGAAATAAAAAAGGCAGGTGCCGGATTCCGGAACCTGCCTTTCTACGTGGGATTCTTAGATCCGTTCTTATTTTAAGTTTTGGTTTGCAAAGTCCCAGTTTACTAAATTCCAGAATGCTTCTACGTATTTCGGACGAGCATTGCGGAAATCAATATAATATGCGTGTTCCCAAACATCAATGGTTAACAATGATTGGAGTCCATCTTTCAAAGGGCTTCCTGCATTGCTAGTGTTTACGATTTCGACACCGTCACCTTTTTTCACAAGCCAAGTCCAACCAGATCCAAAGTTTGTGATCGCAGATTGAGAGAACTTTTCTTTAAAAGCATCGAAAGAACCAAAAGATTTTGTGATTAAATCGGCAACTGCACCGGTAGGAGCTCCGCCACCTTTTGGAGAAAGAGAATGCCAGTAGAAAGTGTGATTCCAAATTTGAGCTGCGTTATTAAAAATTCCGCCGGAAGACTTTTTTACAATTTCTTCAAGTGTAGCATTTTCAAACTCAGTTCCTTTGATAAGGTTGTTGAGGTTTGTAACGTAAGTTTGGTGGTGTTTTCCATAATGAAACTCTAAAGTTTCAGGTGAAATGTGCGGAAGAAGTGCATCCTTTGCATAAGGAAGTTCTGGGAGTTTATGTTCCATGATCGGTCTCCTGATGGATTCAAGTGTAATTGTATTTTGTATCTAGTATGGATCGCAAAAGCAAATCGTAAACTAAAAAAGTAGAACGATTCTAATCGTTCCTCTCTATTAATTTCGACTGACTGTCGAACGAACTGTCTTCAATAAATTTAAAATTTCCGAATGTAAAACTCCGTTAGAAGCCACTAACTCCGGAAGTCCGGTATAGTAATGGACACCATTTAAGTCAGTCAATTTCCCACCTGCTTCTGTTAAAATGACAGAAATGGCAGAAACATCCCAATGTTTTACAGTTTTTTCCCAAATGGCATCCATCACACCTTCCGCAATGAAACATGCATCTAAAACAAAGGAACCAGTGCGACGAAATGACCTAGCATAAGTTAAAAACCCTGATAAATCAGCCATGATTTCTTGGATCATATGAGCGCGTTTTGTGGGAAGATTGGGAGAAAAAATGGCTCGGTTTAGTTCCGAAATTCTGGAGGTAACAATGGGTTCTCCATTTTTATAAGCACCTTCACCAAGCACTGCAGAATAAACTGACTCCTGTGGAGGGACAATCACAACACCACCAACGGGAGTTTCTCTATGTTCGAGTCCAAAGGAAATCGCATACAAAGGAAGGCCTCGAACAAAATTCATGGAACCATCCACAGGATCTAGAACCCATTTAAAATCACCACCGTCTATGGTAGGTTTATCTTCGCAGATAATTCCATCTTTAGGAAATGACTTTTGTAAAAAACGAATCAAAATATCACCTAACTTTCCATCGGCGGCGTCAATTCGTTCCTTTTCATCAGCATCTGTTTCCGATCGAATTGCGGAAACCTCACGTTGGATTTTTTTAGCTTCATGGATGATTCCCATCGCATTTGCTTTTACATATTCGATCCGCTTGATGGTTTCATCTACGGGGAAATTAATGGTTGGTGAAGAGATTCCCATACTACCTGCTTTTTAATTATCGGATGATTTTTGAATGACTTTCCATAAAATATTTCCGGACTTCGACTGCGTCCGTTCCACTTCAAAAGAAGATAGATATTCATGATATTTTTTTAACGTTTCGTCTGGAATTCCTAACTCTGTTTCAGTAAGAATGGGATAAAAATTTCGAAATTGTTGGATGGTTTTTGGCAAACTAGGAATTAAAAACCGAAGTGATAACGACAAATAATCAATTCCAATCGGACTATAAATTCTTCCTAATTTCCAAACTTCAGAGCTAATTCCTAATTCTTCTCGGATTTTCGATTCCGTTTCCGAAAAATCAATTTCATCAAAAATTTCTGAAAACCTTCGGATTGGTTTGTTATCATCCTTTTCCGATTCAACACGAAATATTCCACCCTGAAATCGTTTTGCTTCAAAGTCAGTAATGTCTTCCCCGTCTTCTTTCGTAGAATGAAGGTGAATGATTTTGGTTTGAAAGTACAACCGATCCGTGATAATGGATGGAGTCATATTTTGTGAGCCAGGTTTTTTGATTTCTTCCGACTTTGCCCCACCCAAGTACAACATATCCACAGAAAACACATATAAAAAACGGGAAGATCCAAATAACATAGGCCGAACAAAAAACAATTTTCCTGTTTCTCGTTTGGGTCTTGGTTCGGGTAATAAACAAGTTCCTTCTATGGCTTCTGGAATATACTTTAAAACAGTTTGAACAAAATCTTTGATATCACCAAACTCGGGTTGTGTGACAGAAGTACCTGGGATAACAAATCGGTCAGGAAACTGAATGTAAGGTGTATGTAGATTATCCACATAAATTTCACCTGGTTTATTTTTTCCGGATGTTTCGTTTAAAATCCGATTGATTGATTTAAAATCTTGTATTCTCATCTTCTATTTTAAAATACCAAAGTTTTATTTGGGAATTCTTTTGAGTTTGTAACCAAACGGCTTTAAAATCGAAAGTCCCGCCAACTTATATCGGTTAGAGTGGTTCATTGTAATTTCATAATTGAATTGTTTTCCTTCTCGGTAATGACGTTCAATTGTCGCACCAAGAAAACCAAAGGGAACCCCTGCTCCCTTCAATATCTTTCTATATAATAAAATAAAACTTTCTGGTGTGAGAGAGGTTCCCACATAATAAACCTTACCTTTACCAAAAGAATTCACAGTGATCGCAGCTTTACCGGAATAAAACTTTTTTGAATCATTGTATCTCGCTACGACTTTGGCAGTTGTTGGCTCCAAAATTTCACAGAACTTGGATCCTTTGAGAGGTAAAATTCCCATTCGAATTCCCACTTTGTCAGTTGCTGGTGCTTCAAACTGAAACACCTCTACTCCAGTCATTTCTCCAAAAACTCCCGGAACTGGCTCTTCTACCATCCAATGGTCTTTGTCTTTAATTCCCGCCCGATAACCAAGAACCAAAGTTCCTCCATTTGCTACGTAAGTTTTTAATTTTTCTACAATCGATGGATCGAACATTGTATACAGTGGCAATGTTAATACTTTATACTTTGACCAATCGTTTTCTGCACTAATGGGAAGAGAATGAGCGTTTACATTTAAAACATTGGTCCCTGCAAACCAAGTAGCAAGTTCAATATCGTATCCGACTTGGGCAAAGGGAACCGGTGAAAATTTTAAAGCATCACTCAAAGGTTGGTGTTTGTAATTACGTGAATTTTCAATATCGTGTAAAATTGCCACTTCAGCTTTGTAAGGTGAATCAGCAATATCTGATGCAAACTCATTGATATCTTCAATAGTCTTTTTTAACTCAAAGTATTTGTGTGTTTTTCGTTTTCCGTGATCCAAAATTCCATAACAAAGTTGTTCCTGACCAAAACGGGCAGTACGATAACGAAAGAAATAGATTTGATTCGCACCATTCACAATGGCTTGTGTAAGCCATAAACCAATTTGCCCCGGTGGTGGAAGATAACCTAAAGTATCATGGCCCTGCACACCTGAGAATTGTTCCATGACAGTGTACGGTTTGTTTTTTAATCCTCGTGAATACTGCTGAGTGGCCGTGACCAAAGGATGAGGGTATGGTTCTTGTTGGTTCCCCCAGACAGGATAGTTGTCCCAAGACACATAGTCCAATTTGGAAAATAATTCTGCCATGTCTGTCACAGGTAAAAAAGGAGATGGATATAGATTGGTTGTAAGAGGTTTTCCTTTACTATATTTACGTAATATCTCTGCTTGGAAATGAATGTAAGAAACCAGTTCATCTGATTGGAACCTGTAATAGTCTTGGATCATGGCAGGATTGAAATTACTAGCGACGTGAGCCGCCGGTAACGGAATTTCATTCCAGTCTGAGTAGATCACTCCCCAAAAAATATTCCCCCAACGTTTGTTAAGCGAGTCTAGATTCTTGTATTTTGTTTTTAACCAAGTACGAAAATTTTTAAGCGCTAATGGAGAATAATCGACGTCTGAACCTTCGTGCCCTGGTTCATTGTCAATTTGCCATCCAACAACCGCTGGGTGATTTCCAAAATGTTTGGCCATTGCAGTAACGATTCGTTCCGTTGCTTTTTGATAAGCTGGGGAAGAAAAACAAGCCTGGCGTCTAGTTCCAATCCCTCTAATGATCCCTTCTTTAGATACCTGAACAATTTCTGGAAATTTTTTGTACAACCAAGGGGGAAAGGTAGCTGTTGGTGTGCCAAGAATGGCTGTCATTCCGTGGTCTTGGACTTTTTTTAAAACCGCATCAAACAAAGAAAAGTCGAACTTTCCTTCCTTTGGTTCCATAAGTCCCCAAGCGAATTCTGCGAGCCTTACTGACGAAAGACCCATCTCTTTCATAATTTTTAGGTCTTCATCCCAATCCTTAGGGTTCCATTGTTCGGGGTAATAACAGGCGCCAAAGATCATATTTTTCCTTTTTGCGATTGCAGAATCTATCTTGTGACACAGACTGAATCAGAAAACACCCCTTTCAATCAAATAATGTCTGACCAAGTTATTTTAGGTATATCCAACACCCACCACTATCGATTTACTTTAGTCGATTTGACAGAAACTGCCAAAGAAGCTATGTTTCTTCATTCTCTAAACAAAGAAATGTCCGTATTTCTTTCTAAAACCATGATGGGTGCGTTGTTTCTCGCAGAGATGACAAAAAACCAGCAAAAGGTGAGCATTCAATGGAAAGATGATTCCAACAAACAAGCCTTAGCCTATAGTGATCGCTACGGTAAAATGAAGTCCGTCGCTTATTCAGCAAGCCATGAAGAAGGTGATATCCGAAATGAATTCATTTTAGGCCAAGGGATTATGAAAGTAATTCGTTGGGACTTTGATTCAGACACTTACCAATCTTATACAAACCTTGTAGAAGATACCTTTGAAGTAAATTTTATCAAGTATCTTACTGAATCTGAACAAATCAAGGCCATCGTAGGAATGGAAGTTTTTCCATTTGATTTTCCAGGAAATGATTTTTCCGCAAAAGGTTTGTTCTTTGAAGCACTGCCTGATGCTCCCGAAGAAAGTTTTAAGTATCTGATTTCCAAAATCCAACCTCTTGTGAAAAGAGAAGCTTTTTGGGCACTCAGTATCAATGAAATGTTGGCTTCTCTACAAACTGAAATAGGTTCGGAATTGGAAGTACTCAGCAACGAATCTCCAGAATTTTTATGTGATTGTTCCAGACATAAGGTAGCAGATATCATTGCTTCCCTTGGTAAACAGGAAGCTGACTCCATCATCGATGAATTTGGAAAAATAGAAATTACATGTGAGTTTTGTAGAACAGCCTATCAATTTGATTCTTTTGATGTGGAGAAATTCTTTAATCAATGAAGGCCAGTTTTCTCTCTCTTAGAGAATCGGAACTGAATCCAGTTTTTTTAAGTTTGGACCAATTGGTAGAACGATACCTTGCGAAAAAGATATTTCCTATCTTACTGATTTCGGGTGAAATGGGCGCCGGCAAAACTACTTTTATCCGAGAATGGTTTAGTCGATTTGGGACAGAAAGTTCTATCAATTCACCTACTTTTTCTTTATATAATATTTATGATTCCCCTAACTTTCGTTTGTATCATTTTGATTTATACAGGATTAAAGTTTTGGAAGAATTAGATGAGCTTGGATTTGAAGAAATTTGGGGAAAAGAAGGTGTCTCTGCCATTGAGTGGTGGCAACTTGCAGAACCTTATTTACCAAAAAATAATCGCATCTATTTGTCGATTGATTCGGATTCCATAGAAGTTCGTTCCTATACTTTGAAATGGTCGGAAGAGGAAGTTCGATGAATATTTTATATTTCGACACAACCCAAGATTGGATTCAAGTCCTTGTTTCTAAATATTCCGAAAACACAGACTTGGAAATACTTTCCGAACAAACAGAAACTACACCTAAAGAATCTTCTTATATGCTAGTTGAATACATCCGATTGGGTATAGAGAAAGCCAAAATCAATAAACCGGATCTCATCATTGTTGCAAATGGTCCAGGTTCTTTTACGGGTATTCGCATAACAGTGACTACCGCTAGAGATCTTTCCCAATTGTGGGAAATTCCCGTATTCGGAGTAGATAGTTTAGAAGTATATTTAGTAGGAATCAAAGGAAAGGAAGTAGACGCAAAAACTTCCCTACTCTGTTTAGATGGGAAACAAGGAAAATACTATACAAAGTATAAATCCGAAAAAGGTTTATCAGAATCTTTTGATCTGACTCCTGAATCCATCGAAGTCAAAATCAAAACCTCAGAATGGACACCTAACAATTGGTACTATACTGGAAATTTGCCTAAGTTTTACCCTAATGCCGCGATAAAAATTGAGGCGACAAACTTAAATCTTTCGTCTATACTACAGTATAGTTTGAAACAATACTTCAAAACAGAACCAAATAAAAACGACTATTTATCTCTCCTGCCCAACTACATCCGCGGGACCTATGTAGATCACAAATGAATTTATGGATACCTATAAAATACAAAGAAAAATCATAGAATTTCTGGATCAAAAATCCGGAAAGGACATCACAAGACAAGAGATCAAAAAAAAATTTACCGAATCAAGTGAATTCAAACGACCCGACCCAAAAACGAAGAAAGTAAAAGCCTTCAAACGAAAAGAAAAAGTTCCTAGAAAAGAAATCGAATTTCTAATTGATCAACTTCTCAACTTGTTAGAAGCCGAAGGATTACTAATTCCTAACAAAAAATACTTAACTGTAGCAAATCCCTTTCGCCTAACAGGCAGAATCTCCATATCCCGTAGAGGTGATGGTTTTATCTCACTCCCTTCCAAAAACGAAATTTTTGTTCCAGGGCCAATGACCAATTCAGCCATCACCGGTGATAAAGTAGAAGTCATCCCTTTGGGTGTTGGCAAAAGAGACAGGCTCGAAGCAGAAGTCACGAATATTGTCAAACGTGGTCGTGTTCTTTACCGAATGCGAGTCAGAGAGAAAACCAATAAATTTGTTTTTGGAAATTTCCTCGATATGCTTGGTGAAGGCAAAGAAGGTGTACTTCATGTAAAATCCATTCTCAAAGACACCTTTGATTCGATAAATGTGAATGATATTTTAATCGTTAAATTTAAAGAAGGCGCACTCCCACAAGACAATCTTTATGATGTCAGTTTTATTCGATTTGAATCGGACACAAAAGAAGATAGCGACCTACAACGGATTTTAATGAAGTACAATTATGATCCGGTGCATCCTGATTTTATTCCTTTGGACTTTCCAGAAGAAGTATCAGAAAAAACTGTTACGGATTGGAATACAAGAACTGATCTGCGAGATTTATATGCAGTCACAATCGATGGAATTACAGCGAAAGATTTTGATGACGCCATTAGTTTTGTCGACGAAGGGAATAAGCTTCGTGTATGGATTCATATTGCCGATGTTTCTTATTACGTAGAAAAAGATTCACCTCTGGACAAAGAGGCTTATGAAAGAGCCACATCAGTTTATTTAGCAAACCGTGTGGTTCCAATGTTACCACCGATTTTATCTGAAGACCTTTGTAGTTTGGTTGCGAATACAAATCGCCTTGCTTTTACCGTTGAGATGGAAGCAAGTAAAACAGGTGAAATTTACAATGCCAAGTTTTATAAGTCAGTCATCAAAGTGAATACAAGATACACTTATGAAATGGCCGAAGAAGAAATCAAAGCTAAAGATCCAAAAAATTGGATGTTCCAAGTTTCACAATTCACAGAAGCCTTACGCAAACGTAGAATGGAAGCTGGTCGAATTGATTTAAACTTACGAGAAACCACAATCACCTGGAACGAAAGAAAAGAACCAATTGGAATAGAAAATCGAGAACGCCTAACAAGTCATATGCTCATTGAAGAATTGATGTTGTCTGCTAACTTGAAAGTAGATGAATTTTTGAGAAAAAGAAAAGCTCCGTCATTACATCGTATCCACGAAGCGATGGATGAAGAAAAGTTAGAAACTCTAAATCATTTCCTCCAATTGAACGGGTATAACATCCAAATCAAAGATACAAGTTACGCAGAGATCATGAAAGCGGTGAAAGAAATTGAAGATGGTTCCGTTGGAAAAATTTTCAATTATTTGTTGTTACGAAGTTTTATGCAGGCCTACTACGGATCGGATCCACTTGGGCACTGGGGACTTGGGTTTAAGGACTATTGCCATTTCACCTCTCCTATCAGGCGTTATCCAGATTTGATTGTTCATCGTGTGTTACAGGCCACACTTCTTGAAACGGAAAGAACCTATTCAGAAAATGAAATAGCTGTGATGGGTTTACATTGTTCAGAAGAAGAAAGAAGGGCTGCAGATGCCGAACGAGACATTGTCAAAATTAAATCTTTTCGTTATTTGGAATCTACAGGGATAAAGGAATTCAAAGGTTTTATTGTTGGAATCCGACCTTCACAAATCTTTGTGGAACTAGATATTTCTAATTTGGAAGGTGTTCTCGATAAATCAGAGTTTACCGATGAATTTGAAGTTACGATTAAAAACGACTTCTCCTTCTATTCAAAGAAGTATTCCAAAATATTTTTTATAGGAGATCCAGTTTCCGTAAGCCTTGATCGAATCGATTTTGAAGAGATCAAAGTTTTTTTGAAATTAAAAGATTTCAAAAAAGATGAGTCCACAACTAAAAAGAAATAACGGTAGTTCCGAATCTATTTTATAAAGATAGATTCGGGATTTCTTCTCGTTTCCACACCTTTCTAAAAAACTGTCTATCTTTCACTTGAATCGACATGATCTTTTGAATGATGGCTTCTTCACTGATTTGATAAGTTTTCATCAAATCTCGATCCAAAGACAATTGTGAATGCGCTACCCATTTCACTAGAGAACGTTTGGTTCTTTCTGATTCTGGCAATAGTTCATTCACAGAATCAAAAAAAGTTTCATGACTTAGAAAAAGTCCATTGGAAATTTCTGGCATTGGGGCTGCACCATGATCAGCCGTTACCACCATAATAAAGTTATCACCATAATTAGTTTTTAGAAATTCAAAGATAGTTCGGATTTCTTTATCCGTAGCTTTTAAAACCTGTTCTGCTTCTTTCGATTCCCAACCATACAAATGACCCACAGCATCTGTAGCCTTTAAAGTTACATACGCAAGATCTGTGATACCATCTTTATCTTTCTTCGTATTGAGAATGGTTTCTGTAAGAGTATCACGAAAGAGAGCTCCATCCATCATTGCTTGAAATTCTGATCCTTGAAAATGATGGATTTTTGCAATTAAGTCGATTGGATCTTTGGCTTCGAAATGCGTAGAAATATCTTTTTTATGGTCAAAATAGAATTTGTACAGATTGTACTTTTGTACTGACTTAGGTACAAGGTAAGCATCATTATATGTTGACCAAGATAGATTTTTTACATCTTGCCAATAAACGTAATCGCTATCTGGAGGACTTTCCGCAGAATTTTTTATCATGGGGGAGTATTGTTTTCCATGTCCTCCCATACCAACTGCCGCTCTTGCCGCATAACACTGACTCACGATGACTGGTTCATTGTTCTTTGAAAGATCCCATTCGTCCGCAAAACTTGGGACTTGCATCTCGTTTAAATCCCATTCTTTATTTTTACCTTGGTAAACAGGTCTATGGAGAACTTTTCCATCTGCGTAAGTATAAATTTCATTTGAAAAGATTTTTGAGTCTTTTGGAAAAGCACCGGTCCCAATGGCCATATGTCCGACAGCTGTATGCGATTCTAAATGTGCGACTTTTGCTTTTTTAAAATATGCAGATTTGTTTTTTAAATCTTCTAGGAAGGGAAAAGCACCTTTATGTGCTTTGTATAGTTGTCTTCCACCTTGGTCTACAACTACAGTAACAATGATTTCTGGTTTTGCCTTTTGGTTTACGAAGATTTTATCCAAATAAGAAACATCAATCGTATTCTTAAATGGAAAGTCTAAAATTTTCCCGTAAATGGAAGGAATATGTTGTTGGTTGATTTCATCAGAATATTGTCCAGTGCGAATCCATTTTGGCCCATAGATCCAAATGGGAATTTCTGTATCGTAGAAATATTGAGTATAGTGTGAAGTGTAATTTACCTCTTTCGAAAAATGTTCGTCTTCCGCATCCAATTCCCATTGGTTTTTTAAATCATCCCAGGACAAATTATGATCTTCTAAAATATTTTTGATTTCCTCCTTTGAATAATGGGAAAGAGTGATTGCATCCCTTGCTTCTCTATCAAAAATATAAAATGGATATGGTGCTAATATTAAATCGGTATCAGGCTGCATGGAAAGATAGGCAGCAAGTTTATAATCTTTTTCCCAACCACAATTGAAAAGTACCAAAAACAGACCAACTATGACTGCAATATTTCGTTTTATATATTTTTGGTGTATCACTGTTTCCTTCCTATCTTGTTACACTCTACCTGATGTTTACTTTACTAGGCAAGTGCGAATTAAAGTTGTTGGTGATCTCATGTGTCATAACTCACAGATCTCAACCTATTATTTTCCGAAATCAAAACAATACGATTCCAGTAGTAGTTTCGAATACGTTTCAAATTCATTACAAGATGCTGATTTAACATTAGGAAATTTAGAAACTACGATTGCGACAGATCCGAATGAATTTACAGGTTACCCTAGATTTGGTTCTCCTATCGGCTATTTAACGGGTATCAAAAATGTTGGATTCGATATTTTATCCACAGCTAACAATCATTCTGCTGACAAAGGTGCCTTTGGAATAGACAATACAATTGATTCTGTAAAACAAATGGGAATGGCTCCTATTGGAACATTTAAATCCAATTCTGATTACTTAGATAGAAAAGATTTTTTTATCGAGGTCAATGGAATCAAAATTGCGATTTATAATTATACATATTCCACTAATGGGATTCCTGTTAAAAATGACCGAATTGTTCGATTACTAAATGAAAAACAGATTCAGGAAGATGTGGCTTTTGCCAAAGAAAGGGGAAACCATTTTGTGATCCTTTGGTATCATTATGGAACTGAGTATGAAGAAAAACCAGATAAGTCAGAAACCAAATGGGTGAATGTTGGACTCGATGCTGGTGCTGATATCATCATTGGAGGTCATCCACATGTTGTGCAAAAAATTGATCAGTTCCAAGAAGAAAAAAGTTGGGAAGATCGGCTGGTTGCTTATTCCCTTGGTAATTTTTTGTCCGCTCAAAATAGAGAAAACACTGATGGTGGAATTATTTTATCTTTCGAATTAGAAATCAATTCACAGAAACAAAAACGAATTAAAAATGTAATTACGGAACCGGTTTGGGTTTATTCCCATGGGTATAAAATCATACCTATTTTAAAATACACGAGGAATGAAATTCCATTAAAACTTCCAAAACATTCAGAAAAAAGAATGTTTGGTTACGAAGCCCATCTAAAAAAAATTCCCGGTATCATATTTTAAATTAATTTAACTAAGAGGATTCATTTTAACCTGAGATTTCTCCGGCAATCAGATCGTATCCTTTTCCTTCACGAATCAAATCAATCGAGTCATCATTGATTTGTAAAATTGTGGAAAGTTCTGTTTTCACAATCCCACCATCTATAATCCCATCCACTTGGTTACCATAAATAGATTCTAAATCATCAATGTCGATTATGAACTCATCATCACAAAAGGCAGAAGTGGACGTGAGAGGAGAGTCATGAATTTTTAAAAGTTCACTTAAGTAGATGTGATCGGGTATTCTAATACCAATTTGTTTATCCTTATGGTGAACCACTGAAGGTTTTGGAAGGTTTTTATTGGCCTTTAAAACGAAGGTAAAGGGTCCGGGTGTGACACGTTTCATCAGTCTGTAAGCTGAATTTGGTAAATATTCAATGAAATTGGAGGCCATTGAAATGTCTTTGCACATCAGAGAAAGTGGTTTGTCTTTGGGAAGTTTACGAATGGCGTATATTTTCTCAACTCCCAGCTTAGAATGAGCATCGGCAATGATCGCATAAACCGTGTCAGTTGGAAAAATATACACGGCTCCATCCTTCAGTCTGTCCGAAATTTGTTTGAGTTTTCGGATTTCGGGATTTTCTGGATGGAGATAAAGAATCATAAAATTTAACAGCAACTATTGTGCTGTGAGCCCCCCATCCAAAACGATGCACTGGCCTGTCATATAAGAAGAAGAATCAGATGCCAAATAGATCGCTGCTCCCAGTAACTCTTCCGGTTTGCCAAGTCTACCCATAGGAATACCAGCAAGCACTTGTTTCATGATAAATTCTTTATCTTTGATCATATCAGTCATTTCTGTATCAATAAGCCCCGGACAAATGACATTCACTCTGTAACCATTGTTACACCATTCGATGGCAAGGGCTTTGGATAAAGTAATGACAGCGCCTTTCGTACCTGAATACACTGATGCAAGTTTACTTCCTACCATTCCAAGAACGGAAGCCACGTTGATGATGTTTCCGCCTTCTTTTTTGTGATGTTTGTAATATGCCTGACAATTGCGAAACACACCTACGTAGTTTGTTTGGACTATGTTTTGCAATTCTTCTTCTTTAAATCCAGAAGCAGGAGTGTTCGTTGCGATCCCTGCATTGTTAATGAGTGTATTGAGTTTTCCATGTTTTGCTCTGATTTGGCCAATGATTTCAAATGCGGCACCTTCGTTACGTACATCAAGAACAACACCATTGATTCCTTCTTTGGCCATCCATTCAATAGATTCCGGTCTGGAACCTGCACCATAGACAATGGCTCCTGCATCTCTAAAACCTAATGCCAAAGTTTTTCCAATACCTCGGCTGGCACCAGTGATCAAAATCGATTTTCCTTTTACATCAAATAAATTCATTTTACCTCGTGATTGGAAGGATAACAATCGCTAGCTTGAGGTTTTGTGTCTTCCAAAAGTTTTTTATAATCTAAAGTATTATCATCCCGAACCAAATCTCTTCTTATGTAGTGTGTTCCTTTTTCATAGTAATCTGCTACAGGATTACAATCTTGGATGTCTTCCGAAAAACCTCGTTTGCATCCAAAAACAAAAACGATCGCCCATAAAAAAATAGCCAAAAGTCGAGGACTCATCATAATGAAATGAAACAATATCCCGTAAGGAATAGCAAGAATTTGTTTATACTCAAATCGACATCACCAAGACGGATCCAAATACTCACTGATCTTGGATTTTCATTCCAAGTGGAACCAGCAAACATTGATGAAACGCAAATTCCAGGAGAATTCCCTTTAGTTTACTTAGAACGAATGGTTCACTCTAAATTGGGAGATCAAGCTGAGAAAAACAACTTATACCTCGCAGCCGATACCATTGTTGTATTTGAAAATGAAATTTTACACAAACCGATCGACTTAGAAGATGCGGTTCGCATACTCCGAACCCTTTCTGGGAAAAAACATTCAGTCTTTTCTGGAGCAGGTTTACGTATTGGAACAAAGTTTGATTTCTTTTATGAAGAAACAAAAATCTTATTTAAGAACTGGAAGGAAGCTGAGATTCGGGATTATATTTTGAGGTGCCAACCATTTGACAAAGCTGGATCCTATGGAATCCAGGATGAAAATGGCCCGGTATTAGAACGAGTTGGTTCCTATACCAATGTGCTGGGATTTCCCCTCCGAAGTTTTTTTGCACTTTCTTCGGTTTGGTTGCCATTCTGGGAAAGGTCTATTACGCGTATAAGTTGACTAAATTTCCCGGTTTGTAGGCCGCTTTGGCATCCGGACTTGTTTGGACTTCCGCTGCTTTTTTTTCTGTTTCACCAGAAACATATTTAGGCTGGTACGAGCGCGATTGAATTTCTTCCACTTGCTCCACTGCTTGGGTATTGTATGCGGGAGACACATACATATACGGTTCGCCTAGTCCTGAAACTCTTGCCACATTACTTGAGATTTCCATACTATGAATATCGCCTCGATCCTATCGAAAGATTAGACCGGATTTACGAAAATGGAAACAAAAAAATCACAAGCGAGAGAATTTACCTCTCTTTTCCAACTCTTCAAAACCCAGACTAGTAACCTTCCGCAATTTTTTGCCTATTCGGGGGAAGATTCCTATGAATTCGAACTTATCATCGATCATTACAAAGAAGCTCTTTCGAAATCATCAGGAGCCTATGAGATCATTCTGATCGTTTCTGAATCAGGGGAACAGGCAAAACTTTTTGCAGAACTGTTTACTCCTGACATGTTTTATCCTAGAAAACTCATTATAGTCAAACAAGCTGCTGCACTTTTTAAACCCATACTTGATGCAAAAGCCGCACAAGAATGGAAAGACTTTGCCTCTGGTTTTCGCAAAAACATAACCTCTGTTTCCGATGAAATTTTTCTTATTGTTCATTACGATGGAAAAGATGTCCCACAAGGTTTGGTCCAACTTTTCCAAGGAACCTTAAACTATTACAAAACTAAGTTTCTGTATCCAAGCGATTATCCCAAAGTTTTCAAAGAAGTTTGTGATCAGGAACAAGTACACTTTGAACCGAATGCTGCCGAAGAATTCATCCATCGCATTCCTGCCAATGTAGGTGCTTATTTAAAAAGTGTAAAAAAACTCAAACAATACCTACACCGTTCTAAATTTACAATCGATGATGTGAATTCTGTTTTGTTTAGCCAAAATGAACTAAATACAAATGTTCTTGTGGAGACCTTAGTCCAAAAACGTAAGGTAGATTTTTTTAAAGAATTCACAAAGTTTGGAGACCAAAATTCAGAGATCCTTAGTTTCTTAACTAGACTCAGTTACAAACTGGATGAGATTCGCAAAATCAAAGTCATACGGGCAAGGCATAATGGTGAAGTTCCCATTCCGATCATGGATGAACTTTTAAAAACAGGAAGTTATTCTGATGCGAGGAAAAATTTTGTAAGAAAGCAATTGGTTTCTGATTCTGCTTTATTTACGGATAAAACTTTAGATTTGTTTTATGACCAAGTAATTGAAATGAATATCAAATTCAAATCGGGTCTACGCGATGAAGAAGGAAGGAACTACTTTTTACAAAAAATTATGCACCTCTTTTCCTTACTTCAAGAAAGATCTTCCAAATGATATTCATGCAATTTGCGATATAAATTTCTTTCAGAAATTCCCAGTAATTTGGCAGCTTTTTCTCTATTCCCTTTCGTATAAATCAAATTGGCTTTGATGATTTCTTTTTCATAAGTTTCCAAACTAATCCCTGGTTTTACCTCCAAATCAGACAATTGGTTTTCAAAAAAATGGGAAGGAATCTGCTTCCAATGCAATTGTTTGCTGGAAGAAAATCCAACAAGGGCAAAGATCATATCTCGTAATTCAGAAAGATTCCTAGTAAACGTTTTGTTTTTAAAGAATACAAAAAACTCTTCTTCTATCCCTGTTATTTTTTTTCCGAGATCAGTATTTGCTTCTTCTAAAAATTGAGAAACAAATAAGGGTAATTCAGAAATTCTTTTTTTCAGATTGGGAAGTTCAAACCGAAAGGACTTTAACTGATCATAGAAGTCAGCATACACATTCTTTTGGTTTAAAATTTCTACTTCTTCAGAATGAATTTCCCAATATAAATTTACTTTAGACTTTTCTTCATATTTTTCTGATTTCCACCATTGGTGTAATAACAAAACTTCTTCCGGTTTTGCTTTTGTGATATGATCAATGAAAAGGGTAACTATTTGTTTCGATGATTTGATTTTTTCCAAGGATTCGGCGAATGGCATTGGATACGAAAAATCCAAACGAATGATTGTGTTTGGTAATATATTTTTTTGTTCTAAACTCTTTTGGATCCAAAAACTTTTTCCTACACCTCTTTCTCCAATGACTAACATCGGTAAGCTGGAATTAGAAGTTTCGATCCATTGGTTGCGAATCTTTTGAATATCAGACCCGCTGGAAATCCATTCGGAAGTTGGTTTACTTCTTTTTGATGACACTCACTGTCCCTTGCAGATATCCATTAAATTCTCTAATTTTATTTGTATCTAAAAACTTTTTTGCCTGGGAAGGTTTTACCAAAAGCGTTTTTGGATAGGTTGTATTGATTTTATATAAATTCGTTTCTGCTGGAGCATTTTTTACGCCCCAAGTGGAAAGCGGATCCAAAACAAAAGTGGTTTGGATCAAATATTCTTTTCCTTTGGTAACAACCACATCATAAGGTAACTGTATCCAAATGGCCTCTCCTTTTGATTCCACAAGAACTGTTTGGAATCTATCTTTTTCTGTTTGGTCAGAATTGGATTCCGTTCGAAGTATATATTCCAAATCGGTTTTAATCTCTTCTTTTTCCAATACACGTTTGTCGGAAATTTTTTCGTAAGCAAGGTAAAGATTATAAGGAGTGATCACATCCACTGCGGCACGAACGAGGGAAGCATCATATTTTTTGATTTGGTTTTGATTCCAGTTGAAAGGCATCGGCAATTCTTCCACCGAAGAATACACATTGAATTGGTTTAAGTAGAGGTATTCATAACCTTCGGATGTCCCTATCTTTTGGTATTCCGTAATTCCAACAACTCGGCTATTACTTGCTTTCCCAATCCTTTGTAATTCTCTAATGGTGCTTAGTTCCGAATGATTTGGAATTAATAGAACGGGTTCGATTTCCATATGTCGCAGATCATTCAAAGCCATGATGATGGAACCTGATTTGTCTTTTACAGCAGAGGAGAGTAATAAAAACAGTTTTCTAGATTCTTTTTTTCCAGAGGAAACCTTTGACTTTAATCCTTGTAATGCGGATAGAATTGATTCGGCTTGGTTGTTACCTTGCCATCCCGTTTCTTCCATCAGTTTCTTAATTTCAATATGTTCTTTTGTTGGTGGGATTGTGACTATTTTATCTTTTTTTACCAGTGTCACACCCAAATACAATCCATCTTGGTCATACATCGAAGATAAACTTTTCAAAACGTCTTTTTTGTAATATGCGTAGGATGAGTGGATATCTATAAATAGGCCTATCTCATAATTAGGAGTAATTTTGTTTTTCTTTTCATAAAACCGTGGAGGTAAAAAACGGAAACTTTTATCGTTATGTTTTTCATATGCTAATACAAAATTTGATATCAGCTTGGATTGGATGGTTTGCCTAGTTTGGTTTTTACAATTGAAGATAACAGTTTTAACTAAAATAGGATTTCCAAAATCTATCTGGTCTTGCACTACAAAATGTGATTCCCATTCGTTACAAAAAGAAAAAAGATCTTGGTCTTTTAATTCGCTTTCTTCGTTCCATTCTGATTCGTTTAGATAATTTTCTACAAGTTTCGGATCTGTTATTTCAGTAAAAAAATTTCTTTTTAAATAGTGTCGGGATAGGCGGGACAATTCAAAACCCGCCTCGCGTCGTGTCCCAAGAACTGGCGGTACTTCACCAGAGATATAGGCAGGAAGAATGGAAATTTCTTTCCCAGAAATAATTTGTGGTAAGAACGCAATAAAAACGAGGGTTAGTGTGTAGAAACTGTGAAAAGAACGGCGAGACATAAAATTAGAATCAGTCCACTAAGGGAAAATGTAAATCTTTATCCTACAGGTCTCCTTCGTTTTCTTTGAGAAAAGATTGACAAAGGGTTTTGTTAGGATCAAATTCTTCGGAAAAGGAGTAGATTCTTTATGAAGAAATCGCTTATCGTATGTGCCTCTCTAATCGCATTTGTTGTATCTTGCGGATCCAATGATGGAGGCAGAAGAGACGCTACGACCGTAGGTAAAAATGGTTGGATTTTTGAAGGTTGGGCTTGTGCGCCTGACGCCGCTGCTGCAAAACGTGGTGAAAGCCCTGCTGAGTATTGCAAAGGAAAAGAGAAAGAATACGATTATCTTTACATGAAATTTTCTGCACGTGCTTCTGACAAAGCTATTAAAGCAAACTCCGTTGCAATGAAACAATCCACTTGCCGTGAAGCAGCTCGTCTTCAAGTTGCTGGTGATGGTTTGAAAAAAATCTTAGGTGAATACTTAGAACAAGCATCTGGTGTATCTGATGGACAATCTACTGGTTCAGTAATTGTTTCCGAATCAAAAGGTATCATCAAAGGTGTTGGGGTTTATGACTGCTGCTCACTTAACAATGAAACAGGAATTTGCGCAAATGTTGGCGAACCTGAAACTTGGGAAGAATGTCAGTGTGTTGGATACTTGCGTTATGCAGGTGGACAAAAAGCTCTTGAAGCAAAGGCAACTGCAGCTCAGTAATCTGACTGTTTATTACTTAAACTTCAAAAAGCCTCCTTTTTAAGGGGGCTTTTTTTTACCCCGATGTTATTTTATTTTTTAAGTTTTGGATCGAAGTAATGTTTGTGGATGAATTCCTGAACCACTTTGTGTTCGGCTGCGGATAAAGGTTGGAAAATCACTGAAGTAGTTTTTCCAGCAGTACGATGAACCGTTCCAATGATCTCTAATGGATTTTGATGAAGAGAAAATTGGATCTTAACCTGGTCCCCTTCATAAAAGATAGCAGTTGTTTGAAAAGCAAGTCCCCCCGTCCCTAAATCAGAAAGATGTCCAGTCACACTTGAATTTTTCGATTTTATAAGTTCTACAGTACATGGAACGTCTAACTTTACCCTTGCATCTTTACGTTTTTGTTTTGCTCCACCATATTTACTATAACTATCTGAAAATATTGACTGCTTTGAATCTGCCATTTTAACTTCCTTTATGCGAGACTAACAAACGTTTCACAGTTGATATTCTCGTTTATTATTTCGCTTGTTTCCAAAAACTTAGGATCCATTTTTACGGATTCCAATTTATCTATAAATTGATTCACATTTGTGCTTGCTAAAAGTTCTCTTTTTGTTTCCTCAGGGAAACCAGTATTTTCTATGTAACGTATAAAATGTTTTCTAAAAAGGATCAAAGCATAATCATCTTCAGACGGATAAAAATTTAACATTAAGTTCAAATGTTCCAAAATAACTTCTTTAATCTCGAACCAGCCTACTTCTTCCTTCGACCTTTCGGAAAAAATCCATGGATTTCCAATGGCCTTGCGACCAATGAGAACAAGATCCACTCCATATTTTTTTTTCTTCAACATGGCTTCTGAAAAACTGACCACATCTCCATTTCCAAAAATGGGAACATTTGCTTTGGATTTGATTTCACCTATCGCATTCCAATCGGCAAAACCTGTATAAGCCATGGCTTTCGTTCTTCCATGAACAGAAATGGCAGATACTCCCGAACCCTCTAATACTTTGACTGTTTCTAAATAATTTAAAGAATGAGAATCCCAACCGAGACGAATCTTTGCTGTCACAGGAAGCCCAGTTTTTTTACGAATCCCTTCTATCATTGCTCCTGCCAGCCGAACATTTCTTAAAAGCCCGGCACCTGAGCCGTGATGAGAAACTTTAGCAACAGAACATCCCATATTCAAATCTATGACGTCCGGTTTTTTCGAAGCAGCAATTTCTGAGGCATTCACAACCGTTTCTAAATCCGAACCAAAAATTTGAAAAAATATTGGTCGTTCCGTTTCTAAATAACGAAACATATCCAATGACTTTGTATTTCCCATTAATAATTGTTCTGTGGATACAAACTCAGTATAAGTAAAAGCCGAACCATATCGTCTTGTTATTTGTCTGTAGGGACTGTCAGAAATACCAGCCATCGGAGAAAGAACAACATCGCCTTTGATTGTCACTCCCCCGATGGTAATCATAATCCCTCTTTATTCCGACTCGGATTCTGAATCTCTAACGACTGCAAAGTCTTTTACGAAGTCTTCATCTTTGGTATTTACTACTTTGACTCCCATGGCAGAGCGACCCACCATCGAAATGGTTTTGACTTCAACACGTATTGCCATACCTGATTGAGTGATGACGAGAAGTTCATCTTCTTCTTTTACAGAAGCAATTCCCACAGCCCGACCATTTTTTTCACCAATCTTTAAGTAGGTCATTCCTTTCCCACCCCGACCTTTGGTTGAAAACTCTTCAAAATCAGTTCGTTTTCCAAATCCGTTTTCGGATACACAGAATAAGTTAGTTCCTGGTTCTACTTTTGTAATCCCTGCAATGGCATCGTCATCTTCCAACTTCATTGCAGTGACACCGGAAGCCGTTCTGCCTTGCGAGCGAAGTTCGTTCAAATTCATTCGAATCGCAAGTCCATTTTTACTACCAATAAACACATCGTAGTTACTTGGATTGGCAATTACATCAATGAGTTCGTCTCCATCACGAAGACCAATGGCAATGATTCCCGATTTTTTAGTATTTGTGAATTCATCCAATTGGATTTTTTTCACAAAACCTTCTCTTGTCACCATTAGAAGATACGACTCATCGAAGTTTCGGAAAGTAAACAAGGAAGTAATGATTTCATCATCATTTAAGTTAATGACTGCTTTGAGTGACTTACCACGTGCTTCTTTGGTAGCAATCGGTAACTCATATACTTTCATAAGGAAGGCTCTTCCTTTATTGGAGAAAAGCATTAAGTTATCATGAGTCATTGCACTACTTAATTTTTTAACAAAATCTTCTCTTTTTGTCGAGATCCCTTGAACACCTTTTCCCCCACGTTTTTGGCGTCGGAAGGTATCCATAGGAAGACGTTTGATAAACATATCTTCTGATAACTGAACTACTACTTCTTCATCAGCAATCAAATCTTCTGCGTTGAATGTTGAGGATTCTAAAGATTCAAGACTGATTTCTGTAGCTCGAGTGTTTCCAAAAGATTGGGCAACCTTTCCAAGTTCATCACAGATGATTGATTTAACCCTTTCTGGTTTGGCTAGAATGTCTTCTAGGTCAGCAATGAGAAGTCTAATTTGTTCTAATTCTTCAATGATCTTTTGTACTTCCAGTGAAGTTAAACGTTGCAAACGCATTTCCAAAATGGCATCCGCTTGTATCTCGGAGAGGACAAACGTTGACATCAACGAACCTTGGGCTTCTCTTGCATCTTTCGAAGCACGGATGATACGAATCACCTCATCGATATTATCAAGTGCAATGCGTAATCCTTCTAAGATATGAGCTCTTTTCTGTGCTTTATCTAAATCAAATTCAGTTCGTTTGATTACAACTTCGTTTCTGTGATTGGCATAAGCTTTTAGAATTTCTTTAAGAGAGAAAATTTTAGGACGGTTGTCTAAAATCGCAAGCATGGTAATTCCATAACTCACTTGTAGTTGTGTCAGTTTGAATAACTGGTTTAGAATTACCTGAGCGTTCGCATCTTTTTTAACGTGAATCTCTACTCGAATCCCTTTTCTATCCGAAAGATCTAAAATTTCAGAGATCCCTTCAATGATCTTTTCATTTACCAAATCCCCGATTTTTTCGAGTAAGTTCTTTTTGTTAACTTGGTAAGGAATTTCATTCACAACAATGATCTCACGACCTTTGTTGTTTTCGATGATATCCACTTTGGAACGAATGCGAATGGATCCTTTTCCTGTCGCATAGGCTTGGTAAAGACCTTCTCCCCCAATGATGGTTCCCCCTGTAGGGAAATCCGGTCCTGGAATGATTTTCATTAGTTCCGGAAGTGTGATATCAGGATTTTGAATGAGAGCAATGACAGCGTTCACCGCTTCTTTTAAGTTATGCGGTGGGATATTCGTCGCCATACCCACAGCAATCCCTGTGGAACCATTGACTAAAATATTTGGAAAATTAGCAGGTAAAACATCTGGTTGTTGTCTCGTATCATCAAAGTTTGGTGAAAAACTGACAGTATTTTTTTCAATGTCTTTGAGAAGTTCTTCGGCAAGTTTTGTAAGGCGAGCTTCTGTATAACGATATGCCGCCGCATTGTCACCGTCGACAGATCCAAAGTTTCCTTGTCCATCAATCAGTGTTTCTCGCATGGAGAAAGTTTGGGCCATACGAACCATGGTTTCATAAACAGGTGAGTCACCATGAGGGTGGTAGTTACCAATCACTTCCCCAACAATTTTTGCTGATTTTACATAAGGACGATCCGATCTCCAAGCTCTTTCATTCATCGCATGGAGAACACGTCTATGAACTGGTTTTAATCCATCTCTGACATCAGGTAATGCTCGACCTACGATGACACTCATCGCATAATCAAGGTAAGCTTCCTTCATTTGGTCTTCGATTTCTACCGGAATGACTCTTACACCTGCTTTGAGAGCACCGGCTACGTCTGGTCTACCGGAAAGATTCAGTGCTAAGGTTTTGTTTGATTCGTTTTCTTGGCCGTTTTGTTCGGTCATTTTTTTATCCTAATTCCGATTAAAGATCTAAATTTGCAACTTTGTATGAATTCGCTTCAATGAAACGACGACGAGGAGATACTTCATCACCCATAAGGATATTGAATGTATCCTCTGCTTCTACAAAATCTTGTAATTTCACTTGTAACATAACTCGTTCTTTTGGATCCATTGTGGTGTCCCAAAGTTGTTCCGGGTTCATCTCCCCGAGTCCCTTGTATCGTTGGATCGTTACTTTGTCATTGGGTCTTGCTTTTAGGATTTCATCCTTTTCCCGATCGGAATAAACATAAACCGCTTCACGACCAAATTTCAAAAGATATAACGGAGGTTGCGCAACAAATAAAGAACCTGTTTCGATAATGGGTTTCATATACCTAAAGAAGAAGGTAAGTAATAGAGTTCGAATATGAGATCCATCCACATCCGCATCTGTCATAATGATGATTTTTTTATAACGGAGTTTATCGATATTAAACTCATCATCACCGATTCCTGTTCCCATAACAGTGATTAGGGTTCGAATTTCCTCGTTCGAAAGAATTTTGTCCAAACGGGCTTTTTCTACGTTTAGAATTTTACCTTTCAAAGGAAGAATCGCTTGGGTATTACGATCCCTACCTTGTTTTGCAGATCCACCAGCCGAGTCCCCCTCGACAAGATACAATTCGCAATGTTCTGGATCTTTTTCGGAACAGTCCGCTAACTTTCCAGGAAGGCCACCACCTTCTAAAACCGTCTTACGTCTTGTTAGGTCACGTGCTCGTCTTGCCGCTTCCCTTGCTTTGGATGCTAAGATACATTTCTCTAGAATCTTTTTAATTACAGCAGGATTTTCTTCAAAGAAACGATTGAGCCCTTCACCCGTGATCGTTTGCATAAGACCCTTCACTTCTGCGTTCACTAACTTTTCTTTTGTTTGTGAGTTGAATTGTGGTTGTGGGATTTTGATGGATATCACAGCACAGAGTCCTTCTTTGATATCATCCCCTTGCAAACCATTGGGTTGTTTTTTAAAAAGAACCTGATCTTTTTTTAAGTGATCATTCAAAGTCCGAGTTAAAGCAGTTCGAAAACCTTCTAAGTGCGTTCCACCTAAGTTGTTATTAATCGCATTGGTAAAACAAAAAATATTCTCGCTGTAGGTATCGCAGTATTGGAGAGCAATTTCTGCCCAAACATTTTCTTTCTCACCCACAAAATGTAAAACTTTATGTAAGGGATGTTTTGCATCCGTGATGTATTCAACGAAAGAAACAATCCCTCCATCAAACTTAAATTCGTGTTTGGCAACTTCTTCTTTTCTTTGGTCTTCAATACGAATGAGAAGACCTTTGTTTAAAAAAGCAATTTCTCTAAATCTTGCAGAAAGGGTATCAAAAGAAAAATCAACAGTGGTAAAAATTGTGTCGTCCGCTTTAAAACGAACAACTGTTCCACGATGTGTTGTATCTCCGATGATTTTTACATCTTCAACAGGAACACCTGCTTGGTATTTTTGATAGTGTAGTTTTCCCTCTTGGTGGACTTCCACTTCTAAATAAGTAGAAAGAGCATTAACGACAGAAACCCCTACCCCGTGCAAACCACCGGAAACTTTATAAGCATCGTTTTCAAACTTACCACCGGCGTGTAGTATAGTTAATACCACCTCAATGGTAGACTTACCTTTATCCGGGTGAATTCCTGTGGGAATTCCGCGACCATTATCCCGAACTTCAATGATATGGTCTGGTAAAATGCGGACATCAATTTCTGTACAATGGCCAGCCATTGCCTCATCCACAGAGTTATCCACAACCTCATAAACCATCTTATGTAGGCCGGACTCATCTTGGGTTCCGATATACATTCCGGGGCGTTTCCGCACCGCTTCTAGACCCTCTAGGATCTTAATTTTCGAGGCTGAATAGGCGTTTGGATCGGTTTGGTTGGACATAGATTTATAAGATACCCTATAGGAAGTATCCTAGAAAGACCCTCGAAGGGCAAGTGAAATCGGGGAGATTTAAGTGACTTAAGACTTAGGATTTTGGAATTCGTTTCCAGTTTTAAAGTGAATTTTTTCCAATAAAACCGGGTTCGTAATTGAGTTCACTTTCGTTAAAAGTTCCGTCTTTTGGAACTCCAGTTCCTGGGAGATCATCGAGTGACGACAAACAACTGTGAGTTTTTTTCCATCAATGGATTTGGGAAAACTCTGTTTACCAAAGTAATCACCTACAATGTCATTCCACTTAAGTCGTAAGGTTTTCAGAATTTGGTCTCGAAAGACAGATTCCCTGTCCATACCCAATTTTTCTAAACTTTGGAAGAGTTCTGAGAGTTCGACCTTTTTCATTTCTCTGAAAACACCTTCACCTTTCCCGCTTCCACTTGGTAAATTTCTTTATCAACTGTTAGGTTTCCCACATATTCATGAATCCCTTCTAAATCTGTGGTGGTAAAAAATGCCTGACCACATTCTGAAATCAGATTCACAAAGTATTCTCTTCGTTTCACATCCAACTCCCGAATGATATCATCAATGAGTAGAACCGGAGCTTCTCCCGTCGTATCACGAATCATTTGAAAACAGGCAGTTTTTAGAGCAATTACAGCACTTCGTTTTTGGCCTTGAGATCCAAACCCACTCAAATCTTTATCATCAAATCCAATTGGTAGTGTGTCCCGATGATTTCCGCAACTCGTGTAACCGATAGCTCTGTCTTTTCGGAGATTATCGCTGAGTTTTTGTCTATGTTCTTCTTTGGATGTAATATTGGGTTTGTAAGTTAAAAAGAAGGGATCTTTTCCAGAACTTAACTGTTGTAAGTTTTTATGAAAGTATCCAGCCAGGCTTTCAATGGTTTTGGTTCTGATTTCACGAATTTCTGCATCATGTTCAATAATGGGTTCATCCCAAATTCCAATTTCACGATCTGTGGAATTTTCTTTTTTTAAAGTAGCGTTTCTTTGTTTGAGCAAACGATCATATTCAATGAGTTGTTTTAAATAGTAACGATTGGTGGAAGAAATAAAAGCATCTAAAAAACGACGGCGCTCCACGTTTCCATCTTCAATGATGAGGATGTCAGGTGGACTCATTACAATCGAACGAAAGTATCCTACATAGTCAGAGATTTTTTTAAATTCTTCGCCATTGACTTTTAGTTTCTTTCGTTTGGAATAGGAATGTTCAATTCCATATTCAAATAAATAATCATTTTCTTCGGATTCAAATTCAGCACGAATGAAAGTATCTTTTGTATCCCAACGAAGGAGTTGGTTTTGGTCTGATTCGCGAAAACTTTTTAAATAGGAAAGAAGTGAAATGGATTCGAGAAGGTTTGTCTTACCTTCTCCATTGTTTCCAATAAAAAAGATAAGACGTGATTTGAAAGTTAGTTCTGTTTCTTCGTGATTACGAAAATTCTTTATGTAAATTCTCTTTAGAAACATTAAAGTTTCATTGGCATAATGACAGAAACAAAGTCGCTATCAGATGGATCTTTAAAAAGAACTGGTGCACTGGAAGTGGTGAATTCTAAAATCACTTCAGGATCATCTACAGCTTTTACCACATCACTCAAATAATCTCCTTTGAATGCAATGGTGATTGGTTCGCCGTTATATTCAATTGGCATGTTGTGATCAAACATCATAGTTCCTGGATTGGAAGAACTGATATTCACATTGCCTTTAGTAAAAGCCAAACGAATTTGTTTCGATGGTTCTTCTGCAGAAATCAAAGCTTGTTTTAAGAATGTTAAAAAGTCAGCTTTTACAACTCGAACTGATTCCGAAGTTTGTTTTGGAATCACTTGTTCATAATCTGGAAAGTTTCCATCAATGAGTTTGAATAGAAGTTCTACGTTTCCAGAAGAAACATAAATTTGTTCTTCTACAAATCCAATCTTTGCAGTTTCTTTTCCTTCCATCATCTTAAGCATTTCACGAACTGCTTTGTGAGGAATGATCACTCCATTTTTGAAAGGAAATTGTTTTGGAAACTTACGAACTATTTTAGAAAGACGACGTCCATCGGTTCCAACAACAATTAGATCAGTATTGTCTGGTTTTAAAAAGAGACCATTAAAAACAAAACGTGTTTCTTCAATTGCCATCGCGTAAGAAGTTTTACGAAACATCTCACGAATGGTTTGGCAAGGAAATTCAACCACACTTGCCTCATCCACTTTTGGAATGGTTTTGATATCTTCCGAATCGATTCCGTTGACTTTGAACTTTGTGTCCATCTTACCACTGGCATCAGTGATGGTTGTTTCCGAATTTTCTGATTGGTCAGTAGTCGTGAGTAAACTTGTATCAAAGTTTAAATTTTTAAAAATACTCGATAGTTGTTTTGCAGGTAAGGATGCGATTCCCTTTTCACCAATGGTGGAAGGAACAGAAGTTTTGATCGCGATCTCGAGATCTGTCGCTGAAAGATAAACTTCATTGTCACCTGTTTGGATTTTGAGATTGGAGAGAGCCGATTTAATCTCTCGAACTGAGATGACTCCATCCACTGAGTTGATTGCTTTTAGGAATTCTGTAGTATTGACAGTGAATTTCATTTTTCCTCTTCTTCTTATTTATATTATATATCTTTATATATATTATGTCGTTTCCGTTGGTTCTGTCAGTATGTTGATAAAGCCTGGAAACATCAATTTTTATTGAATTATGTCAGGTTTTTTCCTTTTTGCAACTGTCAATATTTATGTCACTTTGAACAGGTTGTGGAAAACTTAAGGGACAATAAGGACTGACTATGTCCTATCGACAGTTTATCGACAGGTAATGGTCGGATTAATCACAGGTTATTGGAAACTTATCTTGTGTTTGATGGAGTGAAATACGTCTTCCCACTGAGATTCCGTTTTCATTCTCTCTTTGAATTTATCGATGCCATGGATGACAGTCGAATGTGTGGTTGAAAAAATTCTGCCAATTTGTGCCTTCGGAACATGGAGGACGTCGTGTAGGAGGAGCATACAGAGATGCCTAGGAGGAATGAAATCGGCTTTCCGACTCTTACCAATTAAATCTTTACGAGCGATGTTTGTCCTTTCACAGACAAGATCGATGACCATATCTGGGTTGAATCCAATTCGTTTTTTATTGGTTAAAAAACGTGCTTCCGCAATTTCCTGTATTTTTTCTTCCGTAAGTAAAAAGTATTCATAAGCCTTTTTGTATAAAACCAAATCGTTTACGATACCAATGAGAGCCCTTGAATCCCCTTCCAATCGTTCGGCAAGCCAAAGAAGAAGTTTGTCACTGGCGGGAATATTGAATTCAGAAAAATTAGCTCGCAAAAGTTCAATGCGAAGTGCCAAATCATGGGATTTCACATCGGCTTGGAGACCGTGCACAAATCGAGATTTGAGCCTTTCGTGTAACGGCAGTTCGTAACTCGGTCTATCGGACGCGATTACAATCTGGCGTTTTCTATCGTAAAGGAAATTGAATAGGGCAAAAAACTCCTCTTGGGTTTTTTCTGCCCCTCCATTTAAAAATTGAATGTCGTCAAAGAGTAAAACATTATAAGACTGGTATCTGATTTTAAATGATTCGAGCGACTCCCGATTGTTTTGACGAACCGTAAAAATAAACTCATTCAAAAACGAGGTACTGTTTACATACCGAATCGTTTTCCACGGATCTTTCTTTTTGATCTCGTTTCCTATGGCATGTAATAGATGGGTTTTACCCACACCCACAGGTCCAAAAATATACAATGGATTGTATTTTCCTGGTTGTTCCGCCACACTTTTTGCCGCCGTATAAGCAATGCGATTGGAATCAGAAGTAATATAATTACTAAAAATGAACTCTGGATTTAGATCCGAGTCGGATTCATCAAATTTGGATTGGATGACATCCTTAAAAATCTGTGTGGATGTTTCTGATTCTGCAAGAATCGACACACGAAAACGATCACCTACTACTTGATAAACGGCGTCTTCAATGAAAGTTGTGTATTTTGTTTCCACATGTCGTTTGATCCCTGTCGAAGGAGCCGTCAAGTGTACCACTTGGTTCTCTGATTTATCAAATCGGAGTGGTGCAATGAAATTGGAAAAGTACTTGGGAGGTATCTGTTTCGATATTTCTTCTAAAATTTCTTCCCAACGTATGTCCAAGTTTCCCGCCCTAAATGTGAAATCGGGTACTATACTTTTAGCAAGTAGGTAGAATTCAAATGAAAAATCCGAAAACGATCCAAACTAGAAAAAATAGTCGAACCGAATAAAAAAATTATGTCCCTTAAGTGAATTGACTGGAATTTACCTTATAATTTGTGTTAGCTGTTCGTTATTTCAATGGGTGAATTTTTAATAACTATCAGCTTTTTATATCTATGTGGCTAAACGTAAAAATAATTGTGATAAAAGAACATACTCGAGTGCAGGAATTTCATAATGAAGTTTCATTTTAAAATCTAAAATAGCTTCAATTCTTCCTACATTGGCTTCAAAGTTTTTTTGTCTGTATTCATAGAGAAGTAACAAACAAATCATTTCTAAAAAATCAATTCCTGTAAGTCCTTCTTTATTAGAACGGAATTCTCCGAGTTGGTCTCGCACCCAGTTTTCTAACTTAAAAAGTAAAATCGAATCATGACAATGTTCTCTCACATTTTCATGCCACTCTTCTAAAAATTCATCTGAGATTTCAAAGGGATTCAGTGATCCGCCATAATAAAGTTTGGATTCAGTCATTTCATCTCTACGAATTTTTTTGATTTCGTTTTGAGGGAGATAGTTGAAAGGAACACAAACAGATCGTGATACGATGGTTGGTTTTAAATTTTTTAAATCGTTAACGATTAGAATGAACTTTGTATGTGCAGGAGGTTCTTCTAAAGTTTTCAGAAGAGTGGTTTCTGCTTCATTATTAATGCGATTGGCTTCTGGAAATAAAACAACTCGGTAATCTGATGTATGTGGTTTGAAAGGAATTCTTGCTGATAACAACCATCGGATGGTAAAATCTTCCGGATCTTTTTCTTTTCCAATGGCTATGTTTTTTCTTCTGGGAAATTGAATGAAGTCGGGATGCACACCCTTCATAAATTGGCGACAAGAATCACAAACTCCACAAGAGGTTCCTTCTAAACAAAGGAGTTGTCTCGAGAATCTTTCTGCTGCCGTCCACTTCCCCACTCCATCGGGTCCATAAAAAATAATGGAACCAGGAATTCGTGACCTATCTTTTAAAAAAGATTTTAAGTAAGTCAGTGCAACATCTTGGCCTGACACTTGGTCGAATGAAAACAAAGCATCAGCCATTTGTCTTTAGTATACCGGTGTCAGCCAGTTCATATAACTTGGTTGTTCACCACGAACCGCTTCAAAAAAGATAGATTGGATTTTTTTGGTAATGGGACCTATGTTTCCATTTCCAATCACACGACGATCTACTTCTTTCACCCAAGCCACTTGCACACCAGTACCTGAAAAAAATAATTCATCAGCGATATAAAGTTCAGAACGTGCAATGTCTCTTTCGACAACTTGGATTCCTAAATCTTTTGCAATTTGAATGATACTACGTCGAGTGATCCCTTCTAAAATAGAAGAAGGAATGGTAGGTGTATGGATCACTCCATCACGAACGATAAAAAGATTTTCTGCAGATCCTTCGGATACAAATCCTCTCGCATCTAAAAAGATAGCTTCGTCCATTCCATTTTGAACCGCTTCTGATTTTGCAAGAGCAGAGTTCACATACCCTCCACTCACTTTAGAAAGAGTAGGAATTTGGTTATCAGAAAATCTTTGCCAAGAAGAAACGATAGTGGTAAGTCCATTTTGTGTATCAAGGTAATCATCCAACTTCAAAGCATAAACAGTGATGTCTGCTTTCACATCATGGAAACGTGGTGAAAGTTGTAAGGCAGAAGTATAAATGAAAGGTCGTAAGTATACATTTTGTTTGGCTTCATTTTTACGAAGCAGATCCAAGATGATGGATTGGATCTCTTCCGGTGTAATTTGAATTTGTAGCTGCATGATCTTTGTGGAGTTCACGAGTCGTTTACAATGTTCTGGCAATCGGAAGACATAAAGGTTTTTTTTTGCTTCGTTATAGTATCCACGGATTCCACCGAAGACTCCTGTCCCATATTGTAAGGCGTGGGTTTGGACACTGACTTTTGCGTCCTCGGAAGGAACGATCTTTCCTTCGAAATATGTATAAGGGAATGAATTCTGAGCCATTGAGATTCCTATCACTCCAATCTTCTGGAGTTTCAAAATTAGAAAATGAATTTTATCTTTTTTTCTCTCGAAGCTTAGGCCGATGATTTTGATATCGTTCTAAGGAGTAGATTCTCTAATCTCTCTCCCTCGCTTTTTTATAAGAACTGAATTACTAAGAAGACATAATATGAATCCATCCTTTTATCCCAACCAATTTGATTGTATCGTTGTCGGAGCCGGTCATGCCGGAACAGAAGCTGCTTATATCTCTGCCAAAGCGGGACTCAAAACTTTACTCATCACAATGAACTTAGATACCATCGGACAGATGAGTTGCAATCCTGCCATTGGTGGGATTGCAAAAGGACATATGGTTCGCGAAGTGGATGCACTTGGTGGACTCATGGGTCGGGTGATTGATCAAACCGGAATTCAATTTAAGATGTTAAACACATCCAAGGGTCCTTCGGTTTGGGCCCCGCGCGCACAAGCAGAGAAAAAACAATACCAGCTCATGATCAAACACCAGTTGGAAAAATTAAAAACTCTATCTATCAGACAAGACACCGTAGAAGATTTAATTGTGGAAGGAAACCAAGTGACTGGTGTCGTCACTGGTCGTGGATTTACTTTTTATACAAATCATGTGATCCTAACCACAGGAACTTTTTTATCGAGTGTGATTCATATTGGAACTTATCAAAAAGAATCTGGTCGGATCGGGGAACCAACAACCAAAGGTTTATCACACACGCTTGCTCGTTTTGAATTAAGACTCGGAAGACTGAAAACAGGAACCCCCGCTCGTGTTCACAAAAATTCCATTAACTTTGATGGACTCGATGTACAAGATGGTGATGAGAACCCTCGTCCCTTTTCTTTTTCAACTGCTAAGATCGATCGTAAACAAATTCCTTGTTACATCACTTACACCAACGACACCACTCATGAACTCATCAAACAAAACTTAGAATTCTCACCGATGTATTCGGGTCAGATCAAAAGTATTGGCCCAAGGTATTGTCCTTCGATTGAAGATAAGGTGGTTCGGTTTGCGGAAAGAGATCGCCACCAAATTTTTATCGAACCGGAAGGATATGAAACCAACGAGATGTATCTCAATGGAGTTTCTACAAGTTTGCCTGAGGAAGTGCAATGGAAGTTTCTTCGTAGCATCAAAGGTTTAGAAGAAGTAGAACTCATGCGTCCGGGTTACGCCATCGAATATGATTTTGTAGATCCGACAGAACTGAATCCCACACTCGAAACTAAAAAAGTAAAAGGTCTTTATCACGCAGGTCAAATCAACGGAACGACTGGTTACGAAGAAGCGGCGGCACAAGGACTTGTTGCTGCATACAATGTCATTCGTTCTGTAAGAAAAGAAGAACCGATTCTTTTCAAACGAAGTGAATCTTACATCGGAGTTCTCGTGGATGATTTGGTTTATAAAGGTGTGGAAGATCCTTACCGAATGTTCACAAGCCGGGCTGAGTATCGGTTGCTTCTCCGCCAAGACAACGCCGACCAAAGACTCATGCAATATGGATATGAGATGGGACTTGTAGACGAATCTCTCTATACAGATATGAAAGATCGTTATGCTCGGATCGATAAAATCAAAACGCAAATGTTTGTGACTTCTATGAAGCCAACAGAGGAACTCACAAAAGTTTTAGAAGAGAAGAAGATTGAAAATTATAAATTTGGTCACACGGTAGCTTCGTTTTTAAAACGATCTGATATCAAAATTGAAGACATCGAAACTTTCGTACCCGAACTGGAAAACTTAAACGAAGATGAAAAGGCAGTTTTGGAAATGGAAGTCAAATACGAAGGCTATCTAAAACGAGAATTGGAAACGATTGAATACCGTAAGAAGTTTTTAAACTTTCAGATTCCTAATGATTTTGATTACGCCGCAGTGAAAGGTTTGAAGACAGAAGCAGTTGTGAAGTTAGAAAAACACCGCCCTATGAATTTAGAAAATGCTCTCCATATCTCAGGCGTCGATCCTTCTGATGTGGATCTTCTGCTCTATCATTTGGTGGATCGACGGTAATTAGAAAACAAACGACTAGCTTTCTTCGAAATCAAAAAGCCAAGTGGGATTATCCTTCTTGGCTTTTTTTATACCATCTTCGTTGCGTCGTAATTCTGAGTACGACACATCAAGGCTGTATCGCAGAATTTAAAAAGCAGATCTTTGAAAGACCAACGGTAAACTTTTAACTATCTGAAATCAAATTTTGGATTTGAGCTAAGATAATTGTTCTTTCACTTTGAATCTCTTTTTAATTTCAGCAAGTATCCCTTCTAAGTTTTAAAATTTGTAACTATCAACCTTTGATGATTCAATCGATACCTACTTTCTTGTTCTAAATTTTTCTATTCGTAAACAAGGACGTGGGTCTTTTCCAAGATCCAATTGTCCCCTTGTTTCACGTGAAACGAATGTGACTCCAGACTTCCATCTGCTTTGTATTTCAGTTTATGCACACGGCGGTTTTCACCTTGGAAGAATTCTCTCTCCACTAGGTTTCCTTTTGCATCAAACTTAAAATGAATTTCACCAAGACCTTTCTTCTTATCATCAGTCAGATATTGGATTTGTACGTTGGGATGTTTTGGATCGATTTGAAATCGAAACGATTCATTGTCTTTGGTTTCTAGGTTTTTACCTTCTGCTGCAAAAACATTTCCTTCCCCATCACTCTCGATCGAATAAACAATTAGTAATCTCCCTTCCCCATCTTTTACATTCATCTTTTTCAAAGCGCGACCTTTGAATTGGAAATCTTTTCGTTCGACTAGGTGGCCACCGTTGTCATATACTTCTTCGCTAGAAAGCAGGCCATCTGTATAACGGAATGTTGTTTTGCCGTCACCCTTCCCTTCTTTATCTGAATAAGTTTCTGTAATTAATTTTCCGTCACTGTTGTATTCGTATTCAGCGACATAAACAACCTGACCTTCGGCGTTACGGACAATTTCTTTGTTCGGAACTTTTTTAACTTTTTTAAATAAGTATGCATCTTTGTGGGACCACTTGCCGGGTGTGTAACCTAAAATAGGAAAGGAAAGGATGATTAAAAAACTAATGATTCGAATCATGGAAAAGAGTTCTCCTACAGGAGACATCGGCGAATTCATTTAAAACGATAACGAGATTATGTCAGAAAAAACCATCCAAGAAGAAATCCAAACCATCATTCCTGATTTGTTCCCCAAGCTAGAGCCAGAGTTTGATTGGGAACTAGTGAAAAACTTTTATGAGTTTCTCAAACGAGACAACGAGAAAGGAGGATTCTTTTCTCGAAATGATTCAGAGAAGATTCTAGAGAGACATATTATTGAATCGATGATCTATGTCTGGAAACTGAAAGTTACCGGATATGTTTCACGTGAAACAAATGTTGCCGATGTAGGAACGGGGCCAGGTCTTCCCGGATTTCTCTTTGCTCTCTTAAAAAAAGCACCGCATGTTTTTCTCGTGGATTCTCAAAAACGAAAACTCGCACTTCTTGAAACAGAAATCGAAACAGGAAGTCTTTCCAAAGTCAAAAAGCGAGTGGAGTTTATCTACGCACGCACGGAAGAAATTAATTCTAATTTCGATGTAGTCACTTCTAGAGCAATGGTTCCCTATCCATACATTGCAGAAGTCACAACAAGGATGGTAAAACAAAAAGGAATCTTATGTCCCTTCCTTGCGCAACCCTACCAAGATTTGGATAAAGAAACTGAAGTCCTTAGCAACAATGGGTTCTTTATGAAAAAAGAAATTCCAATTCCTGAATTAGAGTTTGTGGGAAAGAGACATATAAAAATACTACAAAAGAATTCCCTTCCCAAAAAGGGATTCCCCCGCGACTGGAAAGAAATCGTAAAGGAGACGAAAAGCAAGAATGGGTAAAATTGTTTCTATCAGTAATCAAAAAGGTGGAGTCGGTAAAACGACAACAGCGATAAACTTGGCATCCAATCTTGTTGATTTGGGAAAAAAAGTTTTGCTCCTTGATATCGATCCGCAAGGGAACTCAGGTTCTGGACTTGGGTTGGAAGTGCAGTCTTTACAAAAAACTACCTATGAAGTTTTGATTGGTGAACTCTCTGCAAGAGAAGCGGTTCAAAAAACTTTCGTAAACAATTTGGATATCATTCCTTCCAACATCAACCTCTCCGGTTTGGAAGTGGATTTTCTTGGAATGGAAAGAAAGGAATTCAAATTGAAAGATGCTTTGGCATCTGTGAAAGAATCTTATGATTATATTCTAATCGATTGTCCTCCTTCACTCGGTGTTCTTACTATCAATGCCCTCTGTGCTTCTCAGTCAGTGATGATCACTTTGCAAACAGAGTACTTTGCTCTCGAAGGACTCTCGCAGCTCATGCGAATTATTTCTCTTGTGCAGTCTCAATGGAATCCATCACTCGCACTCGAAGGAGTACTTCTTACGATGTATGACAAACGAACCAATTTAGCAAACCAAGTTGCCGAAGATGTTCGAAACTATTTCAAAGAGAAAGTTTATGAAACTGTTATTCCAAGAAATGTAAAATTGTCAGAAGCTCCCTCTTTTGGAAAACCAATCAACTACTATGATCCAGATGGTGTGGGTGCAAAAAGTTATAAAAGTTTAGCGGAAGAAATTGTAGGGAAGGCATAACATTATGGCACTCGGCAAAGGAAAAGTTTTAGGAAGAGGACTTGGGAATTTAATTCCTGTAAATGAAAACAACGTTGAGATTTCTAAAGACGAACAAACTGGCCTAAGAGAAATTAAAGTCACAGAAATTTTACCAAACCCACACCAACCAAGAAAACAATTTTCGGATGCCTCCATTCAAGAATTATCTAATACCATTGTAGAACATGGAGTGATCCAACCGATCGTTGTACAAAAAAATCCTTCAGGATCAGGATTTCTATTGGTAGCCGGTGAAAGAAGATTACGCGCATGCAAACTTGCTGGCTTCGCGAAAATTCCAGCGATTGTTCGCGATCTTTCGGAAGCGGATATGATGGAACTAGCCCTTATCGAAAACATCCAAAGAGAAAACCTAAATCCAATGGATGAAGCCTTGGCTTACCAAGCGATTATCGACAAACGAGGGTTAAAGGTAACTGACCTTGCGACTCGAGTGGGAAAAAACCGTGCTACCATTTCTAACTTAATTCGCCTTCTTTCCCTTCCCAAATTATTACAAGACTTGGTGAAGGAAGGAAAACTTTCGGAAGGTCAGGCCCGCCCTCTTCTCTCCATTCCCGATCCTAAAAAACAATTGGAAGTGGGTCAGAAGGTAATTGCGGAAGGTTGGAATGTTCGAGAGGTAGAAAACTTTGTTTCTAACCTTTTGCACCCGGATAAAAAATCAAAATCTACATCTTTCGGTGCTGATAAACGAGATGCGAGTATTGTAAAATTAGAATCCAAACTCAGAAACAAATATAGTTCCAAAGTGGAAGTAGCCCACAATGAAACTAATGGAAAAGGGAAAATTGTTTTTTCTTACGCCAACCTAAATGACATGGAAAGGATTTTAGAGCAGCTCGGTGTGAAACTGTAGTTTCGCCAAACGTTCATACAATTCACTTTTTCGAATGAGTTCGTCATGTGTTCCGACGGACTCAATCTCCCCTTCTTTAACTACAACAATCTGATCGGATTTCACAACTGTAGAAAGTCTATGTGCAATCATAATGGTAGTTCTTTCTTTCACTAAAAAATCCAAAGCCCGCTGAATCATTTGTTCTGATTCCGAATCGAGAGCGGACGTGGCTTCATCTAGTAAAAGAATTCTTGGGTTGCGAAGGATGGCTCTTGCGATAGCGATTCTTTGTTTTTGTCCACCGGAAAGTCTAGTTCCTAAATGTCCCAAGTTAGTATCATACCCATCAGGAAGTTGGTTTAAAAATTCCGTAACATAAGCACTGGCCGCAGCCTTTTCAATTTCTTCAAAACTTGCATTTGGTTTTCCGTAAGCAATGTTCTCTCGCAAAGTTCCACTAAAGAGAATGGGTTGTTGGGGAACAAAGCCAATGAGAGATCTTAAATCTTTTAATGCCAATTCTCTAAGGTCGACACCTTCGATAAGAATTTTTCCTGCAGTGGGATCGTAGAACCTAAGGATGAGTTCAAAGAGTGTACTTTTTCCGCCACCGGAGGGACCAACAAGAGCCGTAGTTTTGTTGGCAGGAATTTCTAAATGAATTCCCCGGATGGCTTTGTGCTCCGGACGAGATGGATACGAAAATTCCAAATGGTCCAAATTGATTTTTAATCCCTTCTGTTTAGAAGAGCCGTTGAGAGATATAGATCCATTCCCTTCCGTTGGAAGTAGTACGTCTGCGATTGGTTTTGGAAACTTTGGATCTTTGATTTCAGATTCTGATAAAAGAAGTTCCATCAATCGCTCGGTGGCACCGGCTGCCCTTTGCAAATCTCCAAGAACTTCAGAAACGGCACCGACACTATTGGCTACCATGATCGCGTAAAAAGAAAATGCGATGAGTTCCCCACCGGTAATTTTTCCTTCAAGTACATCTGTTCCACCAATCCATAACATCGCACTGATTCCAGTAAGGATAAAAAGAATGACTGCCGCAATCAGAAGTGCTCTTTGTTTGATGCGAGCGACAGCCACATCGAATGCACCTTCGACAGTATGTGAAAATTTTTCAATGTCTTCTTCTTGGTGGTGGAAGGACTGTAAAATTTTTATATTGAGAAGGGATTCACTGACGTAAGTTCCAATGCTTGCAATTTTGTCCTGAGTGGTGCGGGACAAATTCCTTACTTTTTTTCCATAGAACAAAATCGGGAAAACGATGAAAGGAACACTCAGTAACACAATCATTGTTAGTTTTGCGTTGGTGATAAAAAGAAAAATGATTCCTCCCACAAACATCAAAACATTGCGAAGGGCAATGGAGGCAGAAGATCCGATTACGGTTTGGATGAGTGTAGTATCTGTTGTGATTCGCGATTGGATTTCACCAGGAGAATTCATTTCAAAAAAACTGGGATGGATGAAGATGATATGTTTGAACACATCTCGACGAATGTCTGAGGCCACACGTTCTCCAATCCAAGAAACTGCATAATGACGAATGTAAGTTCCAATCGCAAGGAAGATTCCCACTAAAATGATAAAGGCAAGCGAGTAACCTAATTCTTGTTTGGATCTAGCTGAAAATCCCGCATCGACTAAATGACGTAATCCTTGGCCGAGTCCCAAAGTCACTCCGGCTGTAAAAAGGAGAGCCAAGGAGGAAAGGGTCATTTGGAATCTGTATGGTTTTAAATAAGAAAAAGTTTTAGAGAGGACGCGGAGATTTTTTGACTTAGGTCGGTCAGGTGTTTGCAAAGAATTATCCTTTTAGATCAATAAGTAGACCCCTAATTTCATCTAATTGTTTCAAAATCACGAACGCGCTGTTGTTGGGCGAAAACATTGTTTTGGCCAAAAGATCCAGTTTTTCATCCACAACCTTTACATAACGTACGTCTTTTTGGTCATTTCGGCCGCGCTGTGGGGCTTGCATGACTTTGTAATTTTTTTTGAGAATGAGTTCGGCAATTTGTTTGATATGTTTTTTGTAGCATTCGAGGTTTTTATGATTGGGATCTTTGATGAGTTCCTTTTCCAAATCAGGCAAATCTTTCCAAAGTTCGTTTAGTTCTCTGGTTTCTTCTTTTCCTGCCGGAACTATGGATTCTAAAATTTCTAAAAAACTTTGTTTGGATTCATCCACTGGTGCAAACGAACCAGAAAGTTTATCTTTGGATCCTTTTTTTGTCGCTGTGAATATCGACTTAGGATTGTTGTTTTGGATGATCATAAACCCGCCTAATGACGAGTGGGATTAATCGTGCATTTTCCGTGAAAGACTACACCTTCTTCAACGATTAGTCGAGGAGTGACAATGTCTCCTTCCAATCGACAGCTAGAAAGTAATGTAACTCGTTCTGTTGCATAGATGTTCCCGCGAATTTCTCCACCGGCAACTACCACTCGTGCTTTGATATCTGTATCGACGATTCCGGATTTTCCTATAAGTACCTTTCCGGTAGTTTCGAGGACTCCACGAAATTTTCCATCGATACGAATGAGGCCAGGGAACTTGAATTCGCCTACGAACTCGGCCCCTTCCCCAATGATGCTATTAACTAAAAATTCTTCTTCTGTAGATGGATTGGACATTATTCTTGAATTTGGTTGAGAAACGAAAACGGATTCAACGCTTGGGTACCAACATGTACTTCATAATGAAGATGGTAAATCGGATTTTCTGGTGATTTTCCAACATAACCTAAGATGTCACCCTTGGAGAGTTTTTCATTTTTCTTAACACGAATTCTGTCGAGGTTGGAGTAGATTGTTTTCCAACCAAATCGGTGAGATAATTTTACATAATATCCAGTAGCTGGTGAATAACCAGTATCAAAAACAATTCCCGGAGCCGTTGCAATGACTTCCGCTCCAGGAAAAGATCCAATGTCTAGTCCTCTATTGATTTCTTCTTTTCCAGTGACTGGAGAAATGTATTTTCCAAAAGGAAATAATACATAACCTTTTGTTGGCCAAATGGACGGAGTGTTACGAATGATACTCTTTCTTTTTTTGATGAGTTTGATGATCTCTTCAGAAAGTTCAGAGGACAATTTTAAATTATGAATGTCTTCTTTGATGCGAAAGGATTCGTCCGTGATGTCGGACTGCGGTGTTCCTTGTAATGCGAGAAATTGTCCCGCCTGTCCACCCATCCCTTTGGAAACACGTGAAGGATCTCCGCCGAGTTTGATATAGAGGTTAGAAATTCTTTCGTAATAGTATTGGATGGTTTCATGAAGAGAGTTCACCTCTTCTTTCATCTTGGAAGATTGTCTGATAAAGTCTTTGTTTGTTAAATTGAGTTCCGTGAGTTGGTGGATGGATCCACTATGAGATAAAACATTCACAGCGCTGATCACAAGAAGCACTACCATGATCCCGATGAAGATAGAAATGGCTTTGTAAGAGATAACAAAGTTAATAGTTTTTCGATCGGTGTGAGGAATGACCATAATTGTCAGACGTTCACGCCCTTTTTTATCCAGATCCTCGTAACGTTGAGATAACTTAAGCTTCCATTCCTGGACTTTATACCTTAATCGGTAAAAAATTAGATGTAGTCTTTGTTTTGCTTCCACGTTCTTTTCAGGCCTTCGACTATTTAAACAAAAGTTAATGCACCCACTATATCTTTCGATTGAATTTTCATTTTCATCCAGTGGAAATTACAAATCTTGCTATTTATGGGATATTCAACCATTGACACTCATTGCCACTTAGACATAATTCGGGAGCAAGGCCAAGAGATTGAAGAAACTCTGGCGAAATCCCGAATGGCTGGAGTAGACCGAATGGTTCAAATCGGGATTGATTTGCCAAGTTCTGTCGAGGCTGTTCGTATTTCAGAAACTCATTCCAAAGATGATTTAGAAATTTTCTATTCAATCGGTTGCCATCCGACGGAAACTCATGAATTTCCTAATGCAGATCAAATTTTAGATTTAGCAAAATCCCGAATGGATGATCCAAAATTCTCGGCTATCGGCGAGATTGGTGTCGATCTCTATCATGATGCGAGCACAAGATCTGCGCAGAATGAAGTGTTGCGTAAATTTTTAGAATTTTCTTCTGAATATAAATTACCAGTTGTGATTCATTCTCGCGATGCCTTTGAAGATACCTACGAAGCATTGAAAGAATATAAATCCAAAGCCTTTGGTGTGATTCATTGTTTCACTTATGATTTTGAAGCAGCAAAACAGTTTGTAGATTTAGGTTACTATGTTTCCTTTTCTGGAATAGTCACTTTTAAATCGGCAACAGACATCCAAGAAGCAGCCCGTAAGATTCCATTGGAAACCATTCTGATTGAAACAGATGCTCCTTTTTTATCACCAATGCCACATCGAGGGAAACGAAATGATTCTTCCCATTTGCCATTTGTCCTTGAGAAAATGTTTTCTTTACGAACAGAAACAAATGCAGAAGTAGCAGATCGCATTTATCAAAATTCACTAAAATTCACACAAAGAAAGGCTTATCACCATGCTTGATATCAACCGTATTGTTCAAAACCCTGAAGAGTTACTTTCCACCTTACAAAAACGAGGTGTTACTTCGACTGACATTGAAGCAAAAATTAAATCTGTTTCTGAAAAACAAAGAAAGTTAAAATTAGAAGTGGAAGACCTTCGTGCCGAGAGAAATCGAGTTTCCAAAGAAATTGGAGTTCAAAAGTCACAAGGGAAAGATATCACAGAAATTTCAGCTTCGATGAAAGGAGTTGGTGATCGAATCAAAGCAATCGAAGAAGAACTCACGAAAGAAGAAGAATCTTTGCATGATCTAAATTTAGGCCTTCCTAATTTACTGGATCCATCTGTTCCGGAAGGAAAATCAGAAGCGGATAATGTGCTAGTGCGACAGTGGGGAGAAGTTCCTAAACTTTCCTTTGAAGCAAAAACCCATTTTGATATTGGTGAAGCTTTAGGAATCTTTGACTTCGAACGCGGCGTGAAACTTTCTGGTGCTAGATTTTATACATACCGTGGACTTGGTGCCAAATTAGAAAGAGCACTCATGAATCTAATGCTTGATACCCATACTTCTGAAAATGGATATGAAGAGATGTGGGTGCCGGTCCTTGTGAATGATGAGTCTATGACGGCCACAGGCCAACTTCCCAAGTTTGCAGAAGATTTTTACCGATTAGAAAAAGACGGACTCAATTTGATTCCAACCGCAGAAGTTCCGCTCACCAATTATTACCGGGATGAAATCATTTCAGAAAAGGAATTACCAATTTCTGTATGTGCACATACTTCCTGTTTTCGTAGAGAAGCCGGATCTTACGGACGTGATACACGTGGTCTTGTGCGGGTACATCAATTCCAAAAAGTGGAACTTGTGAAGTTTGTGGAACCCGAAACTTCGCAAAACGAACATGAAAAGATGCTCCAAGATGCCGAATCCATTTTGCAAAAGTTAAAACTTCCCTACCGTGTGATGTTACTTTGTAGCAAGGATATGTCTAGTGCCTCTTCCAAAACCTATGATATTGAAGTTTGGATGCCAGGACTTGGTCGTTTTATGGAAATTTCCTCTGTTTCTAACTTCAAAGACTATCAAGCAAGACGGGGAAAAATTCGATACAAGTCAAAGGAAGGAAAAAACCTGCTCGTCCATACTCTGAACGGTTCTGGTCTTGCGATCGGTCGAACACTCGCTGCAGTGATCGAAAACTACCAATTAGTTGATGGAACCTTCCAAATTCCGGATGTATTGAAACCATACATTCGCTAGAAATTTAGGGCAGATGACCGAGGTGTCAAATGCCCTTTTCCTTTCCTTCAAAATATAATTCAAATCTTAAACTAAACTTTCTATTATTTGCCGGATTTAATCCTAGGTTGTCTATAAAGGAAGCAGCGTTTTATACGCAATACAGATATCCCACCGGATTGGGGGAATATACGCTCTACGGAAATTCAGAAATAAATGGCGGTTATGCGAATAGTAAATATTCCCAGTCTAAAATAGTAACGGTAAATATCCGTAGTGCGTATATTTCCAAAAGTATCATTGAGTGGATAAAATCATTCATTCAATCATTTCATAATTTGAAATTTTCGTTAGGTACATTTTATATATTTGCGTCCATCTTTATGTTTATCTCAATTTCTTCTCCCCTTCCCATTTTTAGCCAAACACAAGGGAGCGAACCGACTTTACTTGTGGCGCCCATTCAAGGTCCAATCAATACAGAATTCCAAGAATTTGGTCCAACCATGACACCGAATGCAAAGAATTTATATTTTTATTCGAAACGCACTAGTAAGGGTTATACAGAAATTTTTAAATCAGAACGGAAAAAAGATGGGACTTGGGATTTTCCGGAAGAAGTTGATGTATTGAATTCTCCATTCGATGATCAAAGTCCCTTTATATCGCGAGATGGAAAAACTCTTTTGTTATCATCGAATCGAGATGGATCTGTTGAAGTGATGTTACCTGATGGAAAGGTAGGTATTTCTCGAGATTTGTATATTTCGAATTGGAATGGCAATCATTGGAGTCAACCAGTAGCTTTACCAAGCCCCATTAACTCTGAGGAAATAGAAGAAAATCCGCATCTCCTAGGTGATACTTTACTTTTTACAAGATATCCATTTGGTAAACCAAATCTTGCAAAAGTATATTTTAGCCAATTCAAAGGAGAGAAATGGTCAACTCCAAAACTCCTACCATCACCAATTAATGATAATAATGCGACAATTGCGGCTGCCTTCAATGACGATGGAAGCATTTTATTTTTTTCATCAAATCGGCCAGGTGGTTATGGTGGATTTGATTTATATATGACAAAGATGGATGGTGATTCCTTTAAAGATGTTGAGAATCTTGGCGCACCTATCAACTCAAATGAAGATGAAGCTTATATTGTATTTCAACAGGTTAAAAAAACTTTTTTATTCTGTAGAAGGGTAGAAGGAAGGTCTTTCGATGTTTTTACAGCTTCCGTTCCTAAACAGGAAAATGTAGTCCAAAAGAAACTAGAAGAAAGTAAAAAAATATCTTTGGATTCTGTATATTTTGAACGAGCTTCTTCAATTTTAAAACAAGAATCATCCGTTCCTTTGGATGCCATCGTTGACTACTTGCATGAAAATTCTGATAAAAAAATGAAAATTATCGGTCATACAGATTTAACCGGGACCTTTGAAGATAATATGGCTCTTTCAAAAGAAAGAGCGGATTCCGTTAAACAATATTTAGTCTCTAAAGGTGTGGATCCAAAACGACTTCTGACAGAGGGAAAAGGGCCAACCCAACCGATAGTCCAAGGTACAGATGAGGCCTCGTCTAAAAAAAATCGACGAACCGAATTTGTCCTAATGGATCCATAATTTTTCCTTGCCGTTTCTATTTCCGAAGAAAAGGTAATGGGGATGTCACTTCTGCAAAGGATCCAATACTTTGGGTTTGTTTACCTTTTGGTTTTCTTTTTCACAGTATCTGTTTCTGGAGATCCGAGTCAGGTATTGGAAAAAATTAAAAAAACTAAAACACTTACTGTTTCAGTAAATGAATTTTACGATCCATTTTATATCGAAAATCCCAACCCCAATTTTCCAGGGTTAGATGTCGAGCTTGCTCAAGAGTATGCAAAATTTTTAGATGTGGATTTAAAAATCATTCCTCTACGAACATTTGATCAACACGCAAGAATGTTAGAGAAAGGTGATACACAAATTGCAATGGCGGGGATTTCATCTTCGATCAATCGGTTTAAAGATGTTTATTTCACTGACCCATATTTAATTTCAACTCCAGCTGCATTGGTAAATAGAACGGCTCTTCCACCTGAACCAGAAGGCCAAATTGTAACTGTTCAATTATTTCGTAATTTGAATGATTTAACAAATATTACAGGTATCTCATATTCCGTTCTTGCGAACAGTTCGAATCATCAATTTTTGCGAGATGCATTTCCCAAAGCACAAATTTTTTCATATTTTACAAATGAAGCAGCATTAAATGAATTAAAAAAGAATAATGTAAACGCATTTGTGGCTGATTCATTTTACATCCAAGCGCTCTTACAAAAAGATTCTTCACTTCGGGCGAATTATTTACCTATTCTGGGAGTTGTTCAAGAGGATCATATTAGTATGGCAACTGCCAAGAGAGACGTTGAATTTCTTTATAACTTAAATTTTTTTATCAAAGAACTAAAACGAACCGGTAAAATTCAAGTTTTGATTAATAAATATTTCAAATCCAATCAATGGGTTAAAAAAGAATAGTATCCAATGTCATTACGAAATTTATTTTTCAGAATTTTTGTTTTTCTTTTGTTACCTTGGAGTGCATTGATCGCGCAAGAAGAAGAATCTCAAAGAACGTTTATGAATTTTAACGGTTCCTTTCGTGTTCGTGCTACAAATGTTGGACGCGATGTTTTATTAGAAAGAAAAACTCCAGTTACACCAATCACAAATTTAGAAAAGGAAAATGCAGAACGTCTTCAATCAGAACAACAAACGATACAATCAGATTTAGAAAGAAGACAACAAGGACTTCCAAGTCAAATCACTCGAAAGAAAGAAGACGTGAGTTATTATGATTCTCGCTTTTTATACAATATGAGTTTTTCTGCAAACAAATATGTGGAAGGAGTCTGGGGGATGCAAGTTGGAGATATTCCATTCGGTGGGAAGGGTTTACGTGCGACTGGACCAGATGGTTTTGATCCAGGATTGGTCGGACCTGGTTCGGGTGGGGAAAGAGGTAGAACGGCAGCAGTCAATGTACAAACAAACTTTTTATACTTAAATTTCCGTATTCCAGAGTCCGGACTATTTATTAAAGTTGGCCAACAACTTTTTAGTTCTGCACAAGGTAGGGTTTTATTTTCTACCGGGACAGGGGTTAGTATCCTTAAAAATTTTCAGTTTTTACGTCTTTCTTTGGAAGGCGGTATTTTACGAGCGCGCGATCAAAGTTTTATGGATGTTGATAAAAATGGATTCGCTGATAAAAATTATCAGAGTTCCAATATCTACTACAATCGATTGAAGTTTGAATATTTCCGAAACATTCGAAATGAAGTTTATGCATATTTTTTGGATGATAATGATAAATCTGACAATGAGACCGCAAGACTTGCATGGTATGGAATGCATAACGAATTTAATTTTCAAAAGTTTTCATTCATTGTGCACGGAATTTTAAATACAGGAACTGTTAAAAAATTAAGAGCAGTTACAGATTCAAATGATGTTACTATTTATAATACTACGCAAAGATATTTTATCAAAGGAGGTATGTATGACTTTCAGTTTACGTATCGCTGGAGTGAATCACTTAACTTTAATTTGATTGCGCTAGGAACTACTGGTAGACCAGGTTATGATGAAAAAGGGCATGAAGCCAATTTAAAGGGAAATGGATATAGAACATTAGCGCCTGGTTTCTCCATTTCAAACATTGCAACGGACTTTACAGGTGGTTATGCATTGTTTAATAGTTCTAGTTTTTCTGGTTTGAATGAGTATGGATTTTATTCTAACATTATTGCTTTTGGACCTTATCAATTCACTTTGGGTTATTACCAGTTGTGGGCGACAAAATCTCCGGAGATACGAATCAACAGAGAATTTAGTGAATTGAACGGATACAAAACATCCACCTATATGGGGATGGAATATAATTTTAACATTCGTTACAACGTAACTTCTGATTTCCAAATTATTTTTAGATCTGGATATTTTGTAGCAGGAGATGCTTTATTCGTTTTGCTAGATTCCAAATATGGTCGAGTACTTAGAGAAGCATTTATTGTATTTGAACATCGATTTTAGTGTATAACTATAATTAAAGAGTCAGTCTAGACTTGATTGCTTTTCCTAAAGTGTATTGGTCTGAATACTCTAAGGTTCCACCAATGGTAATTCCATGGGCAATCCTTGTGATTTTAATTTCCATAGGTTTGATTACCGTGGAAAGGTAGGATGCGGTTGCATCTCCTTCAAGTGTAGGGTTGGTTGCAATAAGAACTTCCTGTACTTCCCCATTTTCCAACCGCTGTAACAACTGACGAATTCTTAATTGGTCAGGACCAATGCCATCTAGAGGTGAAATGGCTCCGTTGAGTACATGATATTTTCCAATATATTCTTTTGTATTTTCGATAAAAAAAATGTCTTCTGGTTGTTCCACTACACAGAGGATTTTATCGTCCCGTCTATCAGACAAACATATAGAACATACAGCGTCTTCTGTGAGTCCGCCGCATTCATCACAAAACCTAAGTTTGGCTTTAGCTTCTTCTATGTTGGATAACCAAACACGAAAAGTCGAAGGATCCATTCTTAAAATATGAAACCCAATTCTTGTTGCGCTTTTTTTTCCAATTCCAGGGAGACTAGAGAAAGATTGGATTAGTTTTTGGAATTGTGGATCAGACAGGTGGAAACCCTCCATCCTTTTGAATTTGGTTGAATATGCCTTCAAAATCACTTGGATTGAAACCGAGAACATTTTTCATTTCATGAGCCATAGTTTCTTTGGCTTTTCTTTGCACTTCGTTTGTTGCAGAAAGAATTAGATCTTCTAACATTTTCTTGTCATCTGCATTGAACATAATCGGATTGATGTTGAGATTTGTGAGTGTACCATCCGCAGATGCTGTCACTTCGACCATCCCTGCACCTGCGGACGCCGTGACCCGAATCTGTGCGAGGCGTTTCGAAAGCTCTTCTTGTTTCTCTTTGATATTGCCGAGTTGCGAAAAAGCATCCCGCATTTGTTTCATTTGGTCAAAAATTCCCATATTACCTTTTGGACTTATAAATTCTTAAATTGTTTTGGATCCACTTCCATTCCCGAAAACTTTTCTTTTAAAAGTTTTTCCATATCTTCTGGGGAGGAAGGAGTTGTCGAGGTAGGTTTCGCTTTCGGTGCCGCCTCTTGACTAGGGGGAATGGATTTTGATTCTGAAGCTGGTTTTGTTTCTACTTCTAGATTCGGTGTTGGTTTTTCTTGTAATACCCTAACTGGATCTGTTTGGAAAGTCTGCTTTGATTCTTGTTTTTCTGGAGCAACAGAGATTGGTGCAATGGTTACTTTTTTCGGTGTTTCTAAATGATCTGGAATATGGGAAATATCACCTTGTACCAGTTTGGTGAGTTCTGAAATTTTAGCCAATAACCCGGAAACACTTGGCTTTTCTCGGTCTAAAATCAATTTACGAAATTGAATTTCTAAATAAACTTTCATTTCGTAAGAACTTCTTAGCTTCATTAGATTCAATTTTTCGTGAACGGAAAAAATTCGTTCGGCAAGCAAAACTAAAACCTCACGATCGAGTTCTCTATAGTTTTGTTTTAATTTTTGTAGGTCTTCTTGAGGGATATTTATCGATTCTCTATCTGCTAAATTGTCTTTGATGAGAAGAAGAGAATTTAAAAATTCAATAAAGTCCCAAACAAATTTTCCAAGATCAATTCCTGCTTGGAAAAGATTTTCGAGAGTTTCAAAAATTTGTGCACTTTGGGAGGAATCAAGCAATTGATTTAGAAAATCTGTAAAGGTATCAATTCCATGATAACCAATCATCTTTCGTAGTTTGACGCCAGTTAGGTTTCCATCTGTAAAGATAACAGCTTGTTCCATAAAAGAAAGTGTATCTCTTACAGATCCGTCACCTTTTTTTGCGATCCAAAACAAACCTTCTGTATCGTATTTGAGATTTTCTTTTTCACAAAGTGTTTCGATATAGTTTTGTAAAACAGTAACTGGTACTTTTCTAAAATGGAAGTCTTGGCAACGGGAAAGAATGGTTTCTGGAATTTTATGATATTCGGTGGTTGCTAAAATAAAAACAACATGTGCCGGTGGTTCTTCTAAGGTTTTGAGGAGAGCGTTAAACGCTGCTCCACTTAACATATGCACCTCATCCAAAATATAAACGCGATACTTTCCACCCATCGCATTGAATTTTACGTTTTCTCGTAACTCACGGATATTATCCACACCGCTGTTGGAAGCAGCATCGATTTCAAATACATCATTTGAATTTCCCTTGGTGATTTCCAAACAAGAAGTACATTCGTTACAAGGTTCAACCCCATCTGGCCTTTCACAATTGAGACGTTTGGCGAGAATTCTCGCGATGGTTGTTTTACCTACACCGCGAGGGCCAATGAAAATATAAGCATGGCCAATCTTTTTGGATTTGAATGCATTTTGTAAGGAACCAACCGCAAGATCCTGATAAATTACATCACGAAAGAATTGAGGTCTGTATTTTCGAAAGAGTACTTGGTGGTTTTCGCTCATGTAAGTCCGTGTCTCAAAAGATAAGAAAAGGAAAATTTGTGAATCACTTTGATCCTGGAAGTTCGTATGTTGGAGGCAATGAAATATTTACGAATGTAATGGATATTTTCTTCTTAAAGTTGCGGTGAGTGGTTTTCGGGAAGTTTCATGGATTTTGGGAGATTTTTGACCTTTCGCGAGCAATCGGTCATTTGAAACTTTAGGATTAGAATTGAAGGAAGAGTAGAACCTGGCGGAGAGACCGGGATTCGAACCCGGGGTGCTTTTGGCACACATGCTTTCCAAGCATGCACAATAGACCACTCTGACATCTCTCCAATGGTTTCTACTGGCTTCCATAAAAAGAAACCGTCCTTAGAATTCTACCTTTTCTCTTTGAAAAAACTCAGAAATTCGAATTTTATGTGGGATCTTGGGATGAGAGTGCACTTGGGAAAGTGATTCAATAAATAAATGGACTCAGTTGTGTAAGAGGAAATTCCTTCGCCGGGTTTTGCCGGAACAAAATAAACCACTTCCGGAATTTTCATTCGTAAAATGGCACCTGCACAAAGTAAACATGGCTCAAGAGCGGTAATTAAAATATGGTCTGTGAGATAACGACCTTCCGTTTTAGAAAGGGCATCTTCCATTGCTAAAATTTCACTATGTTTTGTGGGATTTAATGTTTGTTCGACGGAATTAAAAGCAGAGGAGACAACTTGTCCGTCTTTTGTAATGATTTCTGAATAAGAGGGAATCTCGTTAGGATGGTTGGAAACCGCTTCCGAGTATCGTTTTAGAAACGAGTCGAATGCTTCCACGTGCGCCCAAGAGGATTTGAACCTCTAACCTTCTGATCCGTAGTCAGATACTCTATCCAGTTGAGCTATGGGCGCAATGAATGCTTGAAGCATTTTTACCCAGTCCAAAAGAACGGGTATCTCTATGCTTTTTTTAAAGCGGATGGAGTAAATCAAAAATCCAGAAATTCCTAGATAAAGTAGTATAGAAAGTAAGTGGATGGTTGCAGCCAAATAAAGCCCAACAAAGGGCAAAGCTGAGACAACTTGCGCGAATAGAAGGATCAGTAAGAACAAACAAGTATTAACTGTAGAATACAAACAAACCGTCACAAATTCAGGAACACTTCGTTTCCAAGTAAAAACGGGTACCCAAGAAAAATACAAAGGTAAAACGGCAAAAATTTTGGCGGCTTCCTCAGTGAGTAAGTAAGCCTTGAGTTTCTGGATTTTTTCTTTGATTTGGGCGGTATTCATGGCAGTATCAACGGAGACGCAGGGATTCGAACCCTGGGTACGATTGCTCGTACGACGGTTTAGCAAACCGCTCCTTTCGGCCACTCAGGCACGTCTCCAGCGACTCGGAGAAGGTAGGATTCGAACCCACGGTGGGATTACCACGACGGTTTTCAAGACCGCTGCTTTAGACCACTCAGCCACTTCTCCAAGAGTACCTATCCGTTATGTTAAATGCGAGTGCAGTGTCAAATGAATATTCAATGAATGGTTCTAGAGAATGGAAAAGTTGCGTATAAAACTAGAAAAGTGGGTAAATGGTGGCTTCTGTTTAGCGCATCATGAGGGTCATGCCGTATTTGTAGAAGGCGGAATCCCGGGAGAATTAGTAGACATAAGTCTTTATAAAACCGGAAACAAAGAATGGTTTGGAACTGTTTCTGAGGTGGTTGAATCTGCAGAATCCAGAATCCCATCTGATTGTTCTGTGTTTACGGAATGTGGAGGATGCAGTTATCGCCATATTTCTTACCAAGATGAGATCAAAATCAAAACTTCACTCTTAAAGGCAATGTTTCCTGGATGGACCGGGAAAATTGAAGTAGTTACCGGACCGGAAAACGAATACCGAAACAATGTGCAGTGGCAATCGAATGGAAAAGATATAGGATATTTTGCAAAAAATAGCCATCGGATTGTGAACGAATCTCAATCGGTCTGTAAAACTGTCGATAAACGATTGTTATGGGCAGAAATTCCCCAAGGGATTAAAAAATCGGTAGCCAAACAAAAATCCATCCAACTAAGGCTTTCTTCAAAATCGGTTGTGAATTATGAAAGGGATCAAACAGAAATCAGTGTTTTTAATACTAAACTCAAAGTGCCCGAACGTGGGTTTTTTCAAATCAACAGATTTCTTTTGGAACCTTGGCTTTCAAAAATTAAATTTCTCATACCAGATTCGGCCAACATTCTAGAATTATTCTGTGGTTCTGGAAGCATTGGAATTTCCATTCGGGAAAAAATTGCCTCCTTATATGGAATCGAATCTCATGAAAAAAGCATTCGTTATGCAAAGGAAAATGCCAAAACTAACAATGCATTGCAGTTTGAATATGAAGTCAGCGATTTGTATCAAAAACATTTACCGAAACATACTTCAAAATTTCCCATTTGGATTGTAAATCCTCCAAGGGCTGGACTCACTGAAGGAATCATTGAATCAGCTTCTATGTTTTCACCAAAACAAATTGTTTATTCTAGCTGCAATCCAAGTACATTAAAAAGGGACATTACAAGGTTAGAAAAAATTGGGTATCGATTGCAGTATATTGGTTTATTTGATTTTTTTCCAAGAACACAACATTATGAAGTCCTTGTGAGTTTAAAAAAATAAATGAACATACAACTCACAGACATAAACCTGTGAGTTGGTTCTGGTACCTAAAGTTGTGTTATTTTTCTTTCGTCGTGAATTTAAAAGGAAGGTAAGCAGGGCAAAATCCGATGGCAGATGTTGCAATCATAACAAGACCAATGACAAAAAGTACAATTGCAGTTGTTCCTTCCACAACGCCACCTAAATAGAGACCACCTAATACCAAACCGACGACTACTCGAATGATTCTGTCATAAAGACCCATATTTTGAAACATATTCAATCTCCTTAAAGAACGTTTGACGAAAAAAAATGAATGGATTCTTAATTATTTTTTTGTAACCATTCTAAAATTAATTTTGTCACTTCTTCTCTTTTTTCCCAGTGTAAAAAATGTCCTGCATGGTCGAAACCAATTTTGCGAAATCCACAAGGAAAGTCTGTTTCATCTAAGAGATGTTCAAAGAGATTTTTATGAAAACAACCATCATTTAAACCATAGAGAATTTGTGTTGGAACGGTAATTTGTGAATCTAAAATTCCTAATATACTTTCTCTACCTGATTCAGTAAAAAGATCATTTAAGTTTCTATAATAAGCAAGTGCTGAAGATAAAATTCCGGGGTTTTGGAAATTGGCTTTAATCTCTGCTAAATGATCTTGGTTTGGCGAATATCCAGGTGACCAATCTTTCCATAAATAATCTACCAAAGCAAATCCATTGGATCGGATGGTTAGTTCTGCCAAAAATGGAATTTGAAATAAAACTACATACCATGAATGGATCGTTTGTTGTGGGGCCCAAAAAAAAGAATCTTGGTAAGTTCGAAGGAGAGGTACTCCAATGCTTGTGATGGATTTGATACGATTGGGGTAATACATTCCTGCAGCATAAGCAATGACAGCACCCCAGTTGTGTCCTACCAAATGGACCCTGTCCCATTGTCTGTCTTCCATCCAACCAAGGATATCATCCACCAAATCCACTACATGTAATTTATGAGCATGCGAGATGGTAGAAGGTTCATAACCACGCATAATAGGTGCTATGCACTGAAATCCCTTTTTGCCAATGGATTCCATTATCGGTGCAAAGCTCTTATGGTTATCAGGAAATCCATGTAAAAAAAGAACAGGATCACCTGTTCCTGTTTCTAAAGTTGTAAATACAGTAGAAGAATTTCTAATTTCCGAATGGTGCATTGTTATTTACCAACTTTTCTTTTTTATAAGTCGTTCGAAAGAATTGTAACACAATCTCTCTTGTATCCAAGTCCTTACTTAAGTATCCGTATTGTTTTTCATTTTGGTAATAAAAACCGTTTGGCCAAATATGCCCTCCCTCAGGGATTAAATAACCTTCAACAATTTGGTCAGACAAACAATCCGTAAATTTAATGTATTGAATGTCCCTTTTCCAAAATTTGTTGAGATGTCTTTTTCTAGATTTTGTTTCTTCCTTACAGGAAAAACTTGAAGTCCAGTATTCTAATGATTCAAAGTAGGAAAGAACGTCACCTGCTGCAATTCGTTGTGACTGGTTATTTGGATTGGAAGGAATAGCTACGATTCCTCCTTGGTAAGGTACCACATCATCAGACATTCCCATTATAAAGCCGATTGATTTCTGAGGGGGAGGATTACAGATTTCTTTTAATCCTCTAGATGTCACTGCGGCAACTGAGTATCCAGAACTAAATAAATCTGGTGCTTCACATAACAAACGCTGCGTCATAAATCCGCCGTTAGAAATCCCAACCGCATGAATTCTATTATAATCAATGGGACGTTCTGTATCTAAATGGCGAACCATATCACGAAAAAATTCGACATCATTTGTGTTTCTTTTATCAGTCAGCGAATGAGGAATTTTTCTACCGTCGTTCCATCGGTTTGCATATCCATCTGGATAAACTGCGATAAACCCATACTCTTCTGCTTTTTCTGACATTCGAGTGAGGTATATCATACCTTCTCCAGTCCCTCCACCACCATGTAAAAGAAAAACCACTGGCAACTTATCCTCTTTCGTTTGTTTGGGAATGTAATAACGAAAGGTTCGTAGAATTCCATCAGAGGAAATCGATTGTTGTTTGTGTTCTTTGACAGGAACAATTGAAGGTAATGATTTACAAAAAAAAGAAAAGGAAATCATAAATACGAAAAGATAAAACGCATTCGGCAAAGATAACCTAGTCATAAAAAAAGTGATTCAAAGAATTTGATGGTTTCGATAAAATTTGAGTCACCTTCTAACGGATACTTTGGATGAAATTCTTTATCGATGTTTGGATCATACGGTCCGGACTTTCCTTCAAAACAAACGGCTGTTTCGGACAAACAAACCAAACTATGCCAAACACCTGGTTTTAAATCGATTCCACGTTTTGGCCCTTTGGCAGAAAGTTTATGCGTTTCCTTTACTTCACCATTTTCATTGAAAATTAAAAATCCAATTTCACCTTCTAGGATGATGAAGGTCTCTGGTTTTGGGTCCGACAAATGTCTATGAGGTGGAATGTATGTATTTTTAGAAAGTACGTTTAAAAATCTTTGGTAGACTTCCTTTTGTTCATGGAAGTTGTGATTCGTCCGTTTTCTTTCGGTGGTTTGGGCTTTTTTAACGAGGGTTCCGATTAAGTCGGAATCAATGACTTGTATTTCCTGCAAGTTGACCTTCCAATTCCTGCTCGATGAAGGCTAACATATCCGGAACACATGCCGTACAAGTATCAGCCGCTCCCATCTCACGGGCGACTTCTAGTATAGGCCGGTTCGTATCTTTGACAACATTTAAGATAGATTCAAAGAAAACTTCTGCACAGTGACACTTGATCATGGTTCTGAGAATCAGTCTCTTAGTTTCCGAATGGTACGACAAGAATTTTTTTGGGACGTAATTTCGTAAAATTTCCAGAAATTGCTTAAATGTCTGAAGGTTTTTCCGCTGTTTTTGGTTTTAGCAGCGATTCGTAGACCTGGTTTAAGGACTGGATTGCCAATTTCCATTGGAAACGTTTGGCATTTTTTTCTCCTAAAACTTTCAACTGACTGAGCCGCTTAGAATCTTTTAGTAAAGTGAGTAATTTGCTTTGGAAGGAATCGGAATCCTTTGGACCAAAGGCCTCGTAACCATTTCCCAGAACTTCTGGCAATACACTGGCGTTAGATGAAAAAACGGGAGTGCCCACACTCTGTGCTTCTAAAACGGGAAATCCAAAACCTTCAAATAAGGATGGATAGAGGAATACTTTTGCAGCTTGGTAAGCCAGTGGAAGTTCAGAGTAAGGCAGATGCGATAAAAAATAAATTTTGTCAGGAAACTTCTTTTGGATTTCTAAAAAATCTTCTGGGACTTCTTCCCTTAAACCACCTACGACTAAAGGTAAGGATAGTTTTTGTTGGTTCCAAAGTTTTTCTAAATTGGATAATAAAAATGGAAAGTTTTTATGTGTTTTGCCAATTCCTACAGTGAACAAATAAGATTTAGGAAGCTTGTGTTTTTTGATAAATTGAGAAACTTTTGCAGGTGGTTGTTTTGAAAAGTTTTGTAAGTCGATTCCGTTATAAACAACAGAAATTTTTTCTTTTGGATATCCAAAACTTTTTACTAAATCTTCTTTTGTGTATTCCGAAACCGCAATGATTTTGTGAGCAAACCATTTGATCCAACGAAATACAATTTGCATATACACCCGTTTGACGAGAGAACTATGTGCCGCTTTGAAATGATAAGGAATGAGATCGTGAATGGTAACAATGCATTTACGAATGTATGGAAAGGGAATATTAAAATGAGGGATGTCTAAAAAATCCATTTCGGCCATTCTGGAATGACCTAAAAACTCTTTAGGGGAATAGATATTTGTTTTGTATTCTATGATTTCCGCATGATTTGGAAGTTCGTATTTTTTTAATACAGAGGGATCACCAAAAATAAATAAATCGGCTATCTTTGCAGAAATGGGCCAAAACTTCAATATATGTTGGATCCGAATCCCAATCCCTGAGTTTTCGATCATCCTTGCATCGTATCCAATTTTAATCCGCATTCTGATTTGATTATGTCCTTTAGAATTAATTTAAAAAAAAGGAAATGTATCTTTTCCCGATGAGTCAAGTCTAGTCAAATTACTAGTAAATATTCTGCATTCATAATTTGGAAGGCAGGATCACGACACCAGAAACATATCTGTCAAAAGGAATCGAATGGAAAACTTAATCGAAGAAATCCTAAAACAAATTGGTGAAGATCCCTCGCGAGAAGGTCTTGTGAAAACGCCTAATCGTGTGAAGAAGGCTTATGATTTTTTAACCAGTGGGTATAAGGCTGATTTAAACCAAATTGTGAATGGTGCGATTTTTGAGGAAAGCACAACCGGTATGGTTTTGGTGCGCGACATCGAAATGTATTCTTTATGCGAACACCACTTACTTCCTTTTTATGGAAGGGCCCATGTTGCTTACATTCCAAATAAAAAAATCATAGGAATTAGTAAAATTCCAAGAATTGTTGATGTGTTTGCTCGTCGATTGCAGGTGCAAGAACGACTTACTGACCAAATTGCCCAAGCCATCCAAGAAACTTTAGATCCACTAGGTGTAGGTGTTGTTATCAAAGCCAAACATTTATGTATGATGATGCGTGGAGTGGAAAAACAAAACTCAGAACTTTTTACTTCTAGCCTACTTGGTCTATTCAAAACAGACCCTACCACGCGAAGCGAATTTTTGGATCTGATCCGAACCGGCTCGCATTAAGTTCATTTTTTAAATTCAATTTTTCAGATTCATGCTGGACTTTTTTAAAAAAAAGTTCAGCATTCTTTCTCTAGAGGGAATCTATGCCGAAAGAAAGAATCGTGGCACCGTCCAAAGACTTCGCTAAATTAGCGAACGTTAGTTTAAAAGAATATAAAACTAAATACAAAGAATCAATTGAAAAACCAGAAAAGTTTTGGGCTGAACAAGCCAAACGCCTGACTTGGTTTAAAAAATGGACTAAGGTTCTCAAACACGATTTTGCCAAAGCAAAAGTAGAATGGTTTGTTGGTGGGAAACTCAATGTTTCTTATAATTGTTTAGACAGACATTTAGATTCGCCTCTCAAAAATAAAGCAGCTCTCATTTGGGAAGGGGACAATCCTGATGAATCCAAAGTCCTTACTTACCATGACCTCCACCGTGAGGTAAATCATTTCGCCAATGTTCTAAAAAAGTTCCATGTGAAAAAAGGGGACCGAGTTCTCATTTACCTTCCTATGATCCCAGAACTTGCCATCACTACGCTTGCTTGTACACGAATTGGTGCGGTACACTCTGTTGTGTTTGGTGGATTTTCGCCAGAAGCCCTACTCGGCCGGATTGAAGATTGCAAACCTACACTTGTGATTACTGCTGATGGTGGGTATCGCGGTGGTAAACCAGTCGAACTGAAAAAAAATGTGGATGTTGCATTAGAAGAAAGTAAATACAAAGTCAAAGACGTAATCGTTGTTAAGCGAACTGGAGACGAAGGAAATTTGAATTGGAAAGAAGGTAGAGACCACTGGTACCACTACCTGATGAAAGAAACGGATATCAAAAAAGAATGCCCTCCTGTCGTCATGGATTCCGAAGACCCACTTTTCCTTCTTTATACTTCAGGATCTACGGGAAAACCAAAAGGTGTCCTCCATACCACAGCAGGATATTTGCTCGGTGCCAATCTTACCTTTGCCACCATCTTTGATTATAAAGATACAGATACATATTGGTGTACGGCAGACATTGGTTGGATTACGGGACACAGTTACATTCTCTATGGACCTTTGTCCAATGGTGCCACATCTCTCATGTTTGAAGGTGTTCCGAGTTATCCGGATGCCGGTCGTTTTTGGGATGTGATTGATAAATATAAGGTCACTGTATTTTACACAGCACCGACGGCCATCCGAGCACTGATGCGAGAAGGGATCGAACCTATTAAAAAAAGATCCTTAGCTTCTTTAAGACTTCTTGGTTCTGTGGGTGAGCCTATCAATCCAGAAGCTTGGGAATGGTATCATACCAATATTGGTAAATCAAAATGCCCGATTGTGGATACTTGGTGGCAAACAGAAACTGGATCCATTATGATCTCTGGAGTTCCCGGAGCCATCCCACAAAAGCCAGGTTCGGCGAGTTGGCCATTTTATGGAATCCTACCTGTTCTTGTGGACAACGAAGGGGTGGAGATCAAAGGCAAAGGAGAAATCTCTGGAAATCTATGTATCGCGAAACCTTGGCCTTCCATGATGCGAGGTGTGTATGGCGATCCAAAACGGTTTTTTGATACCTACTTTTCGCAATTCAAAGGGTATTACTTCACAGGTGATGGTGCCAACAAAGACAAAGACGGATACTTTCGCATAACAGGAAGAGTCGATGATGTACTCAATGTGTCGGGACATAGAATTGGTTCTGCAGAAGTGGAGAGTGCTCTTGTTGAACATAAATCAGTTGCCGAAGCTGCGGTTGTGGGATTTCCACATGATATCAAAGGCCAAGGGATTTATGCTTATGTGACTGTGAAACATGGAGTGACCACCAATGATGCCTTAAAAAAAGAACTCATTGCCATGGTAGAAAAAGTGATCGGTAAAATTGCAAGGCCAGAAGTCATCCACTGGGCTCCGGGGCTTCCGAAAACTAGGTCAGGGAAAATCATGCGCCGAATTTTAAGAAAAATTGCCAATAACGAATTTGATACTTTGGGAGATATCAGTACCCTCGCTGATCCATCCGTAGTACAGTCGTTAATTGATGATAAGAAAAAATTTCATAGTTAAGATTAGGTTTTCGGAAATATCAGTTCTTCTTCCTTCGGTGAAAACTAACTAGGAAGAAGATGGTTTTAAAATCCCAACTTCTTCTATGAGTTGGGTCCTACCTGTTTTAAAGATCCTGCGGGAGAGCGGAAAATACTCCCATCACCCGCAGGAATTCAGATTCTTCGAATTCCAAATCCCTATCTTTTAATTTTTTCCGATATTCGTTTGCTTTTGTTTCATCTCGTTTGGAAAACCAGTGGATACAAAATAACAAATACTCTCTGTTTTTACGATACGTGTATTGGTGGTTTTCTAATTCTGTAGCAGTGAGTTTGTTTTGGTTTTTAAAATCTTTCACCAAAGAATCGATGGCAAGGGTGTCTCTATCTTTTCCAAGATTCGCATAACTTTGACGAATGAGAAATAAAATTTCACCAGCATCCGAATCTGGATAAAATTTGAGTAAATTGTAAAATCCCCGGCGAAATAAAGATAAGGCTTCCAAGTATCTTTGTTTTTCTTGAAGAAACACTCCATACCTCGTAAAGTATCTGGTTTCATTTAAAAAAACTGTAGATGTCCATTGGTAGGCTTGTTCTAAAAGTTCAGACTGCCTTCCTCTCCGAGCCAAAATTAAGGTTTCGTACATCCCTTCTTCACGAGGAAAATAAACCAAATACCGCAAACTCAAATCATCTGCTTCTTTCCATTTTTTGCTTTTGATATTTTTTAATAGACTTGTTTGTAAGGCATCTTTTTCAGAAACAAAAGTTTTGTCTGATTCTAATATTTGAATATAGGATTCGTAATCGGATTCTAAACCGAGTTGTCTGGATAAAATGGCCGCGGTATACAATCTGTACTTAGCATTTGGTTTTTGTTCTAAATACAATTTGGTATAGAACAAAGCTTCTTTTTGTTTTCTTTCTTTTTCGTAAAAATCAGCGACATACAAAACCAAATCAAGTTGGTCTTTTTTCTTTTTGATAGATTCTTCATAGGAATGGATTCCATCAAAGACCTGCCCTAACTTCATATGGGCGCGTGCGGCTAAATTATAGTACCGATAGTCCGGATCTGGATTTAATTCTTTGGCTTTGATGAGAAAATCAAAGGCTTTGGCCGGTGTTTCTTGGACAATTTTATCTTCAGCCATTCGCAAAAGATCTTCGTATCCATAAAAAACCTTAACGGGGTTCAGAACCTCTGTCTGCGCTAAATTTGGCCTCGAAACCAGAAATAGACTTGTTACCAGAACACCAAATTGCCATATTCTCCTAGACCGAAGTATCATCTATGGATTCTCATCGGTCATCTTCTAAATAATCTTAGAAATTCAAATAAACAATCTCAAAGAGGATCTCATGAATGTAGAGTTAATCATCATCGTCATGGCACTGGTTTCCATAGTCACGGCGATATTCTACGCAGCTCGGGTGGTTCGCATCCAAGTGGGCGCAGGCGGCGGCAGCGAAAAAGAAACCGCTAAATTGAAAGAAATCTCCGCTGCGATCGCAGAAGGGGCAATGGCCTTCCTTCTCAGAGAATACCGAGTCATTTTGCTATTCATCAGTTTCATGACGGTTCTCATTTATTTACTTTTGGATAACCCAAAAACTGAGTTCAACGAAGGAATTTATACTGCTGTTGCTTTTGTTTCCGGTGCCCTCATTTCCTGCCTTTCTGGTTTTATAGGAATGAAAATTGCGACTGCTGGTAACGTTCGTACAGCAGAAGCCGCAAAAACTTCTCTTTCCAAAGCTTTCCGTGTTGCTTATGACTCTGGAGCCGTAATGGGTTTTGGTCTCATCGGTCTTGCGGTTCTTGGAATGATCGGTCTTTTCCTTCTATTCACAGGAACAAATGTAGGTGTTGCGAAACACATCCTTATGGAATCACTAGCTGGTTTTGGTCTTGGTGGATCATCGGTTGCTCTCTTTGGTCGTGTGGGTGGTGGTATTTATACCAAAGCCGCTGACGTTGGTGCTGACCTTGTGGGTAAGGTAGAAAAAGGAATTCCAGAAGATGATCCTCGTAACCCAGCAACCATTGCTGATAACGTAGGGGACAACGTGGGTGATATTGCTGGTATGGGTGCTGACCTTTTTGGTTCTGCTGCGGAAGCAACTTGTGCAGCTCTTGTGATTGGTGCAACAGCATCGGCACTTGCTGACAATAACTCGGCGCTCCTCTATCCGCTATTAATTTCTGCGATTGGAATCCCAGCTTCTCTTATCACTACTTTCTTTGCTCGAGTGAAAGAAGGTGGAAACGTAGAAAAAGCTCTCAAACTCCAACTTTGGATTTCTACATTCATCGTAGCTGCAGCTCTTTATTTTGTAACTGATATCTTTATGATCGATAGTTTCCAAATCGGAGACAAAACTATCACTAAGTGGAATGTTTATACATCAGTCGCATTAGGTTTGTTTGCTGGTATGTTCATTGGTTGGATCACTGAGATTTACACTTCTCATTCTTACAAACCAGTACGCGAAGTGGCTGACGCTTGTGAAACCGGTGCGGCAACAAACATCATTTATGGTTTGGCACTTGGTTACAAATCCACTGTGGTTCCTGTGATTTTACTTGTGATCGTGATCGTCGTTTCCAATATCCTTGCGGGTATGTATGGAATCGCAATCGCTGCTATCGGTATGATTTCTACCATTGCAATTGGTCTGACGATTGATGCTTACGGCCCTGTTTCTGATAACGCGGGTGGGATTGCTGAGATGGCCGAGCTTGGAAAAGAAGTTCGTGATAGAACGGACAACTTGGATGCAGCGGGAAACACAACTGCGGCCGTAGGAAAAGGTTTTGCGATTGGTTCGGCGGCTCTTACTTCCCTTGCCTTATTTGCAGCGTTTATCACTAGAACACAAAATGCTTCTAAAGAAATGGGTGAAGGTGCGATTGATTTAACTTCGATCGAACTACTTGATCCACTCGTATTTGGTGGGCTTCTTTTTGGTGCTATGCTTCCTTTTATCTTTTCTGCGATGACTATGAAGTCAGTAGGAAAGGCAGCTCTTGATATGGTAAAAGAAGTTCGTCGCCAATTCAAAGAAATTCCAGGCCTTATGGAAGGAACTGCAAAACCAGAATATGCTAAGTGTGTGGATATTTCTACTTCAGCTGCTCTTCGGGAAATGATTCCTCCAGGTCTCCTAGTTCTTCTAAGCCCGATTGTCGTTGGTTATTTGTTTGGCGTGAAGTCACTTGCTGGTCTTCTTGCTGGTGCCCTCGTTTCTGGTGTGGTTCTTGCGATCTCATCCGCAAACTCCGGTGGAGCTTGGGACAACGCTAAAAAATACATCGAAAAAACAGCTGGTGGAAAAGGTTCTGAAAAACACAAAGCTGCGGTTGTGGGTGATACAGTAGGAGATCCGTTCAAAGATACTTCTGGCCCTGCGATCAACATTTTGATTAAACTTATGGCGATCACATCACTTGTGTTTGCTGAGTTTTTTGTAACCAAAGGCGGGATCGTTTTAAATTTCTTTAAATAAGAAATTAAGTGAGACCATAAAAATTTAGTAGAGGTCTTTGATTCAAAGGAATCTACCGAATACAAACAATCAATTCTAGTTTCCTTAAATGGGGAATGAAAGAGAGAAGCCGGCGGAGACGTCGGCTTTTTTTATAGAGTTGTAAAACTGAAACTGGTGTTGGTGCCGAGGGTTAATCCAAAAATAGATTGAATGTTCTGATTTAAAGTGATGGTGTAAGTGGTTCCGGTGATCAGAGCACTGGCTGGAGTTAGGGTGATGGTTCGGTTGGAGGCACCACCGCTGAGACTTGGGCAAGAAGGAGAACAACTAATATTTGTATTGAGAGTTGTGGCTTCGATTGCCTGGGTCATTACAATAGTGATTGTGGGAGTTAATGAAACACCTGTCGCACCATTACTAGGGTTTGTTGTTTCGATGGTAAAGTTAGCTGAGGTCTGAGTGACTAAAGGTAGAACGAGGATTCCTAAAAGAGAAGGTTGCGGCTCCGGAAGACAGTTTAAGGAGGAAAAAACTAACAAGAATGATATATGAATTTTCTTCCATGCACTCATAGGTTCTAGATTTAGTTTCGACTAATTTCCCTTGGTAATTGTGCATAGTTTTGCGTAAATCCCCAAGAAATTGTAAGTTTCTAGTTCAATAGACGCAATTTCTCTGATATTTCCATTGTTCTGAGAGGATTCTACGGAAGCATCTCCTAGAGCTAGAAGGCCTAAATAGGATTTGGCACATGCAATTCCCTCTTTGGAAGCAGAAAGTCCGGTTTCCATCATGCTAATCTTTTGGTCTTCGTAGAGAAGGCCTTGTGTTCCAAAACCAGAGCTTGCACAAGAGATGGACAAGAATGAACAAGCGATTGCAGTAAAAATCAGAGTCCTATGTAAGATAAGTTTATTTGTTAAGTTCCTGGTCCAAAATTTTGGAAAGTTTGTTTTGTAGTATAATGATATCATCATAGAGTTTTTCAATTTGTTCTTCTTTTTTTCGAATCTTGTTGGTTAAAGCATCCAATGATTTATTCGATATATTGTTTTTTTTGGAATGGAATTCTTTTAATTTGGATTCGATTTCTTCGTAAATGAGTCCATTTTTAATTTTTTTTGCGAACTCGCTCAGTGAATCAATATTCTGTTTCATCGGCCTGTGATGCGTAAACAAAGTTCTTGGAAAAAGAAATACTGATTTTTGTAATAATGATCCAAACTATGAATTTCTTTCGGTCGAGAATGGCGAGAGATATAATCTAAACTTGCATTTCCAATACTCACCAAACCGAAGTAGTTAGTTGTACATGATTCTACGTATGTATCAGTTGGTGAAGGTACCTTTCCCGGAGAAAACCAGCCCTCTTGGCCTTTATTTTTAAATAAAGTCCCCGATGGATTTCCAATTTGAATGCTCAAACATTGGAAAAAAAAGAAAACCAACGGGAAAAATAAATTTAATCTCATATTACTGGCTTGTATCGAAGAAGTAGAAATATGAAAAACGAACTCCTCTATCCATTGCATTATCTGCTTTTGGTAAAACACCCAATAACACAGAAAAACTAAATGTTCCGAAACTTTCTGTGTTCATTGAGATCCCGGGATAAAGATTAAAATACCTTAAGTTTTTATCAGCGATTTTGTCCAAAGGTTCTCTATATTCTAGTTCTGTAAAAATTCGAACTGAATCTGCGATGGCAAAGGAAGGAGCAATCCCAACTTGGTAATAGCGTTTGAATTCTTCAAAATGTGATTCTTTGCCATGCTTATTCGTTTCTGTCTGAAAACGAAACTCTGACATAATCTGGAAGATACCAAATTTGTAGCCTAATCCAAAATTAGGTCGGATTAAGTAAAAATCTGGATTTTCTCTTTCTCTAAATTCTGAATTTCTTTTTTTATCATAAAGTCGTAATCCAGCTCCAATTAAAAATTGAGAAGAACCGTTTTCAAAAATTTTACCATATTTAATTCCAGCGTTCCAACGATCCCATGTGATTTCTTTCGCCGTATCTGTTTGAGAATATTGATTTCGCCCAATAGAAGAGACAACTGAGAACGATTCGGTGAATTTATACTCGCCTTCAATGTTTATATTTTTGTTAATTTCTTTGACTTGATTGAAGTCTTTGTCCCAGTAACTGAGATTACCCCGGAGTTTAGTATAGACAGCAATTGGCTCAATTTGAAGGGGATGCGCAAAACCAGAGTTTGACGATTGCGACAAGAGAGGAGCAGCTAAAGAAAGAAAGGAGAATATTAGAATAATTTTATTTTTCATTGTTAAAATCCTACATTTGTAATCGGATAAATAGCTCTAGCCAGTTTATCCGCTAACATCGTAAAACCTAAGTTATTTGCATGAATGCAATCCAACATAAGCTCTGCACGAGAATTTGGTTTTCCACCTAAAGTGTTTCTTAAATCGACATAAATCAGCGCAGGTTCTTCACGAGTAACTTCTACAAGTAGATTGTTAAGTCCATCCACCTGAGATGCTGTAAATACGGCTGCATCAGAAACAATCAGACCCACCCTATCAAATTTAGATTTACAACCTTCATCGGATCCAGCAATTACTGGTGACATATAAGGATTTGGGTAGTCATACCCGTGGATGATCCATTTTAATGGAGCTCCTCCAAAGCGAGCAACTTTATATGCATTGCCCGTAATGATTAAATGTTTAAGGTTTGCTTTTAATGTTGCTAAGCGTTGTGCCTGGACGCTATCTATCTTTCCAATATATTCGGAAAGGTTTGCTTGAATATCATTTCCTCCTAAAGATAGAATGACAACTTTCATGTCAGCTCCACCTTGATCGATGACTTGGAATTGAAGTCCTTGACTGACTACTTGCTGTAAAGTTCGTCCTCCTAAAGTGGCACCTACAAATTTATACTGAAAGCGATTTTCTAATTGTGGTCTTAGTGTTTCTACAAAGGGAAATCCAAGTAGAATGTCTGTCCAGCTGTCGCCAATAATGCCGGTTTTGGCTGGAGTTTCACCTTTACATACAGCAAATGATGTACAAAGTATATTGGCTCCAATACCATCAAGATAGTCTTTTTTTGTATCACAATGCGTTAGGAACGTTATTATCCCTAACAAGAGTGTGTATTTAAGTTTTTTCATTTGGTTTTGTTTCCTTCCAGATATAGTCCATGATAAATGCGCAAGATAAATCGCCGGTCAGATTTACTGAAGTTCTACACATATCTAAAAAGCGGTCAACCCCAAAAAGAATTGTGATTCCTTCGATTGGGATTTGGAAAGTATAAAGGATAGAAGCAAGAATGACAAGCCCAACTCCCGGTGTGGCAGCAGTGCCAATCGAGGCCGCAGTTACCGTACCAACTAACAGAAACAAGTCTAAAGGGCTTAAAACTACTTGGTATACTTGGCTTAGAAACACTGTTGCAACTGCTTGGTACAAAGCAGTTCCATCCATATTGATTGTTGCGCCAAGAGGAAGAACAAAGTCAGCGACTGTTTCTTTTAATTTTAATTTTTCCTTTGCCAGTTTTAAGGAATAAGGAAGTACGGAGCTGGAACTGGAAGTAGAAAAACCAAGTAAAGGAATTTCGCGAACTTGGTTCAGAAAACGGACTGGATTTTTTCTTGTAAAAAGAAAAATCAAAATCCCATAAAAAATCAAAATACAAAAAAGTCCAAAGAGAACAGTTCCAATATACGAAACAAGTCCAAGTAAAAGAGAAAATCCAATTTGAACCATTGCATAACTCATAAGTCCCAAAACAGCTAAAGGAGCCAGTTTCATCGCTGTTGCAACAACCCAAAGACAAAAACTTTCTAGCGAATGACAAAATGCTTTTAGTGCAGCTCCCGAATCCCGTGAGGTTAGGAAAAAAATTCCTAAGATCATTCCGAAAAACACAACAGATAACATTTGTTGTTTGGACCAAACATTGACTAAATTTTTCGGAATGATGTTGGCAATGATTTCCGGGATGGATTCGCTTTTTTCATCCAAGTTTGTAGAAGTTATGTTCTGAGTTGTTACGTTTGTTTGATTTTGGATATGGTTTCCAGGTTTGATGATCAGAGTCAGCGTAATCCCAATACTTACCGAAACGATTGTTGTAAAAATAAAATACAAAAGTGTTTTACTTCCCAAACTCCAAAGATCTTTTAAATTTCTTAGACTAGAGACTCCAAGAGCAATGGAAACAATCACCAACGGAATCATAATCATTTGGAGTAAGTTTAGAAAAGTATCTCCAGGTAGTTTCATCCATGGTAGATAAGGTTTTAAAGTAAGAGCAGAGATATAGCCCGTTTCAGGATTCAATAGGATCCCAAAAAACAAACCTAACATTAAGGATACGAGAATCTGAATCCAAAAAGGAATTTTGGCAAAGAACATTCCCAAAATCTAACTTTTGGAAATTCTATGTAAATGAATTTAAATACTTATGTAAGTTTGAAAAAGTCGGATTTTGTGGAAAATTTTTGCCCCATTTTTGATTTTGCGAACTTCTATTGTATACTCATCCTTTGCTCTTTGGATTTCTTTCATTGTTTTATGAAGTACTGCTTTTTTTTCAGGACGATTGTCCCATTTATAAGCGGCTTCTTGGCGCATTAATTTTTCTTCGAGTTGTCGGATGGTTTTTTGGTGAGAAAGTTCTACTTTGTATTCTTCTTTTTGAAAAATAGACAATGTTTCCTTTCTGAGAATTTCTTTTTTTGTTTCTGCTTCTGTTTCAACAATCGGATAACAATGAATAAAGGCTTCTTCTAACTTTGACAAAGGAATTTCTTTTTCTGGGACATATGTCTTTGCTTCTGTCCAATCGCTTGGTTTTTCTGTAAAAACTAGAGTTTTCTTTTTCTTTAGATCAAATTCGATAAAGAAAAGATCTTTTCGTTTGAGAGAAAAATCGAATTCCACTTGGAATACAAAAAGAATTTTTTGGCCTAAAGTATTTGAGTGTAAATATTTCTTTTTACGTCCCACATCACTTTGAGTGAGTAACTCGGTAACTTTTTCTACAAATGGATGACCAAAGGCCATAAATTCGAGAGAGTCATTCGTTAGCGCCAGGTCGGAATCAAAGGTAGCTTTTTTAACTTTACCTTCGGCATTTTTATATTCGTAGGATCCTTTGCCAACAGAAGTTAAAGTTCCTGGAAGATGTGCTTGGAAAAACTTGGAACCTTGGGCTACCACTTCTTCAAGATGGCTATTGTTCCATTCTCTTTCTTCGAGAGTGTGATCGTAATAATCTTTTAAGTTAAAATCTAAAACTTTTGGTGTTACAAGTGCATTGAGTTTTTCAAAACCTTTCTGAGCAACTTGGATGCGAAGGTCAAATTCCGTTTCTAATTCTTCTTTGGTTTTTGTACCCGTTACAAATTTCATTAAGCTTGAATTGAAATCAAGTTCCTCTTCGATGGTTCCAAGTAAATCATCAGAAGCACCAATGGATTCTTCAAACAAACGAATTTTATTTGTAAGTACTTCTAAAATTCTTTCTGCTACTGTATCTTTGGAAGCAAAGTTAAAGATATAAACATTATCTTTTTGACCAAAACGATGGATCCTTCCAATTCGTTGTTCGATTTTTAGTGGGCTCCAAGGTAAGTCATAATTAAAAAGTATATTTGCAAATTGTAGGTTACGACCTTCCCCACCTGCTTCCGTACAAATTAGTATTTCGAAATCTTCTTTGAATTTTTGAATCGCTACTTCTTTTTCATCCATACTTAAGGAACCATGGAAAGGTGAAACTTTGAAGTCAGGTTCTAGTACCGATTGTAAATGGTCTTGTGTGGTTCTGAATTGTGTGAAGATGATGAATTTTTTATGACCTTCTTTTTTTAAACGATAAAGAGTTTCTTTTAGTTTTTGAGTTTTTTTATCTTCTTTGATTTGTTTTCCCAAATGAATGAGTCGGTTCAAAGTAAAAAGCTCTCGTTTGATCCTTTGGAAACTTGACATCTCTTCATCTTCTAATTCGGTGATGAAGTCTTCGACACCTTCCGTTTCATCTAAATCCCAATCATCCAAAGTGGTTTCGTGTTCTTTCATGTAATGGAATTTGGATTCCAGCATAAACTTTCTTTTTTGTAAGGCAGAAAGAAGTGCAATGACAGAGGAATCCAAAAGTTTTTGGAAAACCACCATTACAAATCCAATGGCACGGTTTTTAGTTCCCATTGCCATATTGTATTCTCGTTTTACATAATCAGTAGTTTCATCATAAAACGCACGTTCAATGGGAGATAGATCAATACGAACCGTTTTGGCAAAACGTTTGGTAAATCCACCCACTTCTACTTTACGGCGACGAAGGAGAACTTTTGAGATTTTTTCTTTTAAATCACCTTTTTGACCAACCACATAGTCGTTTACGAAAGTATGATACGGCCCAAGGATATTCGGATCAACCAAGTGCATCAGGTAAAAAAGTTCTTCTAACTTTCCGCGAAATGGTGTAGCAGTAAGGAGGAGGAGACATTCTGTTTTTCTAGCAATTTTCTCTGCAAACAAATATCCACGAGTAATCTTAGAATAATCACGACGAAGTCTATGTGCTTCATCAAAAACAACAATATCCCATTTGGTTCCTAGGATTTCTTCAGCATATCTTGGGTTTTTGATAAAATCGATGGAAGTAATGATTTTATTAAAATTTCTCCAATGATCTGGACCATTTGTAACAAAATTTCTTCTGCGAACAATCGCAAACTCTTCATTGAATTTATTTTTCATCTCTTGTTGCCATTGGACAAGAAGAGGAGAAGGCGCAACTACGAGCACACGTTTGAGGCCACGACGAAACATAAGTTCCTTTACCGCAAGACCAGCTTCAATGGTTTTTCCTAGGCCCACTTCATCCGCCAAGATAAATCTTGGTTTTAAACTATTAGCCACAATGAATGTGGACTCAATTTGGTGAGGTAACAATCGAGTTCTGGAATTCGAAAGAGAAGAAAGTTTATTAAAATTATAAGTGAGTTTAAGTTGGCTTGCCGCAAGTGCCAAGTCCATTGCCTTTGGAAATTCTTCCCAAACGCGCAGAGAATCGGGGTATTGATTTAAAAACTGTAAGTTTTTGTTTGATTTGTTAACGTTTCGAAAAATTTCTTTCGATTCAAAAAATAGTTCCACAGAAGTGGGAGACTCTTTTGTAACTTTTGCTAAACCTAACTCTGGTTCATCGATGAGAAACCCATACTCATTTGTTTGTTTTGGTTCAACCGTTGTTTCAAAATCTAAACTTAATTGAGTAGGGATGTCCATCAAACTCCTTTCTGATTTCCCCAAAGCACTTTATGAATTTGAAGCGACAAACGACACTTAGGTGGGTTGTCTACTTTGATCCATTCAACTAGTTCTTTGGCATCCACTTCACCGTGGACTGGCGAATACAATATATTTGTGTGTATTTTTTGTTCGCGAATGACTTCGATACTTCTATCAAAGTCGATTCTATCTCGCACAACGAACTTGATTTCGTCAAGTGAATTATGTCTCTTTTCTAGAATCCGAAAATTTTCCTGATCCATTCGGTCTTCCATCCCAGAACCCGGTAATTTGTAGTCCATTGTGAAAATAAAATAAGGATCCTCGGTGATTTTTTCGCTTCCGTTTGTTTCCACACGTGCCGCAGGGTAAGGCAATCCCGCGCTTGTTCTATGTTTGTAGATTTTGTTCGCAATTGTAATAGAGAGATCTCGATTTTTTCCTTCTAAAGGTTCGCCTCCAGTCAGCAGGACTTGGTAGCCGTGATGTGGATCTAAGTTTTCTAACTCTAACCAAATTGATTCTAAACTTTTTTCTATACCTTGGTTTGGTCCCAAAGCATAGGCAGTGTCACACCACAATGCTCTTGAATCCGTTTTGCCACAACGTAAGGAACAGCCGGCAAATCTGATAAAGACAGTAGGGATTCCCTGTGAAATTCCTTCGCCTGAAATGGAAGAATAAACTTCATGAATTTTTCCAAACATTGTGATGATTCCTTCTATGTCAGATTATGGTAAATTGTTCTTGCGAAAACATTAATTCAGAATTTGCTTTTTATGGTCATGTTTATAGACGCAAAATTGGAATACCCGTTGATCCAAGAAAAAGAAGTACAAGAGAACCACCTTTTACTTCGGTTTCGAACCCCGGCCAACCCGAAAATCAATGAACGCAAACCCTTGGTCATTGGGTTAGCTGTTGATAAAAGTTGGTCCATGAAGGGTGAAAAAATGGAATCTGTCATTGACGCATCCTGCGCTTTAGTAAACTGGCTAACAAGACATGATGCTGTAACTATCATCGCATATTCGGCTGATGTACAAATAATTCAACCAGTCACTCACCTAACAGAAAAAGTATCAGTTACCGATAAAATTCGGAACATACAAGTTGCCACTTCCACAAATTTAAGTGGTGGATGGCTTTCTGCTTTAAAAAGTCTAAGCCAATCAAAAATCCCAAACGCATACAAACGAGTTTTATTACTGACCGATGGAAATCCTACATCTGGCATCAAGGAAAAAGAAGCACTCGTAAAAATTGCCGAAGACCATTTGGCAATGGGAATCTCTACTACAACCATTGGTGTAGGAAACGATTTCAATGAAGAGATGTTAATGGAAATTGCAAAAGCGGGTGGGGGAAATTTTCATTATATTGACAATCCAGAAAAAGCATCCGACATTTTTTTCGATGAATTTGGTGATATTGGGGCCTTGTATGCTCAAGCTATAGATGTAGAGTTACAACTTGCACCCGGCGTTCGATTGAAACAAGTTTTGTCCGAAACTTCTCATCAAATAATGGAAGAATTTGACGAGTTTCTCGGTGATTCCAAAACTATATCGAGACAAAAAATCAATCTACAATTAGGAGACCTTAGAGCGGACGACATTCGAAATTTAGTTTTGAGAATGGAAGTAGATGATAGGATAAACCAATTCGAATCTCCTTTCTGTGAAGTAAATGTATCTTATTATAATTTATTACAACAAAATGCTTTAGAATCTGTAAAAGAATCTTTTCGGTTTCCAAGAGGAAACAATCGAGGCAAACAAGATCCCGATGTTTTAGTAGAAATATTGATTGCCAACGCAACAATAGGAATTAAAGAAATTACTGATTTTATAAAACGTGGGCAAGTGGAAGACGCTAAAGTATTATTATACGGTCTAATTCAAGATATTAAAAATAACTTACACTTTGCTCCCAATGCACTGGGTTCTGTCCTTAGTCGCCTCGAAGTTTTAGAAACAAAAATCACAACTAAGTCCGATGATTTGAAAAAACATCTGTTTATGAATTCGCAGATCATGATGAAAGGATCGGAAAAGTTAGATTTAAAAGATGTCGTTTTGCATAACGATATTTTTGAATATCGAATTAACGGGGATATTGATTTGTACAAATGCCCCGAAATTAAACTTCTTTTAGAGCAAAAAATGTCCGAAGGCTTTCGGTATGTAGTTTTTGATTTTTCTGATACATCACATATTGATTCCTCTGCAATTGGGATGGTGATTCAGATTGTAGGTTGGTTACGAAGGCGGGGTGGAGAACTTGTGGTTGCCAACATTCATGATTCTGTCAAAAAAATTTTTGAAATCACTAGGTTGTACAACCACATCCGTGTTGCAGAATCTGTTTCCTCTGCTAAAGAAATTTTACAAAGATTGATTTATGCAAACGAAGGAGATAAAAACTAGTTGGTTTAGGCAAGCCAACGTTCTGCTTCTTCGATTGCTTCTTTTAAGTCACCAACAAGTGTCGGCGCAATAGCGATTCCTTTTTGAGTGGGTTTTAATTCCCCGTTCGGATCTGTATACCATACCCGAATGTTAAAAAAAGTTTGCCCTTTGTATTCGGAGATCTCCACGCGGATGACTTCTCCTCTTCCTTTGTCAATGTCTCGAATGATTCCTGTTTTTGCCATGTTAGTACGTCTCTACAAAAAGTTGTTCTTTTTCCTCTAATTGTTTTTTGAATTCATCATACGAAAGATCCGTTCCACAAGCAGACATGATCTCTTGTATCACCCCTTTTTCCATTCCTTTCGGACCGCCACAAATATAAAACTTACCGTTTCCATTGACAGCATTTTTAATAGATTCTGCGTTTTCTTTTGCACGGTGTGTGATGTACATCTTTCCGCCATCAAAAGTGTTTTTTTCCTCTCGGCTAATGGCTGTTAAAAAGTGGAAATTTGGATGATTTTTTGCTATATCTTCAAAATAATCGCGAAGTACTATTTCGTCAGAATATGGTGCTCCGTAAACCAACCAAACATTTCCTTGGAAAGTAATTAGCTTCTGAACGAGGAGTTCCTCCACCATTCCAAAAAATGGACTAATTCCGGTTCCTGTTGCAAAAAAGAAAATATCTCCCGAAAAGTCAGTTTGGGGCAATAAGAACTTTTTCCCTGCAGGACCCGTCATTGTCACAGTGTCTCCTGGTTTTAAATCACATAAGTAATTAGAACATACTCCTTTGTGGAGGAGATTTCCGTTTTCATCGTACACATTGTCCCTTTTTACAACAAATTCAATATTGTCCTTGGTTTGACCAAAACTGAACGACGGTGAGGCGATGGAGTACAAACGGATGGTATATGATGGATCAGCTGATCCCTTGGCTTGTTTTTCGGGATCCACTCCAGGGGGAATGATTCCTGCGCTTTGCCCAATCATATAGGGATAAGTATTGTGATCGACGGCAATGGTGATTCGGTGAACGGCAGAATCTCCTTCCTTTGCCGGGCGTTTTCCTTTTCCTGGTTCTGGGGTCAAACGGGTATTGGCAATGACTTGGGCTAGGATGGGATTGGATTTTTTAAAAAGATTAATTTGAGGGGTAAGCAAGGTCGTCCTCGTAACAGGTGGTTTTTGGTCAAGTTTGGCATTCCGATGGTTCGGGAAAAGGAGAACTTAGAGTTTTCATTTTTCCTCCTCAGAATTATGTCTCTTCTTGACTCCTTTTTTAGAGTTTTTAAACTTTAGTCATTCCGGCCCCCTCGCCGATCCTAAAGACAACCGGGAAAACAAACTGCATGAGATCGACTGAAGCACAAGAAAAGAAACCATCATCATTTCCAAATACCGTTCTTCATCATAAATTGGAATCATTCACAAATACGATGATCCAATCTCTACAGACAAAATCGAAAGAGGAAAGAACTTGGGCTGTACTTTCGATGTCTGGAGAAATTTTAGCCCAAGGACAGCAAGTTCCGAGTGTTGACTACAGTTCGGAATCCTTATTTTCAATTTAACTACGGAGGGTTTTATGTTCACCCGAAGTTTTTTTCCTTATTTTAAAATTCAACTAGCAACCGTTATTTCTTTTGGGCTAATCATTTTGGCTCCGATAAATGCGGAACCATATGGAATGGCAGGTTGTGGACTCGGTTCAATGGTTCCTGTATGGAAAAATGATATTGGTCAAGTCCTAGCAGCCACAACTAATGGGAGTTTGTCTTCCCAAACATTTGGAATTACTTCAGGTACATCTAATTGTACAACAGATGGAATCGTGAGAGCTGATAGGGCTCAAGAGGTTTTTGTTGCCTATAACGAAGGTCCACTAGAATTAGAAACAGTTCGTGGAACTGGTGAAAGGGTTCAAGCCATTGCTTCTTTGTTAGGTTGTCCGACTCATAGCGATGAGTTAGGAAAATTAATGAAAGAAAAACATTCATTTATTTTTGATCATTCAAAAGAAGGTGGACCAAATGTTCGTTCTAAACTTATTTTGGCTCGATTGAAGGCAAAAATAGCAGAGAATTCTGAATTAAAACAAGTTTGTTTATATTAATCGCCTATCACTCGAGAAATTTCCGAGTTATAACGATGCGCTGCCTCTGTTTGGTTGAGATACCCATAAGCACCTAACTCAAATAAAAATGCAGCAGTAATTCCATAACCACCGTCTGAAACGGAGTCACATCCTTTTTTCCCAGCGGGATGGATCTTCCAGTCGCGCGGATTCAGAAATTGAAAATTCTCTGGGCAGACTACGTGACCATAATTTTTACCATCTGCATGCCTTGCTTCATGTAACAAAACAAGAACCCGGTCCAATCGGTTTAGATTAAAAAAACTTCTACCTAACAATACATCACCATCATGGTACATGGCTACATAATCTCCAGTAGACCCGTAAGAATATTTTTTGATTCGCAATTGAATCCAACGGGATAACTTTTTTCCAGAGAAACTAAACTTAAATATAGATTCAAATTGTGTAAGATGATTGTAGGTAGACTTATCGATTTTGATTCTTTTAGGTTCTAGAGATTCTAAATAGGAAAACGATTCTTTTAAAATTTTTGACTGTTTTCCACTTAACTTTGATTCGTCGGAGTATAGTGAAACTGCCGATAAACAATAAAGAACAAAAACAATGAAAACTGTTTTATACGAATTGTGTTCAAAAAGTGGCTTGAAGTCCACCATAGTAAAACCTGGGCCGAATAGGATTGTAAGTAAGCTCGTATTGGTCAAGGACGTTGTCTACTCCTAAAAACAGAGACATCCTTCCATCAAAGAATTTTTTCTCCATTCTTACGTTGAGTAAGGTAAACGGTTTCCCATATACTACTTTGTTATTTTCTTCTACGCTTTTGGTTTGTTGGTCGATGAGGGCAGTACTGGAACCCGCTGTAAATTCGTTGGTTGTACTATAAAACGGCCGTTTGTCTAAACGTTTGGCACGAAGGGCAAATTCCCAACCACCAGGAGCATTCACAAAAAAGTTCATTGTTCCTTGGTGTAAGGCCCTGCCTTCTAATGGTCTATCGGTTGTTAGGTCTCTGGTATCGGTTTGGTTGTAACCTAATTCTAATGCAAAGTATTTTAGAAATCGAACTCGTGATCCAGCTTCCACCCCTCTCGTATAGGCACGTTGGATGTTTTTTAGTTGGAAGTTAGCAAATTCGCTAGTTCTAGTTCCAAAACTGTATTGGATGAGATCGGTGATGTCATTCCGAAACACACTGAGAGATAAGGTCCAAAATTTGAATGGAGCATATTCAATATCAGCGTTGACCGTTGTTGATTTTTCAGGTCTAAGTTTGTCATTTCCATCCACAACATAACCGACACCAGGGTTTTCAAAACGTAAGTAAAGTTCTCGGAATGAAGGAGGTCGGAACCCTTTCCCGTAACTAGCACGGAAAACTAAATTACTAGTGATATCGACTTTGGTTGCAATTTTCGGAGTGGTTTGTCCACCAAATTGGGAATCCACATCATGGCGAACACCCGGAACCAATCGCCAAACAAAACCTTGTCGCCATACAACCCATTCATCTTGAATGAAAGCAGCTCTTCTCGTTCGATAGGCATTTCTTCTTTGTAACCTGTCAGATTGTAATTCTTCTGAATAGGATTCTACCCCAGCTGTTACCATATGATCATTGTTAATTTCATGATCAATTTGAGCGACACCTTGTGATGAAAACTCATTAGTGAGTTCTTTTACATCTAATTCGTTCGAATTTCTTTGGTCTAATTTATAATGATTTTCCCAACGTGAGAAATTTCCTCGAAGGGAAACCATATTTCTTTTTCCGTAGGCATACTCTAAAGCACCTAACCCAAGAAAGTCGTTTGTGAGATTGGTTCTATCAAAAACGCCACCATTAGCTCTGGAATCAATACCGGCCTGGTTTCGATTTAAATAGTTGATACCTGTTTTGACTTTAAATTTTCCATCTGGATTAAAAGTCATGTTTCCGCCAACATTGTTATCTTGGAATGCGTTTCCCGTTGTGGCTGGTGTTTTTGGATCGAGGTCGTATGCAGCAGATTGGTTGAAGCCTCCATAAAAATTGGAAGCAACAAATTCGTTTTTAAAACCAACATCCGCTATTAAATTTTTTTCACCTTGGGTTCCAAAGTTAGTCTGTCGACCAGTTCCATAGGATGTTCGGAATTGATAGTGTTCTGGTTTTTCTGCTTGTTTGGTAATGATATTGATGACACCGCCAATGGCATCGGCACCATACAAAGAAGAGGAACTGCCTTTTACAATTTCAACTCGTTCGATGTTTTGCACTTTAAACCGAGTGAGGTCGATTGTATTGTTCAATCGACCGGCAATCCGTTGTCCATCAACAAGAAACAATACATACTTGGAATCAAGGCCCAACATTTGAACCTGTGACCCACCAAAAAACGGCGTTACATTGATTCCCGTTTGAGTATCTAGCACCTCACCTAAGTTACGTGCTCCAGTTTGTTCAATCCGTTTTCTAGAAATAACTTCTGTTGCTACTGCTGAATCTTTGAGCCTTCTTTCGCCGCGAGAACCTGTAACCACAATTCCGTTTTTATTATCCAAATCTTTAAATCGATCCACTTCTTCAGTAGGAACTTCCTCTTTGTTGGCCTCTTCTGGAACGGAGGTTGGGGTTTGAGTTGTTTGATTTGGATCTGCCGGAGGTGTTTCCACCGAACCAGGCACCGTTGTTGTGTTAGGTGTCTTTTCTACGATTTTAGGAGTTTTTCCGTTTTCACGTGGACGTGTTTGGGAGTGTACTTCGCCAATGAACAATAGGAAAAGGCAAAGGATTGGCAATAAAAACGGATTAAAAAAATACATTAGGGAAGTTTTTTCCATCGGATGGTCGGATAACCAGAAGTTCCCGCATCACTATAATAATTTTCGATATGAATGGCGTAAGTAGCAAGACCCGTTCCGGAACGGATAAGAAAGATATCAGGTTTTGGAGTTAAATTTCCAATCGTATAATAATACCATTCGGTGACAATTGCATTGCCCACATAAACTGCGCCGGCTCCCCCGATTCCTTGAGTGGTAGTGGCAACATCTACTATAAAACTATTACATCCTTGGCTACTAGGTGAACTGGAACCGGCAAGTGCAAAATTTGTGGTATTACTTGTACAAGCTCCACCGAGTCCGAAACGATTCGTTTCGCCTGAATTTGTGGCCACCTTATATCTGTTAAAGGCAACATCCCACGTAAGGGAGTCTTTCTCTGCAAAAGGGATTTGTTTATTCCCTTCAAATTGAAAGTATATATAAAAATCTAAATTGGTTGCATTGAATCTTGTTGTATAACTCCCATCGCCATTGGCACGGGAAAATACAATTTTATCCAACGCATTGGGATTCCCTGCATTGATCAAATTTGTGACCAATTGGTTTACAAAAAGTTTCTGATCTGACAAAGCACTCTCTTGCCTTGCGCAGAAACTAGTTAGTAATAAAATAAAACCAATGCTAAGGAATCGAATCACAGTTACGGAGAAAAAGTATAATTCACAGCTGCAGATTGACCCTTTGATGGCTGCGCATAGATAAATACATAATAACCGCCAGCAGCTCCATTAAAAGTTAGAGTTGCCGTTTGGTTCGCGATTTTATAAGAACTTGGAAATTCACTGCTTGAATCTGATCCCCCAGTGATTGTGTATTGAGTTGTGATTGTTGCAATATTGCTAGTGTTTAGTGGGCATTCCGTTGTTTTGTAAACAATGATAAACGCACTACCGTTGACAGTCAGAACTGTGGAAGCATCAGAAGTTAGCTTTATTGCAGCCGTTGTATGACCAACAATCGGTACTGAACCCAATTTAGAAATGGTTCCAGCAGTGTTTCCCGTTACATCAGTGGTCCAAGTGTTGATGGTTGCCTTTCCAACTGCGGAAACAGAACAATCACCAGCAGAAGTTGTGAGTCCCGCAAGCGCCACGAGCGTTGCCGTGTTGTCGTCCTCTTTTTTCTTCTCACACTGGAAACTAAATCCAGCTACTAAACTCAAAACGATCAGTAATTTTGTCTTATTTTGAAAGGATTTCATAGAACCTCGGTCTTTTTTATCCAAACTTGTGTACTGGAAATGAGAATCAAATTCATTTTATAGTTTTCCCTTTTTTTTCGAACACTGCCGAAAAGATGACAGTAATCCTTGGTGTGGAGCTAATCCGGTATTCTTTATTACCTTCAAATCTTTTGGATCGATGAGAACGATTGAAATCTACCATCAAAAAAATCAATTGTAAGGAAAAGGATTTTTCGTCTACTATGCCAAGGTCATGTCGCTCAAACAAATTACCATCTATATAGAAGAGTTTGATCATGATTTTTATAATCGCATCCTTCGTGACATAACAAGCATTGAAACTTGCAATGTGCATAGTTTTCATTCTATTTTAGATATCAAACCTGGCACGATCCAAGAGTCCGCTGTATTTCTTTTTTGGAATGATTCTACAGTTTTAGAAAAACAAAAATTTATTTTTGAGCAATTTCCAGAATCTCCTTATATATTACTCTCTATTGCTATTTTATCTCCTTCTGAATTAGCTGAAGCGGCCCACCCAACATTTTTGCATCTTGCCGAACAAACATACACTGTTGGAATCTTAGATTTAGTACTAAATTTTGCGGAACGATTGATAGAGGACATGAATCGATCCATAGCTTATGACAAAATTAGAGAAAAAGTCATCGTCCTTCAGAATGTTTTTGAAGAGTCATTGGACATTCTTATGCAAATTGATCCAGGCACCAAACAGATCATCAATGCAAACAAACAAGCTGTTGTTGTATTAGAATATCCATTGGAAGAAATTGTTGGGAAAGAATTTTCCTTCTTTATGCCACCCGTGGAAGTGGATGAAGATGAAGAGTTCCAAGGAAATTTAATCGAAAGCACTGCTTTAAAAACTAAGTCGGGACATTTGATTCCTACAGAGTCTTCCTTTCGGTTGTTTCCCGTGAATGGAAAAATGGCAATTTGGGCCACCTTTCGTGATATTACAGAAAGGAAACGTTCCCAAGAACAGGTGAGAAATCAAAAAGCGTTTTACGAATTCATTCTAGATAACCTTGATTCTGACATTGCTGTGCTCAATTCAAATTTCCAATATGAATACACAAACCCTGTATTTTTATCAAACAAAGAAATTCGTAAATGGATTTGTAAAAAAACTGATGAAGAATTAGCAGCTCGTTTGGATTTGCCGAATGAATTTCATGAAAAACGAAAAAAGTATTTAGAAATAGCTGCTAAAGAAAACGAAATAGTCCAATTTGAAGAACTTATTCAAGACAGTAATGATAAGGTAACGTATCTCTTAAGAAAATACATTCCCATTGATGATACAGAAACTGACCAAAAAAGAATTATTAGTTTTGGCGTTGATATCACTGAACGCAAATTATCTGAAGAAAGAATTACATATTTAGCTTATTATGATGCACTCACGGGTCTTTCTAATCGTACGCTATTTATTGATCATGCAAACCAAGCATTAAAAAATCATAAGTCCACTGAGACTTTACTTGCCTTCTATTTTTTCGATATAGACAATTTTAAGTTTATTAATGATAGTTTGGGTCATACCAAAGGTGATATTCTTTTGCAAATGGTAGGTGCAAGACTCAAGCGTGTTATGACCGAAGTTGATACAGTAGCACGATTCGGAGGAGATGAATTTGCAATTTTAAAAGTAGATGTTCCGAATAAAAGTGCGGCCGCCGAATTTGCACAAAAGATTTTAGATATCCTCAGCCAACCATTTCATATCATGGGTCGTGATTTATTTACAACTATAAGTATGGGAATTGCACTTTCCCCAAATGATGGAATTTCTTCTTCTGAACTTTTAAAAAATTCTGATATGGCAATGTACAAAGCCAAAGAATTGGGCAGAAATAATTATAAATTCTACACAAACGAACTCATTCTTCGCTCAGAAAAACGTTTGTACATTGAAAATTCTTTGCGAAAGGCCATTCAAAACGAAGAGTTGGTACTTTTCTTTCAACCAAAAATTTCAACCATCACAAACCAAGTATGTGGAGCTGAAGCACTCATTCGTTGGAAACATCCAGAGAGAGGATGGGTTCCTCCTGTTGAATTCATTCCTGTTGCGGAAGATTCGGGTATCATCGAAAGGATAGGAGATTGGGTTTTAGAAGAAGCTTGTAGATTGAAAAAAATTTGGAACGAAGAAAATCTCCCTACATTTCCTGTCAGTATAAATGTTAGTGGTAAACAACTAGCGCGCGCTAATTGGTCTCATCGAGTGCAGTCTACCATACTCCAATATAATATTAATCCGGAAGAAATAGAGTTAGAACTAACAGAAAGTTCTATCATGGAAAATCCTGAAAAAAGTATAGAGGCTTTTGAATATTTATCCGGGCTTGGAATCAAAGTATCCATTGATGATTTTGGAACTGGTTATAGTTCCTTGAGTTATCTTAAAAAAATCAATGCAGATGTTCTAAAAATTGATAGGTCTTTTGTAATCGATTTGGAATTGAACGAAGATGACAGAGCCATTTGTAAGGCCATTATTAACATGGCACATTCGTTAGGTATGGAAGTGATTGCTGAAGGAGTAGAAAATCCTGCTCAAAGGGATTTACTTCATGATTTAGGTTGCCATATGATCCAAGGGTACCTTTACAGCAAACCGTTACCTGCAGAAGATTTTGTTGTTTTCGTTAAAAAATTTAACGAATCCGCACAAACAAAATAGCCGAAATTAATACTGATGATACGGTTTTTGTCTTTATTGATTCTGATTTTATCTTTTGTACGTGCTGTTCCTGCTGAATCTCGTGAGGTCAAAAAAAAACCTCCCACTCGAGTAACTCCGACAAATTACTTCGTAAAAAAGGAAGAAAAAAATTTTTCACTTCTGATGGAAGCACGACGCTTTGGAAGAGGAGAGGTAGTATTCCTTCGATTAACTCCCAAAGATAAAAAATGGATAAATGAATCGTATAAAGTTAGTTGGTTGGGAAAAGAAGTGATCCTTACCAAAAAAGAAAAGAGTATGATCGCATTTTTACCTGTTTCTCCCGACACTCCTGCAGGTGCGATGACACTCGAAATAGTATCAAAGATCTTTTTTGTTAAGCGGGGACAAAAACAATACCAAATCATTTTAGAACCAACTAAATTCCAAGTGATCAAAAAAAATCAACAGATCAAAGTGGATGAGAAGTTTATTACCAAAGAATTGCCGAAAGAAACTTTGGATTTTATTCAAGAATGTAAAACAGCAAAAGAGACTGCATTTGCAAAACAAAGCCAATTACAATTTGTTAATAATTTTAAAAATCCTTTGGATAAAATGTTTATTACAAGCAAATTCTATGTTAGGCGAGATTATAATAATAAACAAGGCAGACCGCACGGTGGTGTAGACTTTCGTGGAAAAGTGGGAACTCCAATATATGCAATTCAGGACGGAATCGTTGTTCTTGCTAGAAAAACATATTATGAAGGAAACTTCACAATTGTGGATCATGGGAATAAAATATTTTCATTTTATATGCACCAAAATGAAATCAAAGTGAAAGTAGGAGATGTTGTGAAACAGGGACAAGAAATTGGAACTGTTGGTTCGACAGGAATGTCAACTGGCCCGCACCTACATTTAGGTGCTAAAGTAAATGATACATTAGTGGACCCACTTTCCTTAATCGCTTTGCAATCGATTTCCGAATCGCATTGATGCTAGAAAATCACGAATGCCTTGTTCGTGAATTTCACCTTTCTCTAAATTTTCTGTAATATGTAATAGAAGTTTATCATGGTTGGAAGTTTCCACGAGAATAAAACCTGTTTTCGCATAACGGGGTCTAAGTAGGTCATAAAATGTCCAAAACTTAGATGTGATGACAGTGGGTTCTAATTCTTTTTGTTGGATTTCTTGAATGTCCTCAATGTCCCCCTTACTCACTTGTATTTTTAGGAATTCCGAAAATTCAGATATAGCTTGGTTTTCTTGAAAACCTAGGTAATCAGGAAAATAGAAAATTCTGACAAAAGGATATCTTTCTGCATCGTGATCACTGAAAGCGAGAAGACCAGCAATTTGTCCTGCTCCCGTTTTGTTCTCTAAAGTTAAATCTTCAGGTTTGAAAAAATAAAAACCTTCTGGAAGTGTAAATCCAAACTGAAGTTCTTCATTCCAATATTGATTATTTTCTGTAACGACCCAACCATTCAAATCCTTTTCTTCAATTTGGTATTTATTTTTAAAAAGAAGATAAGCAGATAAAACTTCGGCGCCTTGTAATGCTTTGAATGCAATGAGGGCATTACTTGCTACGAGACAGGCGGCAATTAAAAGACGTGCATACTCTTCGAGACGTAACACACGAATGAGAAAAGCAACCGCTACTAACAAAAATAAAAAAACAGTACCGGCTTCAAAAACTAAAACCTCTGCAAGCCAGAGTGCAAAAATAAAAAGAACAACAACTCCCAATTCAATGAATGGATGAAATGTTTCTACCCAATAACGTTGGATGACATACAAACTTGCATATGTGATAAACAATCCAACCACAAGAGAAACAAAACATAGGACAAAAATATAATGCCAAGGGAGATGTGATTCGTGGTAGATAAAAAAAGGAATGGCTATGATTGAATAGAGAATGAGTAGATTTCTTGCGGTTTTTGGCGCTAGGAATTGAGTAAAGAAACCACTTGCATGATTTTTGAATTTAGTTAGTATTTGCAACATGTCGGCGATAACAGACTTTTTTCAAAAAATCCAAAACCAAATCATTGAAATCCAAACTACCATCAACCAGATCAAAACCAGTTGGGAGAATTTTCAAAAGTTTTGGGATTTATTTTTTACTTTAGTCCCTTGGGAAGTTCTCCTGTTACTGATCTTTTCTGTCATCCTCCTTTCCATTTTCAATTCAGTTTCTCCAAAAACTCCGAAGGCAAACTTAACCATTGCTGTTTTGTTACTTTCTGCACTTTGGATCTATTTTTGGGGATTGTTCGGTGGAGAAGTATCTTTGGGAAAGGTGGTCAAGGTTTCTTGCTACATCCTAGTTCCATTGCATGCCATCGGATTTGGCCAATGGGTATACGGACTGGGAAAAAAAATCTATTGGAAAAAAAGAAGGATCACTCCAGAAAAATGGGAATCTGCCCTACACCAATTTTCTCTGGACTACCACCAATTGGTAGGCAAAGCCCACTTGTATCATACAGAAATTCAAGAGAACCGTGGAAGTTTGTTAGAAGAAATCAATCGAATCGAACAATCCATCCAAGGGATCAAATCTTTACTTTCGCAAAAGAAAGAAATTTAGATCAATCATACATAGGTAACATGGTTTCGGATTTTTTTGCTGAAGTTAATATGTAGAGTGAATCAAAAAACTACAAATTTTCTACTGACCAATGACTTTTGGAAAAAATCCAAGACTACTTTGTACATTATGGTCATGAGCGGGAACGATTTGTAATTCTGGATTGGTTTGGATTAAATCATTGACTCTGGCAATTTCTTCACCTAGACTTTTGGTATCAAAATCCACAATCCATCTAGCTCCTCTTGGTTTGTGTTTCTTTTCCGTAAATCCTTCTTTCCGCCAAACAATATCACCTGTGAGAAAGTAAACTTGTCCATTTTTCGTATGTAAGAAAAGACCAACAGATCCTTCACTATGTCCTTTCATTGGAACAAAAATGACAGTGCCGTCACCATACCAATCAAGACTTTTCGCATAAGACGCATAAGGTTGATTCGAAAAATCTAAGTGGCTCCAAAGGACGGAATTTCCATCAAACTGGGAAGGAATATATCCTAATTCTACTTTTGGATTATTCAATTCATCTGCTAAACTGTGTATTTTAGCCAAAGGAAAATCTTTTAAACCACTCGCATGGTCCCAATGGAGATGGGAAAAAAATACATCCTGAATGGAATTTGAAAGAACGCCATTGGAATCCAATTGATCTTTTGCTGTTTGGAATGGTTTGTAATCCATTAAAAGTTTCAAGTACAGAGGAAAAACTTGAAACTGTTCTTTCACTTTGGTTCCGAGTCCAGTATCAAATAAGAAATTTCCTTTCGGATGTTGGATATAAAAGGCGGAATGTGCCACTGTGGCTATTTTAAATATGGATCCACCTTCGATAATGAATCCTTCTAATGTTTTTGCTTCTCCAGTCTTTAGAATCGAAAAAACAACATTTGATTTTCCATTTGGTTTTGGGATGTGAGAAGAGATTGTTTTTTTATCGGCAATGAATGAAGGAATTGTTTCCTTTGGATATCCTAGAAAGTAGAGAAAAATTATAATTACGAAAGTTAGGCTTAGTGTAAAAAAAATTTTAGATTTGGAGGGAAGTTTCATTTTTGATTTTCCTATAAAAATTTAATTTTGTTTGAAAAGAGATTCAGCAGTTTTTGCGGCCACGCGTAATGGTTCTGGTGATTTCTGTAGTTTAGAAAGTAACAAGGCGCCTTCCCATAAAGAGAGTAGAGAAAGAGAAAGATTTTTGGCCATGCGACTTGTGTAACCTTTTTCCATTAGGTATGTCTCAAATGTTTTTAACCACATTGAATATATCTCAGCACATACATTCGAAATACTAGGTACGGATCCAGACGTTTCCATTGCTGTTGTGGCTATGGGGCATCCCTTTTTGTAATCACTGGAAACAATACGTTCTTCTAAGAGATGGAACACTTGTTTGATGGCGTGAGTTGGAGAATCCGTTTCTGACAATATCGATTGGAAGAATAAGTTCAATTGGTTTCCCGAATGGAGGAGGGCTAGGCTCGTGAGTTCGTCTTTTCCACCGGGAAAGTGAAAATAGAGAGAACCTTTCGGTGTATCCGTTTCTTTTCCAAGTTCCGTTAACCCTGTGGATTCATACCCATTTTCTTCCAGGAGCCCTGACATAACTTCAATCATCTTTTGTCTGGTTTCTAAACCTTTTTTACCCACTGAGCCATTCCATTACATAATAATAGACCGGTCAACATAAAAAATTTAATTATGATCCCGAATGGGAAAAATGGAATATTTGGAGATTCGAGTTGTAAGGAATAAAAAAAAAGCAAAACAAAGGTACGTTTGCGAGGTAAGCCAATATAAAGGTATGGTTAAGTTATCCAATCCATTTTTCTCTCAGAATAAATCTCATTGTTTTTTTAAGACTCCGCCGATAAACTAAGTAGTACGGATTTCGGGAAGAAGTATGATCAATAAGAAGCCATCGCTTACAGGAAGACAAAAGGCCGCCATCTTTTTGGTTGCGGTTGGAAACGATGTGGCCTCCGAAATCTTCAAACACCTCCGTGAAGACGAGATCGAACAAATTACGTTCGAAATTGCTCGTTTAGATAAAATTACTCCAGAAGATAAAGAAAAGGTACTTGTTGAGTTCAATGAACTCATGATGGCCCAGGAATTTATCACCAATGGTGGTATTGACTTTGCTCGGGGACTTCTTGAAAAAGCTCTCGGTAACCAGAAAGCAATCGATATCATCAATCGCCTCACTTCGTCCTTACAAGTAAGGCCTTTCGACTTCATTCGTAGAACTGACCCGGCCCACCTCCTCAACTTTATCCAGGGGGAACATCCGCAAACCATCGCCCTTATCCTTTCTTATTTGGACCCGCAAAAAGCATCCAATATCTTATCGAACTTACCGCACCAGATCCAAGCGGAAGTGGCTAAACGGATTGCAACCATGGACCGGGTATCACCGGACGTACTCCGCGAGGTAGAACGGGTGTTAGAACGTAAACTCTCCACTCTTGCTTCCGAAGATTATACCTCTGCTGGGGGTATCGATTCTGTGGTAGAAATTTTGAACTTGGTCGACCGGGGAACAGAAAAAACCATCATCGAAGCGTTGGAAGAAGAAGACCCGGAACTTGCCGAAGAAATCAAAAAACGGATGTTCGTATTCGAAGATATCGTTTTACTTGATGACCGCGCGATTCAAAAGGTAATGCGTGAAGTGGATAACACTGACTTAGCGAAAGCGCTTAAGTCGGTGGATTCCGAAGTACAAGATAAAATCTTTAAAAACATGTCAAAACGTGCTGCAAACCTACTCCGAGAAGATATGGACTTTATGGGTCCTGTTCGATTGAAAGACGTGGAAGATGCGCAGCAAAAAATTGTAAACATCATCCGTAAACTGGAAGAAGCCGGCGAGATCGTTGTGGCTCGTGCGGGAGAGGACGAACTTGTGGTTTAATCCACAGGTTTAGTTTTCTAGGTTTCTTTCTATTTTAGAAAATTTGAATATTGGAAAAACTATTTATGGCGATTGCTGAATTTTCCCCATTTGGGAGGAAATTCAATCAAGGCGTCTTTGGCTGAAATTTCATTTCGTTCTAGTTTTTGGTTTAACGTGATGAGTTTGTGAAGGTTTCCCATTGAAAAGGAAAATTCGGTAATATCAAAATCATCCAAACGAACTTTGGCATTCCTGCAGAAAAGTTTAAGTTCTGATAAAATTAAAGTGACCCTTGCATTGGCATAACGAGCCACAATCTCTTCAAATTCTTCTTCATTAAAAAATTCTTTTTCTAAATCATAATCGAATTCTTGTTTGATGAGATCAATGAGAGAAAGACCCAGCTCTTTCGCAACTAAAACGACATAATCGAACTTTGATCGGACCCAGTCTTCCGATTCTAAGAGTTCTACAGCAGAGCGAGGTATATCCAATTTTTCTGATAATTCCACTCTTGTCAGCTTTCGTTTTTCTCGGTAGTTTCTGAAATGATTAACTTTTTCCATGTTTTATAAAAAAATTCAAAATTGCCGTTTTTAACGGTCCGAAAAGGCTCCAAAAACGTTTTGAACGGTTTGGGAGAGTAAGATTCGCATGGATTCGGTTGACTTGCAAAGGAAAAGAATTGCTAGGCTCAAGCTACGCTAAATTTCCTTTCTGGAGTCCGCCACCGAGGTTAGCCTAGGTGGTGTGCTCGTTTTTTCCACCCTTTTATAACTTTGCTCCAGCGAAAATGTGTGATCATTCGCTTTGCTCAAATTCAGATTTTTACCCGAATTTAATGAAATTTTCTTCTATGTGGTGATAATATCGTAAGATACAATTCTTTTGAAAGGAAACCTTTGATGAACCGAATCCAAATATTTAGAAATAGTTTAATCTTGATAAGTTTGATCACTTTAACATTGAGCAACTGTGCTTCAGTAGAAACACCGAATCGTTTGCGTAAGGCGATCGATTTACAAGGACACCGCGGTGCGAGAGGACTCAAACCAGAAAATACATGGCCTGCTTTTGAAGAAGCAATCAAATATAAGATGGTCACTTTGGAGTTGGATACGGTTCTAACGAAAGACAAAAAAGTTGTGATGCACCATGATTCGGATACAAACCCAATCATTTGCCAAAATTCAAATGGAACTGAGATCAAAAAAACTTCCCTTTACGAGCTAACCTTAGCAGAACTCCAATCTTATGATTGTGGTTCCAAAAAAAATCCCAACTTTCCCAAACAAATCCCAGTTCCCGGAACTAAATTGCTTTCCTTAGAAGAATTTTTTGAAAAGGTATTGGCGATTGAAAAAAAATCAAAAGAAGTTTATGAATTCAATATTGAAACAAAATTTCCTGATGATGGATCTGCTCCCGATAGTTTAGTAAAAGAACATACAGAGAAACTAATTCAAATTATTGAAAAATACAAAGTTGTAGAACGTTCTACAATCCAATCATTTGACTTACGTACTTTAACTTTTTCTAAAGTTAAAAATTCCAAAATTAAAACTAGTGCTTTGTTTGTTCCGACATACTTCCAAGGATTTTTAATGACGGTTGGACTTGGAAATAGCTATAGAGAATCTATCTTATCCGCAGCTAAAGACAAAAATGCAGATATCGTTTCTCCATATTTTTTATATGTGACACCCAAGTTTGTAAAAGAGTCACATGACAAAGGTATGTTCGTGATCCCGTGGACAGTGAATACAGAAAAAGAAATGAAACGGTTAGTGTCTTGTGGAGTGGATGGAATTATTTCTGATTATCCTGATTTATTGGATTCTGTCGTTCGGCCAAAACCTTAAATTCCCCAGACAACCGTACAAAGAGATGAATAAAGAGAGAGGTAATTTGTTGCCTCTTTCTCAATTCGATAAATTTCGACGATCCCAGAAACATTTGCGGCGGCTCCAATACTTGCATTTCCTGAAGTAAAAAAGAATCCATATCGCTTTACGCATGACTTTCCTTTTTTAAGAGGAAGTTTAGGAAGACTTCGTTCGGACAGACCTAAGGAATAGGATGCATAGATAAGACCTGTGGGACCAAGTCCTTGTGGTTGTCCTAGATTGATACAATTGGTGATTCCAATACCCAAAAAAATTAAGAGGATTATGGCATTAAAAGTTGTCTTCTTGAATTTGGAACTAAACTTCATTCGTTTCCTGAGATTTCTACACAAAGGTTCGCATAAATTCCAAGTAAAGCAAAGGTTGTCCAATTGGTTTCAGTGACATTTTGAATTTTGGATCTAGATTTTAAAAATTCTAAAGATGCATCTCCAAAAGAAACAAGTCCGAGTACAGAGTGTACGCAGGATGTGGCTCTCCTTTTGGAAATCTCACCTGTGCCAAAAATACCAATTTTTGTTTTAGTAAATAAAAATCCCCTTGGCCCAAATCCGGGGGATGCACAGTTTTCAAAAAACAAAGTAAATAGAATCACAATTAAAAAAGTAAAACGAAAGGTTCGATTCAATGTTGTACCTTAGTTGGTGATCAAATCTTTATGTTTGTTTTTCATTTGGATGCATTTTTTCTCTGAATCAATTTGTTTCAAAAGAGTTTTTTTGACTGGTGCTGGCAGACGTGGATGGTTTCCCGTAAACTTCTTAAGAATGAGAAGAGTTTCATCAGTACAAAAATCAGGCGCTAAACTTTTGGCAAAGGCATCTAAATAGTTTTCATCTTCTCCATTACTAAACTGGTCCAAAGCATTTAGGTAAGTATCTAAAAAACTGAGTTGGATGTCCTTTTGGTTTTCTGGAAAAAGTGAATAGGAAACCGCTCTAAGTGTGGATGATGAATATTGGCTAGATTTAGGATTTAAAAGTATTTGAATCCATTTGTCTTTTACGGCACGATTGGGTTCTGCACCTTCTGCCGCCAAACTAGAGTTTACCCCACGGCTAGATGGATCTGCTTTTTTCTCGCGATCGATGATAGTTTGGATTTGTGTTCTATCAGTTTCAAGAGAACTAAGTTTTATAATTAAGGTCCATCGTAAGTCTTGATCAATTTTTAATCCAGTAACTGACGTTTTGTTTTCTAAGAAGTCATACAATCTTTTTTTAGAAGCCGTTGTATAAGTTGCATCAATTAGAGATAAAAATAAATATCTTTGTTCATCACTTCCTGGTTTTGCTTTTAATAATTCACCCCATAAAAATGTTTGTAAGGAATTGAAATCACGAATTCGTTTTTCTTCAGGGAACCAAAACCGACTTGTGGTGTATGTAGATCCATTATCACCGGCAACTCGAGTTAAAATCCAACGTTTGATTTTGATATCAGTTTCTACGGGATACAAACGAATGGCAGTTTCCTTAAATTCATCAAATGTAATATTTGCAAGTTGCACTTGTCTAAAATAATCAGTCCACAAAATGAGTTTTCGCATTGGATCTGAATCAAATTCTAATACATATTCTAAGTTTTCTTTGTTAGATTCTGTCCATTTCCAAATGGAAAAGTCATGGTCTTCTGCATTGATGAAACTATAATTCGGACAAACTTTGATTTGAAAAATAGCATTTGTCGATCTACCGGAATAAACTACAGGAAACTCTTCAAAGGAAAGTTGTTTGTTTGGCTTATCAAAATAATAAAGTCCTAAGACAGTTTTATGATCACGGAGTTTGTTTTCCAAACCAGGTGCGGACTGCACAATTTTCCAATAAAATTGGTTTTCGGCACAAATGGTTGTTAGTTCCACTTGGTTAGTCCCTTTAGTTTCTAACCAATCCTTGGACCATTTTTTCATTGGGAAACCACTCGCAAATTCCAACTCTTTTAAAAAGTCAGCGAGTGTAGAATTTGAATAAGAATACTTTCTAAGGTAATTTTGTACTCCACGTTGGAAAGCGTCCTCACCAATAAAATAAACTAGTTGTTTAAGGACAGAGGCACCTTTGCCATAAGTAATTCCATCGAATTGTGTGAATGCCTCTTCCGTGTCAGAAACTTTTGCTTCTACAGGATGATTAGTGATATAACTATCTTCTTCATAAGCCCATTGTTTCATTTTTTCAAAAAAACTAATCCACGTTTCTTTGAATTCGGAATTCTTTGCTTGCGCCAAACTTGCCATATAAGTAGCAAAACTTTCATTCAGCCATAAACCATTCCACCAACGCATGGTGACCAAATTTCCAAACCACATATGCGCCATTTCATGTAAAACAACATCAGAAAGATTTTCTCTTTGGGATCTTGTCATAGGAGCACGGGATACAAATCGTTCGGAAAAAGTAACTGCTCCAACATTTTCCATGGCACCGAAATTAAACTCAGGTACTATGATTTGATCATACTTTAAAAATGGATAAGGGATCCCAAAATAAGAATTAAAAAAAGCAAATCCTTCTTTAGTAAAGGTAAACCAATCTTTTGGGTCAACATACTTTGCTAATGACTTTCTAACAAATAATCTTAATGGGATGGATTCAAAGTTATCTTCCCAAACTTGGTAAGGACCAGCATGGAGGGAAAAAACGTATGTGGATATTTTTGCGGATTCTGGAAAAGAATAAGAAATTTCATCTGGGTTTGTTCCTTTGGTTTGGCCATTAGCTAGGGTTGTGGATATTACCTTCCAAGTTTTTGGAACAGTGGCATTTAGTTTGAATGTGGCTTTTAAATCTGGTTGGTCAAAACAAGGGAACATTTTGTTCGCATGAAATGCCTCGAATTGTGAATACAAATACACTTCTTTATCATCTGGATCTGTGAATTTATGAAGACCGTTTCCTGTTTTGGCATATGGAGTTTCAAACTCAACCGTTAGAGTGTTGTTCCCAATCATTAGATTGTTTGCTGGCAATTGGATATGACCATTTTCATAAGGTATATTGGTAAGATTTTCTTCGTTTAAAATAATATCTTTTATTTTTCCGTGATAATAATCCAATCGTAAATCTCGAAGCTTTTTACCAAAAAATTGAATTTTTACCTTCCCTTCAAAACTATCTTTTGGTGTTAGATGGACATCCAACTCATAATGGATGTTTTCAATGATTTCAAATCTAGTCTCGGCCTCTGATTGTGTTAGGTGGTATACTGGTTTTTTGAGACGGCAATCTATAACCAAAAGAATGGAAAATAAAAAAAGTGTTTGTAGGATTTGTTTCATAGAAGCTCCGTCTCGTTAAGGTTGAAAGTTTCGAAATAAAATCGCCCAGTCGATAGACTTTCGATTTTTCCATTCTGGCTCACTATAGTATTTGCCACCAACCGAATTTAGAATCATTTCCATATACTCTTCGCCTGGATCAAAGTCTTTTGCATTTAAGAAAATCGAACCACCCCATTTTTTCTTAGCTTGGGTATGGCTAAAAACTCCAGATAGATCTTCTAATTTTTCATTTGAAAGTGGGATTTTGTATTTGGTAGCCAATTGGATGACAAGATCCTTCACAGTTTTGATTTGGTCGGGTTGTTTGAATAGTTCTTCCGTATCTTTAGCTACGATTTCGATTTGTATACAATTGTCATTGGTTCCGGTTGCCGCTGCAGCTCGGTCCTCCAAAACATCGACTAACTGGTATGCCTTCCCATTGTTGTCTACCATAATGGATGCGGTTAGGTTTCTTGCTTCTAGCGTGCGTAAGGATTTAAAATATTCTGAAATCGCTGTGTAATGTAAAACAATACAACTAGGTTTGATTTTTCCACGAAAAGTGTATTTCACTCTGTACTCTTCGGGTGGGAATCCTTTTTCATCTTTTTCTAAACTGGCAATGACAATTTTTTCTGCCTTGGTGATTCCTCTTCCATTTGTAGGTTTAAAAGTATCTTTTAGTATATCTTTGTTTTCTTTTTTTAATACCCATCCAGTCACAAATCTATCTTTCCAATCATCTTCCTCGTAAAATTCACCATCGATTTCTGAAAGGATTTGTTTGAGTGCAAGATCACTTCCACAAGGAGAAAAATCTACAAATCCGCCAAATCGTCGTTTGGTTTGATTATGAGTAAAAACTCCTTTTTTTGAGATAACATCATAATTGGATTTAGGTATGTTTAATTCTTCTGTTAGGTAAGAAATAATTTGATTCAAAACTCCACGTTGTTTTCGGTTATTATAAAGAGTTTCTTGTGTACCTTCATAGACTAGATGAATGGATTCTAAATCAATTCCTGGTGCAGCAGACCATTCATGATTTAAAAAGTTTGGATCACCAAAAATATTCCCATCTGCATCTACATAAACATGAAACATAAATTGGTTTTCAACTGAGAGTTTTATGAAGTCGGGTAACTTTCTTTTTCCAGAATTGTGTAAGACAATGGCTGATATAGACTTTGGGTCTCTAAACTTGGAAAGTGAGTTCCATTTTATACTCTTTGTCGACTCGAGTTCATTATAAGACACCAATCCTGTGATGTGAATGGAAGGATAGTCTGGTGCCTTTCGAAAAAAACCAATACACCCACTGGAAATAAGGAAAATGAGTGATAATTTTACAAGATTCTGACACAATGGGTTCAAAATCAAAGCAAGGAAAAGAGACTTGGAGCCGTATACACCCTTTATTCTATCGCGAAATCGTTTCTTAAAATTTTCTCTCAAATGTTTTGCCCTAACTGCAGTTTCGATTCATGGAGTGAATTGTGGTCCTGGCCTTTCCACTCCCACTCTCCGTGGAATATCCCCAGAACAATACCATAGTTTTCGTAGCTTGCAAGAAGTCTTCCTAAGCGACAACCCCATTCCGAATTTTGATTTGGGACTTGCATTAGATAATTATGTATACGGACATCCTTATCCCATTGAAACTGAAAGCGTTATACAGTTGTTAGCTAGTGTTCCATCATCCATTTTAGCCGCAATAGCATTGGATTTTTCGTTTACTCCGATTGTAAAACTACCTATGGAAGAAAGAATCAAACGATTGCAAGAATGGAAACATTCGTCTCTCGGTCTCAAACGTGGAGTTTACGCCATCCTGAGACAAATTTCATTTTTCCTTTTAAGTTCTGACAAAGAATACCAAAAATTTGTCGGTTATATCCATTAAGGCGGACATCATGGGAATTCCTCATTTAAACCAAAAAATCATTACTCCAAAAAAACATTCAGATACTATCAAAGAAAATAATATCAAAGATGGAAAATGGGAACTTACTGCGGACGTTGTTGTCATTGGGTCTGGTGCCGGTGGTGCCGTTGCCGCAAGTGAACTTGCAAAAAACGGATGGAAAGTTGTATTAATTGAAGAAGGAAGTTACTTTACGCCTGCTCAATTCAATTCAGACGAATTCCTTTCTCAAGCTAGGCTTTATCGAGATGCAGGATTTATTGTTACAGAAGAACAAACTTTATCTATTTTGCAAGGGAAGTCAATAGGTGGTTCTACCACTGTCAATTGGCAAACCTCTTTGTATCCTCCAGAATATGTAACCAATGAATGGAGCGAAAGATTCGGATGGCAAGGTTATTCTAGAGAGGAAATGGATCCTTATGTTTCAGAAGTACATGAAAGATTAGGTGTTCATGAAGTACCAGATAACTTGGTTAATGCGAATAACAATGTTTTACGAGTCGGTGGAAAAAAAATTGGTCTGACTCCACAGGTGCTACGTAACAATAACCGAGGTTGTATTGGACTTGGACGTTGTGGTTTGGGTTGTCCTATCAATGCAAAACAATCGGCATTCTTAACTTGGATCCCGGACGCAATTGAGGCTGGTGCCATTGTTGTTTCAAACATGCGAGCGGCAAAAATTAAAGAAGGAAAAATAAAAACGGTCATCGCTGAGTTTACTCCTGATGCTTACGAAGCCGCTCCTTCAGAAGTGATTCAAATTATGGAAATCAAAGCACCAGTGGTAATCGTTAGCGCTGGTGCCATTGAAGGACCTGCTTTATTACAAAGGAGTGGGATTGGAAATGGCTGGGTAGGTCGAAATCTAAAAGTCCATCCCACATCTACCATCTTTGGGAAATTTGACTCAGAAATCAAAATGTTCCATGGACCACCACAGTCCATAGTGATCAAAGATGGTCATAACCAAAATGGAACGGGTTATGGTTATTGGTTGGAAGCGGCGCCTTATCGACCCACTTTAGCCTCTTCTCTCGTCCCATTTTACGGCAAACAACAGTTTGATGTAATGAAGGATTTTACAAAATACAACGCTGGAATAGTGCTTGTGCGAGATGGGGCAGATGGAGAAGCAAACGCAAGTGTGAAGTATAGTTTAGGAAGACGTAAAGTCTATTTTGAACTAACACCCACAGACGGCCTCAATATGTTACGTGGTCTGAAGGCACTTGCGGAAGTGACTGTGGCAGCGGGCGCTAAAGAACTGGTTTTCCCTTTCACCAGATTTACAGAACCATACAAAGTCACAGGAAACGACAATTTTGATTGGATTTTGAAAGAAAGTACGAAACCTGGAGACCTAACAGTTGGTTCTGCGCATCCACATGGGTCCATTCAGTCGGCAAACGACCCTGAAAAGGGTGCAGTTGATTTAAATTTGGAAATTTATGGTCATAAAAACATATTTGTCATGGATGCCTCAGTTTATCCTACAGGACTTTCGGTGAATCCACAAATAACGACCATGAGTATCGTTCTCAGAGCTTCAAGAAATTTGGCTTCGCAAAAAGAAGAAAGAACGAAGATCTAACTTTTTTCCAAAAATCCCTTTCATTCCCATGGGTTCCAACTAGTTTGGAATCCGTGCGGAAATATCTTTCCTTAGTTTTAATCTTTGTAATCTTTCAACCTACACTCTTTGCCATCGATAGTGATGCGATGAAAGAAGGAAAAAAAGCTTTTTCTAAAAAAGCCTATGGCGAAGCGATTAAAAAATTTACAAAACACGCCGACTCACACCCGCAAGACGGTGAAGCATATATGTATTTGGGTTATATTTATGAATATAAAAAAGATTATCCCAAATCCATTCAAAACTTTAGAAGAGCTGCCGATTTGGATCTGGACAAAGACCAGAGAAAAACTGTCCTATTGAAACTTGCACTTTTTTTTAATTACCACCAAGATTGGAATCTTTCGGCAACATACTCATCTCGTTATTTAAAATATGATCCAAAAAACGAAGAAGTTCAAAAGATATATAATCGAGCCGTGGGAAACAAAGGAAATCCTTCTTCCTCACAATCCTATTCCCACCAAACAAAAGTTGATTCCAAACCTTCAGAAACAAAACAATCAGAAGGCAAAAAAGATTCTGTAAGAAAACATGAAGAAGTTACTGATGATTCGGAAACTACTAAACCGAGCGAACACTATGAACAACTTTTGGCAAATCAACCAAATTTAGAAGATCTTCGTTGGGATTATGTTTTGGCACTCTTCGAAGAAAAAAAATATGATAAAGCAGAAGCAAATTTAAAGATCCTCATTGAAAAAAATGCATCTAGGTCTAGATACCATTACAAACTTGGGATCGTTAAACTAAGACAGGATGATCCTAAGTCTGCGATTGAATCATTCGAAAGAGCAAAAAAAAATCCATTTTCAAAAGATACCAATGTATTCTTGTATTACGTTTATTTAAACGAAGGTATAGCCTTTCAAAAGTTAGCTGAACTAGATAAAGCTGAAATTTCTTTCCAACAAGCCTACAAACAACTACAAAAAGATCCTCCGCTTTTAGCATTGGCAAGATTATACGAACAAAAATCGGATTGGGAAAATTGTATTTCTAGTGCAGACAAAGCTTTATCTCTCAATCCAAATCAAATTGAATCCCATATGTTTCGTTTTGTTTGTATGTTTGAGGCTGGCAAAAGAACTAAAAAATTTGAAACGAGTTTCGCAAAATACGCTGAATTCATAGATTCTAAATTTCCCGACCTAACTCAAACCCCTGAGAAATACCAAGTCGGTTTTATTAAACTAGCAAGGCGTTATACAGAAACCAATGCCTTTGACAAAGCTGAATCTTATTTTTCTCTTTTGGAAGAAGATCCATCTCGGGCAGAAACTCGGGAGTTTTTATTTTATCGTGGGAGAAATTATTTTTATTCAGGGAAAGTGGATTTGGCCATTTCCATTTTACAAAAAGTAACCGGTTCGTCTTCAGGACACTATCTACTAGCAAGATGTTATTCTAAAAAGGGCGACCTAACCAAAACGAAAGAACAGTTTAAATTGGCAGCGGATTTAAAACCTGAGTATTGGACCTCTGAATCACTAGAAAAAGATTTTAGAGAGGTTTGGAAAGATTCGTCCTTTCGGGATTTTATTAATACAAAAGCGGGAACTGTGACTTCCCAAAACCAATCATAATCAAAGAAGATCTCGTTCTAAATTTTGAAAAACACAAAATCAAAAATCCTCGAAATCAGCGCTCCGAGGATTTTTTTAGTCTTCTTTGGAATCTTTTCCTGAACCAGGAGTTTTAAATAAATCGGCACGAAGTTTTTTAAAAGTATCGACGGAAATTTGTCCTGGTGCTTTTGGTTCACCTAATGTCATGTAGGTGAAAGAAGAGTGAAATTTATCTCCAAAAACTCGAGAAATAAGTCCAAGTTCTCCCATACAAATACCAATCATTGTATTTGATTTTGATAAAAGTTTAATATCGTTTAAAAAATCTGCAGTTTCTTCTATATCCTCTGGTGTGATCGCAAACTTGAAGATTGGGTTTTTCTTTTTTACTGGTTTTGCTTTATTAATGAAATTTGTCATTTCATTGGCAAGGATGGATTTTTTAAAAGAATGATAAGAGTAAATGATTCTGTAATTTAGTGTATCGTAATTGCGAAAAATTGTGTCTTCGCGATTTAATTCTATGTCTAGGTAATTGGCATTATCATTAAAATCTTTTAATATTCCTTCGACATCTTCGTGAAAAAGTTTAACATAGGAACGTACACTGCTATCCTCAGCTCTTCGATAAGTGAATAAAACAGGAAGGCCAAGTGCCTTCAGTTTTTTTTTCATTTCTTTTTGTATGTAGTTCCTGGAAAAAAGATCCAATCGGACTTCAATGATATCGACGTCCTTCACATCTTTTTTTTGTAAATGGCGAAGATCATCTTCACCAACAGAAGCTACAATTTTATATGAATCTGGCATAATGATTTAAAGTCCTTTTTGTAATAAATCGTGAAGGGAGATCATTCCCACAAATAATCCTTTTTCATCCACAACTGGTGCCACAGATATTGGCCGCTCCCTACCTTCCATTTTGATTAAAACATCATATGCTTTTTCATCAGGTAGGAAACTGCTCGGATTTGCATTCATCATTTCCTTTGCAGTAACAGTCGGTGAGAGAGTATTTTTAGTCAAAAACTTTCGGATATCATAATCGGTAATCAATCCAACTAGTTTAGAATTGGAATCAACTACGCCTGTGGCACCAATTCCTTTTTCAGTGATTTCTTTTAGAATGGTTTCTAAATTTGCATCGATTGGAATTGAAGCATTTTTGTCACCTTTTCGCATAACATCTGATAAATAGAGGGAAAGACGTTTTCCAAGCCTCCCTGCTGGATGGTATAAAGCAAAATCATTGGCTTGGAAATTTTTTAATTCCATAAGTGCTACAGCTATGGCATCCCCAAGGACTAAAGCGATAGTTGTACTGGATGTAGGTGCTAAATCCAAAGGACAGGCTTCTTTTAGAACTGGTGTGATGATGACCACATCGGAAAGGGAGGCTAATTTTGACTTGGGATTGGCAGTGATTCCTACTATCTTTGCTCCAATTTTACGGAGTGTAGGTAAAATATAATTTAATTCTTCAGATTCTCCACTTTTGCCAATGGCAAGAACCACGTCATCGGGTCCAACAATTCCAGAGTCTCCGTGTGAAGCATCCGTTGGATGTAAAAAATAAGCCGAGGTTCCGGTAGAGGAAAGTGTATGGGAAATTTTTTTAGCAATATCGCCCGATTTGCCAACACCTGTAACAATTACTTTTCCTTTTGATTTTAAAATTAGATCAATACAATCTTTTACGGATGGATCCAATTGGTCACGAAAGTGAACGAGAGATGATATTTCATCATCTAGTGCTTGTTTTACGATTGAGATAGTATCTTTTTCTTTCATACAATTAATTCCTCCCAGGCCAAATCATCCACTTTGATTTCATAAGTAACAGCAGCGTCAATTCCTGGAATCCTAAGAACCACTAAGGTTTTATTTTTAACTTTTAAAATTTCCATTGTTTTGCCAATCAGAGCTCCATTGATGATCCGGACGGTTTTTCCTTTTCCCAAAACTGATTCAGGGCTTACTTTCAATGTATCTGCGTATTTTTGAAGGCCATTTTCTAATTGATCCAAATCGTCTTGGGTCACCGTAGCTGGTTGGCCTTTATGAAATACAAAATGGTGGGAACCCGGTAATTGGAGGACTTTATTTTTATCCCGCCAGAAGACAATTTTAACAAAAATATAAGAAGGTAGAACAGGGACTTGGATCCACTTAAATCGATCCGTCCATTTTTTTCGTTCCTTGCGGATGGGGAGATAGTTATCCAAATGATATTTTTTTAATAATTCGCTTAGTTTTTTTTCCGCTCTGGGTTTTGTATACACAATGTACCAAGCACTTTCTTCTATGGGGGGATTAGTCTCGGACATCTAAACGGAACCTAATGGGTAGAACAAATTCTTTACCTTTGGAATATTGGAACTGCCAATCGGCGAGTTGCCGACGCACCTGTAAATCAAAGACACCATACCTACATGGGGTGACCACTGCAATTTTTTCTAAGGAGCCGTCTTCTTTGACAGTCAGCCTATACACACAAACATCTTCTAATTTTTGTTCTAAGGCAAGTGCAGGATAACTAAGGCAATTTTGGAATTCAGTAATTTCATCTTCTGTGGTTTTTGTCCCTTCTTCCTTTGATTGATTTTTGGAAGAGGAAGTCGCGGTAGTTCCAATTCCTGCAGAAAATTGCATTTGAATGGTAGATATACTACTTCCTTCTTTCCATTTTAAAAAAGGAGAATCTATGTCCCTTTTTAGGTTATAACCGAGTAGAGCGAATAGTAACACTAGGTGAAAGCCAAAGGCAATCAAAAGAGCCTTATATTTTGGACCTTCGAAGAGGATATGCATTCCAAGTTCATGAAAAACTTTATTGGAGAGAATGCAATCTCCATTTTCATTGTCCGTATATGCCTTCAAGTTGGGGAAAAATTTTCAGAGTATCAACGTTTGGTGAGTCACACGGAACTTCTGTCGGAGTTGTTGTGGATGGAGTTCCTGCCGGCCTACCATTTCCAGAGGAAGAAATCCAAAAGGATCTAACACGCCGTAGACCAGGTCAAAATGATCTAACCACGCCAAGAGATGAAAAGGATCGAATGGTTGTGGAATCAGGAGTGTTCCAAGGTAAAACAACGGGAAGTCCCATTCTTATGAAAGTAAACAACCAAAACACCATTGGGAGTGACTACGATGAAATGGCACATGTGTTTCGGCCATCACATGCAGATTATACTTATTCAGAAAAATACGGACACCGCGCTCATGTGGGTGGGGGACGATCTTCCGTTCGAGAAACTATCGGAAGAGTTGCTGCCGCAGGACTTGCTCGTGTTATTTTAGAAAGAGAACTTGGAATCTCTACAGTGGGCTGGGTGGACTCCATTGGAACGATCGATTCCGATATTAGCGAATCAGAATATCCTATTTCAAGAGATTTTGTAGACAATTTTCCAACAAGATGTCCAAAACAATCGTCCAATGACGATATGGAAACTCTCATTCGCAAACTTAGAGATGAAGGAGATTCTGTTGGCGGAGTTGTAAAAGTTGCAGTTCGAAATTTGCCACCGGGATTAGGTGATCCCGTATACGATAAATTAGATGCTGATTTGGCAAAAGCGATTTTGTCTATTTCCGCTTGTAAGGGATTTGAAGTGGGTTCTGGATTTTCCGGGACACGCCAAACAGGCAGAGTTCATAACGATGAGTTTTATATTGAACCGGGAACTGGAAAAGTAAAAACAAGAACCAATAATTCTGGGGGAATTCAAGGTGGAATTTCAAACGGAATGGATTTGATTCTTCGAGCAGCATTCAAACCAACTTCTACAATTAAAATAGAACAAAAAACCATTAATGATAAAAAAGAAGAAACTGTTTTAAAGGCAAAGGGTCGCCATGATGCCTGCGTATTACCAAGAGCAGTTCCCATAGTAGAAGCAGTGGTAAATTTAGTGTTAGTTGATGCTTATCTTTACCAAAGAGCCTTACAACCAAAATGGTTTATGAAATACGCTAATTTAGATTCTATTCCAGAACAATAAAGGAATTCTATAATACATGAATCGACCAAAAGTTTATAAAGTCCTGCTACTTGAAGATGATGAAAGTAGCGCCAAATTACTATTACATACTTTGGAAAGATATAACTTTGATGTCACGCATGTTGTGGATGGGATGTCGGGCCTTGCTAAAATCAGAAACAATAGTTATGATTTGGTGATTAGCGACGTCAATATGCCTTATTTGGATGGTATTAGTTTTTTAGAAAAAGGGAAAGAGATGTTAAAGATGACTCCTGTCATTATGTTAACCGCTGTTGGCGAAAAAGACCAAGTGCGAAGAGCAGCTCTCAGTCACGTCACTGCATATCTTTTAAAACCTATTGCAAACCAAGCCCTTCTCGAAAAAATCGCACAAGTTTTGCAGCTAAAACCAGAGAACATCATCGATAAAAAACAATTTCCATTGGCGGTCAATGTCACGGAACTATCTATTTCTCAAATGGTTTTGGACATCAAAGGTTGCCCGGGCAAAAAATCCACTGAGGAAATCTTTGATCGCTTTATGTTGTCCCTTGGAGGAAGAGGGACTTTTACCAATTTGAGAATCAATCTCGATAACGCCTTCTTTTACGAAGTCAGATCCTTACAAATTTTGGACGATCTCATCGCAAAAATTCTCAAACAAACCAATATTCGTGCTAGTTCTTTGTTTTTAGACTCGGAATTCTTCAATAACCATGTCGTGGATTTACAACCCTACGCATACCTTACCGAGGTAAATATAATTTCAAAATGAAGGTTTGACAAAAACCAAAGACCTAGGTCTAATCAAACCTAGGGGGCCTGTTCTTTGGTTAAGATAAAGATAGACGGAGTCGAATACGAAGTCGACGAAAAGAAAAACCTCATCGACGCCACAAAAGAAGTAGGAGTCGAAATCCCTTACTTTTGTTACCACCCAGCACTCAGCATTGTCGGTATGTGCCGCATGTGCCTGATTGAAATTGAGGGTGTTCCGCGTTTACAAGCGGCATGTAATACTCCTGTAAAAGAAGGAATGGGAATTGTTACTAAATCAGACCGAGTGATAGAAGCTCGCGCTGGCACAATGGAATTTTTACTCGCAAATCACCCGTTAGATTGTCCCGTATGTGATAAAGCCGGAGAATGTCGTTTGCAAGACAACGCATTTGGTTCTGGTTCGGGACATTCAAGGTTTGAATTCGATAAAAGAAATATTCCTCAAGAAGAGATTGGAACCAATCTCATCATCAATCATAATCGTTGTATTGTTTGTTATCGTTGTGTTAGATTTGAAGAAGAAAAGGTTGGTCAATCCAATCTTGGACTTTTTGAAAGAGGAAATCATTCCATCATTGGCCTTGCAAAATCAGAACCAATCGATCACAACTACCAAGGTGCTTTGGCAGATATTTGTCCAGTGGGAGCACTCCTTAATAATAAAACATTGTTTAAGTCTCGAGTTTGGTGGTATAAATCACACAAATCAGTATGTCACGGATGTTCCACAGGTTGTAATGTAACAACGAATGTGCGAGACAATAAAATGTATCGTTATATGGTTCGAGAGAACTATGAACAAGGTATGTTTTTCCTTTGTGACAAAGGAAGATTTGATTTGGATTGGATGAATGAAAATCGCCTCCATAGTTATTTGGAAGCTGGTAATCCTTCTACATCAAAAGAAGTTCTTTCTAAAATCTCAGATCGAATGAAAGCAGCTAAGTCGATCGCCGTTCTTGGTGGAGCCCATGAATCCAATGAAACTTTAGAATCTTTGAAAAAAGGTTTTGAATTGATTTCACGTGAGTTAGGTGGTAAATCTATCCAATGGGAATCACGTGTGACTGAGGCTCAAAACAAAGATACCGAACAAGTGGATTTTTTACTTACAAAAGACAACCATCCGAACACAAAAGGAGCTGTCGACTTAGGTATCACTACCACTTCGGGAATTTCTGGAATCATTAGTGCTGTTAAGTCCGGTGCCATTGATTTGGTGATTGTTTTGAAAGAATCCATTCCTGAAGGAATTGATCCTTCTAAAGTGATTGTTTTTGATACCAATTTGACAGATGCAGCGAAAAACGCAAGTTTGGCGGCACCAATTCAAATTTTTGCAGAATCGGCAGGTAGTTTTACCAATAAAACCGGGCTCAAACAAAACTTCGAACAGTCTTTGAATCCAATCAAAGGATTAGAATCGTCTGCCGGTGTTGTGAATTTGATTTTCCAAAAGTTAACTGAAAAAGTGGAGGCATCCGTTGGGAACCGTTAATATAGTCAACGTCGCCAAAAAACACCAGTTTTCTTGGTATGAGAAGTTCTATTTTTGGTCCATAGGCAAAGGCCTTTGGATCACGCTGAAACATTTCATTAAGGTAGCTTTGTTCAACAAACAAGTGACCATCGAATATCCTGATAAAAAACGTCAGTATTCGACTCGGTTTCGCGGAATGCACTCCATGAAACGAGATGAAAAAGGTAGGGAACGATGTACTGCTTGTTTTTGTTGTATGTGGATTTGTCCAGCCAACGCGATTCATATCGAAGCGGCAGAAGTGCCAACGGAACGCCAACACCTCCATCCAGAAGATAAGTTTGCTAAGAAGTTTGAAATCAACTTACTCCGATGTATTTTTTGTGGTCTTTGCGAGGAAGCTTGTCCTAAGGGTGCGATTTACCTAGATGGAACTGGGGAAATGGCTGCCGACAACCGTGAAGATTTATTTTTAACCAAAGAAAGAATGATGGAAAAAACTGGCGGACCGATTCTCGGCCAAAGGGTTTAAGTTTATCTTTTCTTTTTGATCAGACCACCCGGTTTTTGTTTTTAAAGAATCAATGCCGGGTTTTTTTAGTAATACCAACTTTATATAACTTCCGTGAATTCACTTTCTTTGATTCAAAAATCCCAAAACAACTTTTCTGATACAGAATTCTCAAAGAAATTCATAACGATTAAAAGTTTAAAATTTCTTTTTAGAATTTTTGTTTGGATGATAGTACTTGGATCTCATTTTGCACTCTCTGCTGAAACAACTATTATCGAAAATGAAGAAGATGAAAAACGTGTTTTAGAGAATCATGCATTTGAAAAGTTACGGTTTGGTCTGGCAAATCACATTCACTATTATAAAGTTAAAAAAACAAAAAACACAGTCGTAGAACAACGATCGGGCCGCAAACGTTTGTATGATCATAATTTGATTTTACGTTCGATCTTTCGAAATCGAATTTTACACCATGAATATGGTTCCATCGGACGTTTGTTAAATGGTGCTAGTTTTATTGATTTTGGAAGTGCCATTCTGTATGAAGAGGGAGCAGTGACGGTTCGTGATTTGTATGAAGACCAGTTCCTTTCTCGGTACATCAAAAAAATTGTAGCCACTGACATCAATGACCCGGAATACGATCACACACGGTACATTGAAATTCATATGACGGAGAGGGATCCTTTCCCTTTTGCTTTCAACGAAATTCCATATCGATTGGATGATCCTGAATACATTCGTGTTTTAACACGGATCTACACACCGAATGAATTTTCTCCAGTGATCTTTCGGAGTACCAATTCCGGTCCTGATTTGTTTTATACGGTGGATGAAATGCGGGAACATTTTCAATCGGTTTTAGAAGCAAACCCCCATCGCACGATTCTTTACTTTTTCAATCGTTACATTTTTTTTAGAACTCCCTGTGAATCCAAATTCCAACTCCTAGGAACCATCGATGAAAAGGTGGGAGTGAACCATAGTTTCAGCGCTTGGCGTTATGTAGACTGGAACAAACGAGAATTTTCAGAAGCCATAGAACCCAACTTCCGGTACATCCGCATCGCCGAAGAGCGAAATGAAAGCAAGGCAGACAGACTTGATTCTATGTTTTTGGGCTATGGATGCCAAATCCGGGCAAAATTACTCTTCTACCGTCACAAATTCATGAAAACTATGACGAAATGATGATTTTTTTACTTTTCTTATGAGGCGAACTCTGTACGTTTTTCCTAGAACACCCAGAGAGAGGTAAACCCATGGGGAATTCCTATATTATTGATGCTGTCCGAACTCCGAGAGGAAAGGGCAAAAAACGCGGGACACTTGCATCCGTCCACCCACAAGAATTAGCTGCTGCCACATTAAAAGCCATCCAATCACGTACCGGAATTGATCCAAAGACGGTTGAAGAAGTTGTAATGGGTTGTGTATCTCAAGTCGCTGACCAGGCTGCATGTATCGCACGTTATGCGGTTATGGCGGCACATTGGCCAAAAGACGTTCCTGGTTATACAGTAAACCGTTTTTGCGGATCTGGATTACAAGCCCTCAACAACGTTGCAAACCATGTTGCTTCTGGAGCTATGGAAATCGGAGTTGGTGGTGGAGTTGAATCCATGAGCCGTGTGAAAATGGGTGATGATATGATGGGACGTGATTTTAATGTTGGTAACGATAAAATTGCTGCTCACTACAACCTAGTACCGCAAGGTATTTCGGCTGACCTTATTGCAACGAAGTATGATATTTCTCGTGAAGAAGCAGATCGTTTTGCAGAATCTTCACAACAAAAAGCACATGCCGCAGTTCAAAATGGATACTTTAAAAAATCTGTGATCCCAATTACTTTGGATGATGGAACTGTTGTGACTGAAGAAGAAAACCCACGATTGGAATCAGATTATGCATTCCTTTCAAGCCTTGGTCCTGTATTCAAAACGATTGGTGAAAAAGAATTAGATGCAATTGCACTTCGTTCTTACCCTGAAGTAACAAAAATTAACCACATCCACACACTCGGAAACTCTTCCGGTATAGTGGATGGTGCTGCTGCGATTTTAGTAACTAACGATGAAGGACTCAAAAAATACGGTTTGAAACCACGAGCAAAAATTCTTGCAACGGTAGCAACTGGTGAAGATCCAACGATTATGTTAACTGGTCCTGTTTCTGCTTCACAAAAAGCATTGAAACAAGCTGGGCTAACGGTAAAAGACATTGACCTTTGGGAAATCAACGAAGCATTCGCTTCTGTAGTGTTATACGTAAAGAAAACACTCGGAATTGATGAATCTAAAATCAATGTGAACGGAGGAGCGATTGCTCTTGGACACCCACTCGGTGCCACTGGTGCGATCCTTACAGGAACTGTTCTTGACGAGTTGGAAAGAAGAGACCTTCGTTACGGACTCATCACTCTTTGTATCGGTGGCGGTATGGGTATCGCAACGATCATCGAAAGATTGAAGTAAGATAAAACTTTAAAAATTTAAAAAACACGTTTGGATCTCGTTAAACCGGGGTTTAAACGTGTTTTTGCTTTTTTGCTCCCTATGCCGCTTGCTTAGCTACTTTGTTTTTTTAATTTCCGTGTCATGACCTTCATAAATTCCTCTTTTCCCTTTTTCACTTCTTTGAGTTGAGATTTGATTTCTGCGGGAATTTCAAAATACTTTTCTGCCCACAATTGTATTTCAACAAGGATTGGTAAAAGTTCGATTGCTTTGTTTGTCAGTTGATAAAGGACTTTTGCTTTGCTAGTTGGATGTTCTGTTTTTTCAATGAGGTCGTTTTCTTCTAAACTTTGGAGTCTTGCTGCCAGGATGTTTGTGGCAATCCCTTCCTCTGATTTCAAAAAATCACCATAGGTTGATTTATTAAAGAACATCATATCTCTAATGATGAGTAAAGACCATTTGTCGCCAAATATGTCTAGTGAGCAGCTGAGAGGGCATTCTGACCTTTTTTTGGCTTTTTCCATTCATTTTCCTCCAATAAAAACTTAAAAAATATTATAAAAATATCACTTGCAAAATAAAAGTGATATTTTTACTTGCAAATTGCAAGTAAAAATTAAAAAACAGAGTCCAATCTATTATGAAACAAACAATTTTAATTACCGGCGCTTCCTCAGGTTTTGGTTTGATTGTCGCAACCAAACTTCACGAAAAAGGTTATCATGTCATAGGTACAAGTCGTGACCCAAACAAAGTAAAAGTGCCTTTCCGAATGTTGCCTTTGGATATTGCCGATGATAGTTCTATCAAGGTTTTCCGTAATGAATTGTTCAAGCATATTTCCCATTTAGATGTATTGATCAATAATGCCGGCTTTTATTTGTCGGGACTGGCAGAAGAAACATCCATTGAAGAAGGTAAAAGGCAATTTGAAACTAACTTTTGGGGAACAATCAAACTGACAAAAGAATTATTACCTGACTTTAGAAAACAAAAATCCGGTAAAATAATTACCGTTGGATCCATTATGGGTCTATTGAATTTTCCAAGTGCTTCGTATTATGGCGCTTCCAAACATGCGTTAGAAGGTTTTTTTAAATCATTACGTTTTGAATTAAATGAGTTTAATGTTAAAGTGGCAATGGTGGAACCAATGGGTTTTAAAACCAATATCATTACTAATGCTGTGAAATCTGAAATCAAAATTGATGACTACAACCAATACCGAGGTAAAATCGAAAGATTTGCAAAAGATTTGTTTGGAAATGCACCAGAACCAACTCCAGTGATCGATACTTTAATCAAATTGGTTGAAACTAAGAATCCAAAATTTAATCATCCCGTAGGGAAAGGTGCATCGGTAATTTTGGCAATACAACACTTCGCATATAAATTATTTGAAAATTCAATGATTAAAAACATCAATCGATTTAAGGGATAAAACGATGAAAGCTTTTCAAGTAACACGTTACGGTAAAAAAGAAAAACTGGTACTTTCAGAAGTACCAGTTCCAAACATTAATGATAACGAAGTTTTGGTGCAAATTTATGCAACGGGAATTAATCTACTAGATTCATTAATCAGAAATGGTGACTTTAAAATTTTCCTTCCTTACAAACCTCCTTTTACTAACGGACATGATATGGCTGGTGTTATCACAAAAGTGGGAGTCAATGTTTCGAAATTTAAAGTTGGTGATGAAGTTTATGCAAGGCCTTCTGATTTTCACATTGGAACCTTTGCGGAGTTTATCGCTATTTCGGAAAATGATTTAGCATTGAAACCAAATAACATTTCGATGGAAGAATCCGCATCGATACCATTAGTTGGGCTTACTTCTTGGCAAGCATTGGTGGAGATAACAAAGGTTCAAAAAGGGCAAAAGGTATTCATCCAAGCTGGTTCTGGTGGAGTAGGGACATTTGCAATCCAACTAGCAAAACATCTGGGTGCCTTTGTGGCAACTACAACCAGTTCGGCAAATACGGAATTGGTGAAAAGACTTGGCGCTGATTTAATAATCGATTACAAAAAGGAAGATTTTTCAACTATATTAAAAGATTATGATTTGGTGCTACATAGTAACCGAGAGTCTAAAATACTTCATCAGTCTCTGCAAATTTTGAAACAAGGTGGAACACTAATTTCTCTTACGGGGCCACCAACCAGTGAATTTGCAAAAAAAATCGGCTTAGGTTGGTCTTTCCAATTTTTGATGAGTTTGTTAAGTATGTCGGTAAAACGAAAGGCAAAAAAGTTAAATGTTAATTTTGAATTTTTGTTTATGAAGGCAGATGGAAATCAGTTAAGTGAAATTACCAATTTGATTGAAGCAGGAAAAATTCGTCCAGTGATTGATAAGGAATTTCCGTTTGAACAAACCAACGAAGGCATTTCTTATATAGAGTCCGGGCGTACTAAAGGTAAAGTGGTTGTAAAAGTCAAATAACCAAAATTTTGCTTAGAAAGATTCAAGAATATTTTGGGACAATTTCACCTAACAATAATTTAAACGTATTGCAAATTATTCTAGATCAAATAAGAAATGTAATATGAGCGTAACACAGACATTTACTGGCACAATTTGCAACCATTGTAACTTCAAATTTGCTGAAGTTTTAAAGGGTTGTCCATCCTGTGGCAGTGAATCCACTGAAAAAGTGGACTTAAAAGAGAATGGAACCATTCATTCGTTTACTGTTGTGTACGTTGGATTCGGCCATATGGCTACTCGTGCACCTTACGTTCTTGCGATTGTTCAAACCGAAGAAAATGTAAAACTGACGACGGTAATTGAAGGTGTAACTGATTTTAGTACGGTTAAAATTGGAGATAAAGTTAGATTCAAAGGTACCGACGAAAAAATTGGTCCCGTATTTCAATATTAAGTCCGTTTGCTTATATCTTTTTAAATTCAAATTTTTTCTACTACCAAGTAAATAATGATCAGGGATGTATTGAGTAACAGTTAGCTGAAAATGAAACCTACTCCCTCAAATCAAAAAACTAAAACTAAATTAAAATTTCCCTCGGAAGAAGTTTCATCTTATTATTTTAACCTTACACCAATGATGTTAGAAAAATTTATGGAGATTCGAAATTGGATTTATGAACTGTCAGAAAAGGATCAACGTATAGGCGAAATTGAAGAATGTTTGAAATGGGGAGAGCCTAGTTTTTTAACTCCAAAAACAAAATCAGGCTCAACCATTCGGATTGCGAAAGTAAATGAATTCGAATTTGCACTTTATTTTAATTGTAAAACCACAATAGCTAAAGAAATTGCGATGGAATTTCCGGAATGGAACTGTGATGGGAAAAGGGCTTTATATTTTTCTGTAACTAAAAAACTATCTAAACCAAAACTCATTGTTTGCCTAAAGAAAGCATTGTTGTATCACAAAAGATAAGAATGATAATTCGGTACTATATAATTATAAAATTAATTTAAAAATTTTTTCGCAGAAGTATCTTACTTTAATACATCAATGAATTTATCAAATATCTCTTTTTTTGAAACTGGTTTTGATAGAAAACCGCTAAATCCTGCATCATCTATTTCACGTTGTTCCTCCAAAGTCACATTAGCAGTAAAAGCTATTATTGGAGTGAATTTAAATCGATCAGAATCTATTTTGCGGAAAATTTTTAGTAATTCGAATCCATTTAAAGTGGGCATTTGAATATCCATTAAAACAATATCGAACAAATTCTCTTCATACATAGAAACTGCTTCGTAACCACCTGCAGAAAGATTTATATGAAACACTTCTTTTTCTAAGAATTTTTTTACAATAAGCAAATTTTCTTGGACATCATCAATGATTAGCACTTTTAAATTTTGAAATTGCCCTTTTGTTTGTGTGAATTGAAAATTTTCTAAATTGGTAGAGGTAGAAATAATTAATGGAATTTTAAATACAAATTCTGATCCCATTCCTAATGTACTTTTGACGGAGATACTACCATTCATAAGTTCAACTAGTTTTTTAGAAATTGCTAAGCCTAAACCAGTACCTCTTTGAAAAATTTGATTCGAATCGTGAGCTTGGTAAAATCTTATAAATAATTTACTAATTTTTTCCTCGGTCATCCCAATTCCAGTATCTTTGACTTTAAAAACAAAGTACTGATTATTTTCCAAGCTAAGTGTTAAACTAACTTGTCCATTATTGGTAAACTTAAATGCATTACTCAGCAAATTAAATAAAATTTGTGATATTCGATTTGAATCACCCTTAACAA